>JBAXVB010000088.1:0-13399 GCA_037129415.1 Deltaproteobacteria bacterium
AACAGCGCGTCGAACTGGCTCACGTTGCACGGGTCTCCGCAATGGGCGAACTGGCTGTGTCGTTGGCGCACGAATTGAACCAGCCGCTTGGCGCCATCCTCCGCAATGCCGAGGCGGCGGAGCTTTTTCTGCAGGCATCCTCACCGGACCTGGAGGAAGTGCGCGCCATCCTTGCGGATATCCGCAAGGACGATCAGCGCGCAGGTGCGGTGATCGACAGGATGCGTACCCTGCTGAAGCGGCGCAAAGTTGAACACAGCCTGCTCTATTTGAACGTGCTGGCCGACGAAGTCATCACCCTTGTGCGCCCGGAAGCCGACTCACGCAATGTCCGGCTGGCGACCGAACCCGTTTCATCGCTTCCGCCGGTTAGCGGCGATCGGGTTCAATTGCAGCAGGTGCTACTGAATCTTCTGCTAAACGCGATGGACGCTATGAATGACTCCACATCCGATGGCCGCCAGATCACCGTGCGCGTCCAGTCTGCGGGCACGCAGGTCGAGGTCGCCGTGAGTGATACCGGCTACGGCATTCCGGCGGACAAGCTTGCTCACATCTTCGAACCGTTCTTCAGCACCAAGCCGAACGGTCTTGGGATGGGGCTGGCGATCTCCCGCAACATCATCGAGGCGATAGGTGGAAACATCCGGGCGAAAAACAACGAAGCCGGCGGGGCGACGTTCACCTTCACCCTGCCGGCGGCGGGAGACAACGCGAAGTGAATGCACCCGTCCCCATTGTCCGGATTGTGGACGACGATGCCTCTTTTCTAACGGCAGTCGCACGAATGCTGCGTGCATCTGGTTTCGCTGTGAAGACATTTGATTCGGCGGCGGAGTTCCTGGTCCAACCGGAGCTTGATGTGCCGGGATGCGTCCTTGTGGATTTACAGATGCCCGGCTTGAGCGGGCTGGACTTGCAGGAAGCACTTGCGAAGGAGGGGCACAGGTTGCCGGTTATCTTCCTCACCGGTCACGGAGATATTCCGACCACTGTGCAAGCAATGCGGCGGGGTGCGGAAGATTTTCTAACCAAGCGCGCACCGAAGGAGGATTTGCTCGATGCGGTGAAACGCGCGATCGACCGCGATGTCCGCGAGCGCGCCAAGCGTGCAAGGCTGGAATCGTTGCGTAAGCGCTTCACCATGCTCACCCCGCGCGAACATGAGGTGCTGCAGCACGTCGTGCAGGGAAAGCTGAACAAGCAAATCGCATACGACCTTGGCATCCACGAACGCACAGTAAAACTCCATCGCACCGCCATCAAGACCAAGCTTAATGTGGATTCGACCGCCGAGCTGACGAAGTTGTGGCTGGAGTTTGGCGGCCTCGAAAGCATAGAATTGCATTCGAGGATGCCAAGCGGATTTGATTGACTGGTTACGGCGGCAACCCGGGTATCAGACAAGGATCAACGCTATTTTGCGCAGCTACATGAGGGGCCACTAAACTTATGCAGTGCCACAGATTGCCCAATCAGGCCCGATATCTCCGGGGTAATCTGGATAGCGTCGGCTCGGATCATGAAACCCATACCACACCCAATAACACCCATTGTCCATAATAATAACTCGCAATAGCATTCAAAAGCGGCCCGATCCGGTGTTAAATATAATCCAATAAGGTTCGCCCCGCTTATGAGCCCCCCGTTGCCGACCTTCCCTAAAGGGCAGTAGACGGTGGCCGTCCCGTGTGATATGGGTATTGTCATGGACAGCACCCAAAACATCTATATCGCGGTCATTGATGATGACGAGAGACTTTGCTTCTCGATGAGCCGGCTGCTGCGGGCCGCTCACCTTCAGCCGATCACTTATCCCTCCGCCGAAGCTTTCCTTGCGGACACGAAGCGTCCGAAGTTTGATTGCCTGATGCTCGACATCCAACTCAAAGGAATGTCCGGACTGGATCTGCGCCGGAGACTCTCCGCTGTCATGGATGCCACCCCTGTCATCTTCATCACGGCGCACGATGATCCCGAGGTGCGGGCACAGGCTGAGGCATCCGGTTGCGCCGGTTACTTCCGCAAGATGGACTCCGGCTCCGACATCCTTGCCGCCATCCGTCGCACAATCAGCGTGAAAGATTTCGAAAGCAGAAAGGAGATTAGATCATGAATGGCGCACAATCATTATTAAAAGCACTCATCGATGCCGCAAATCCAAGAGAATTCAAAAGGAGAATAAAAATGCTCAAAATCAGAAGCATATCTTTCTTGCTGACACCGACACTGGCACTGGCACTGGCACTGGTGCTGGCGATTACGGGCGCGGCATTTGCCGAGGACACCGAAGAGGAACTGGCAAAGAAGCTGTCCAATCCGGTCGCAAGCCTTATCAGCGTTCCGTTGCAGTACAACTACGATAAAAACATCGGGCCGAACGACGACGGCTCCAAGTCAGTCCTGAACATCCAACCAGTCTGGCCGTTCTCTCTCAACGCGGACTGGAACCTGATCACGCGGACGATCGTACCGCTTATGGATCAGCATGACATTCCGGTAAAGGGCGAACACGATTCGGGACTTGGCGATATCCTCCAGAGTTTCTTTTTCTCGCCGAAGGAGCCGGTCGGCGGCTGGATTTTGGGCGCAGGGCCGGTGTTTCTCTATCCTTCGGCTACCGACAGTTTGCTGGGAGGAGAAAAGTGGGGAGCGGGACCGACCGTGGTTGCGCTGCAACAGGCACATGGATGGACTTATGGCATTCTGGCGAATCACCTGGAGTCATTTGAGGGGAAAGACGACCGGGCCTACATCAGTTCAACGTTCCTGCAGCCGTTTGTCTCCTACACCACAAAGACGAAAACAACGATCGGATTGAACACTGAATCCACTTATGACTGGCATAATTCTGCGTGGTCGGTGCCCGTTAATTTCACGGTCGGCCAGTTGTTCAAGATCGGCAAGCTTCCGATGCAGCTCACCGCCGGAGTCCGTTACTGGGCCGAATCACCGGAGAACGGACCCGAAGGCTTCGGAGCACGACTGGTGCTGACATTCCTGTTTCCGAAGTAATCCGGCGGGTGCGGCAACCATCAAAAAAACAAGAAGGCCAAAATAATGAAAACCAGAGACAAGAAACCGGCCGCAGCAAAGGACTGTAAGGAGACCTTCACCATCCTGCACACCAACCAAAGGGAAAGGTCGTATGAAACAATTTAAATGTTCATTTTATCGTCCGATCACGATTATCAGCCGCCTTATGTTCATTGTCTGCCTGATCCTGATTTGCTTTGCCACAGGGTTCGCCGCCAAAGAAAAAGCTGCTCCACCCGCCCCGTCGCTTGAAACGCTGCACCTCAAATCCATGGGCGAAGTCACTCAACTGCTCTCCCGGCTCAGCGATGAGCAGGTCCGGCAGATACTGCTCCAACAACTGGCGAAAAGCCTGCCCCAGGCTCACCAGACACCCGGACAATCCGGATGGATGAATCGACTGGAATCATTTTCCATCCTGTTTCAGCAGCGGATTTCGGAATTGGGACACTATCCGCCAAAGTTTTTCTCCGATATGACGCAAATCCTCCAAAAGGTGACCGATGGGGAGGGTTTGACAGCGCTGCTTCAGATGTTTCTCGCTCTGGCGGTGATCATTGGCCTTGCGCTGGGAGTGGAGCGGTTTTGCTGGCGGTTCAGCGCCGGCATGCGGGAACGTTTCGATGCGGCGCCGTCAATGCAGGGTTGGATGCGCTTCGGTACCGCCGTGGCGAGAATTCTACCGGATTTTGTGGGAATTGTTATTTTCGCACTGATTAGCGGACTGCTGTTCGCTGTAATTCCCTTTTCCAATGAGGGTGGCTACCTGCTCTTGTTCATTGCCGTGATGATGGTCATTGTATTGATTCGCCTGATAACCCTTCTATCCCGTCTGATATGGTCTCCCCATGCGGCCCAATTGCGCCTGGTACCGGTCTCGGACGCAACGTCTGCTCTCCTTCATCAGAATTTCATTCGGCTGGCCGGCTATTTTGCCGGGGTATATGTACTGATGCTGTTCCTTCAGAAACTGGAAGCCCCCATGGACGGCATCTTTCTCATCACCCTGGTGATTTCCATCCCTTTCATGGGGATGATGGGGCGCATCCTCTGGCAAAGCCGAACGATGGTGGCGGCCCATTTGCGGCAAATCACTTCACAACCTTCCATAGTAGCGTCATCAGCTCTTCCATGAATTGCTGTACAGATAGTACAACTTCACAACAAGTAAAGGAGAAAATCGTATGAAAAAAACTGTTTTATATCAAGCGATTCTTGTGGCTTTAATGGTGGGTGGTTTTGCGCTGGCAGGACATGCGACATCGCCCAAAATGAAGATGACAACGGAAATCCCACCCGGTATCGCCTCGCCAGACAAAGTGGAGACCCGGCTGGGCACGCTGAATTTCTTCGACGGCTTCCCGGACAAGGCTTCCGTAGAGAAACTCTATGACAATCTCGACTTCCAGCGCGCGGTACAGGTGTACCTGCTGGGAATGCCGGCGGTGAGTCAGGTTGCAAATCGGAATGAGATACTGAAGTTGGGTCTGGCCAACACAACTGTGCCGATCTTTGAAAATCGGATGGATTCAAAATCGATCTTCCTGACTCCAAATACTGAAACACCCTATAGCTGGATGTGGCTCGATCTGCACGGCGGTCCAGTGGTTCTGGAAGCCCCGCCGAAGGTGCTCGGCGCCATCAACGATATGTGGTATCGGTGGGTTGTTGATATCGGGTTCACAGGTCCCGACAAAGGTGAGGGCGGCAAGTTTCTGATTCTTCCCCCGGGCTACAAGGGCGAAATTCCGGACGGCTATTTTGTCGTAAAGTCACCGACTTTCAACCTCTGGGCGCCATGGCGCAGCTTTGTGGTGGATGGCGATCCAAAACCGGGCGTTGATCTGGTGAAAAATCACACAAAGATATATCACCTGTCCGAAGCAGCCAATCCCCCGGCCATGAACTTCGTGAACGTATCCGGCAAAGCGTTCTGTACGGTTGCACCGGCGGATTACACCTTCTGGAAGCTTCTCAACGAGGTCGTGCAAGAGGAACCAAGCGAGTCCCTTGATCCCATTCGGCTGGGTTTTTTCGCCTCAATCGGCATCGTGAAAGGCAAGCCTTTTGCACCTGACGCACGTATGAAAAAGATACTTGCCGAAGCCGCTGCCGTAGGTGACGCCACTGCCCGCGCCATCGCTTTCAGTATGCGGCAGAAGGAAGCCTACTATTATGCAGACAGCTCCTGGCAACTGCCGTTCGTCGGTGGCTATAAGTTCCAGACCCAGCCTGATGTTCTGAATCTGGATGCGTACATCTTTTATTATTTCATGGCTACTGGTGTCACGCCGGCAATGGAGATGAAGATGGTCGGCGAAGGCTCGCAATACGCGTGGACGGCCAAAGACGCAAAAGGCGCACCGCTCGATGGCGGTAATAGCTACAGGCTTCACTTGCCTCCCAACATCCCGGTCAAGAACTTCTGGTCGGTAATCATTTATGACGACCAGGCACGCTCCATGGTGCAGACTGACCAGCAGTTCCCGAGCGTCAGCAGTCAGAATAAGAACCTCGTGGTCAACGCGGATGGCTCGGTGGATATCTACTTTGGTCCGAAGGCCACGGTACAAAAGGTGAACTGGATTCAGACCGTGCCCAGTAAAGGGTGGAACACCATTTTGCGACTCTACAGTCCGCTGGAGCCGTGGTTCGACAAGACCTGGCGGCCAGGAGAGATTGAGCTGGTGAAGTAATTGCTAATTTTGTCTGTGAAAGGTATGTCTTCAATTTTTCAGGGAAAAATTTGCCGCAATCGCCTCCATATTCTGGAAAACTCTCTTGTAGAGCTGGCAATAAGGGTCTTTCCTGAAGAGATCGCCATGTACGGTATAAGCCCGCACCGGACACCCTCCGTGGCAGATAGTCAGGTAAGCGCAGTCCAAGCAGTCTTCCTTCAGGATCAGCTCTCCTGGTCTGGCCTGAAGACGCCGACGGGCTTCGCTGTTCCGCAGCAAGTCCGAGAGGCTGCCGGTGTCAAAAATATTGCCGAACCGGGATTCGGGATAGCCGGTAACCCAGCAATCACATTGAGCCACATAACCTCGCGGATCGACGCAAACGAACTCGTTGACACAGTTGTCCCGCCAAATGCAGAGCAGGTTCTGCTTCCCATAAACAAAATAGTCGAGCAGTTGATTGATGGGACCGATCCTAACCCCACGGCGGAAGCCCTGCTCCATCCATACATTGGAGAGATTCGCCAGAAAGCGGCTTAGCCGATGCGTTTCTAAAGGAAAACCCGTTTTCACATCGTTTTGGGAACCTCCAGGAAAAGGCGTGTTGATCTGAAAATCGGTAATTCCCAGTTTATTCACAAAATAGGAGTAGAATCTTTCAGCATCCATATCCAGGGTCTGTTCATTGGGGATTGATATGACCCCGACTTCTATTCCGGCCGCTTTGGCCTCACGGATATTTCGCGACCATATCTGCTCATACGCTTTCGGGCTCCCGCCCTTGATTTTTCGGTGAAGATTGGGAAAATCCATGGAAGAGCCCACACTGTTGCCGAACATTTCCGCAAGTACCCTGTTCCATTTTCTGCTGTAGGAGATCATGTTGGATTGAATATAATTGGTAACTTGCCGGTTCCGGCGTGTTGCGATTTCCTGAATGATTCCATGCGCCTGCTCAAACCACGTTGGGGACATTGTCATGACTTCGCCCCCTTGCCAGTAGATGGACATGGCTTCGAAATGATTGAGTTCCATGTAGTCAATGACTTTTTGGACTATGGTGGGAAGCTGATCCAGGCTGAGATGATGGTCCAATTTGCTTTCAAAGCAGTAATCGCATTCTGCATTGCACCCCAGAGTGGGTAACAGTATGAGGGAAAAAGGGGTGGCCTTCATGGCCGATTTTCCTGCCCTGGCGTGCTGAATGAGACAATATCCGCTCTCAATTCCTCGGCCGCCGCCCGGAGCGTTTGAAATAGCGCCTTCACGCCGTCACACCGGTATTCTATCCGGGGCCACTTGAAGTATCCGGCACAGTTTTCAAAAAACGCGCAATCACCACACTCCTGCTTTTCGATGAGCAACTCTTCGGTGAATTCCCTGATGAAGGAAGCGACACCGTATTTCGACTCCACTCCGGCAAGCCGTCTGGACAGTGTCTCTACGCCAAGATCGGTAATGTAGCGAAAGTGGGCCGGATCTTCTTCCTGTATGGCCCAAAGCGTGACGGGGTTTCTGTTGTAGAAGCTCCAGAAGATACTGTGGATGAACTCAACCGGCTGAGACACCGTTGTCTGATGAAGGTATAGGTTTGCAATTTGAAGCAGTTCTTCTATCAGGGCCGGTTCCGGTTGAGTTACCTCGAGTTTGACTGTGAAATTCAATGAGAGAGCAAGCTTCACTACTTTGCTGAATCCTGCTGCAACCCGAACTGAAACTCGGACCGGGCGTTCGGCGATCAATGGCGAGTAGCGATAGAGCAGGGGCAAGTCCGACTCCGGTTGCTGAACCACCAGATCGACAGGGACCGAATGCTTCCAGTGCATCAAACTGTCAATGTCGCCGCCGGTACCAAGTATCTGAAGGTACGCAAGTCTTTTGAGATCGTTCTGAGTAAGTTTCTGAAGCATTTCAGATGGGTCGATGGAGCGAACAACAATATTCCGCCGGAATGCTTCGACCATCGTTGTGGGTATGTTATAGACAATAGACTCTGTCAAAGTGTCTTATCCCGAAATAACGCGGAATGAATATCTAAAAACCGTTTTGGTAGCCATTCCAATTTGAGGCTAGAATCGGTTCACCCAGGCAGCCCCGCGGTTGGCCCAGGCCGCACCTCCCCCGCCTGCTTTATTGGCCCAGGCAGTGCTGCCGCCGGGACGGACTACAGCACCACCCCCACCAGCATGGTTGGCCCACGCTCCACCGCCGCCACCGCCGCGATTAGCCCATGCAGCCGCTTCTATCTCTGTGCCGTGATCCAACAGGGCGCTGCCAACCAGTGCGCCACCGATCACGATTTTGGACCACTTTTTAAGGCTGAGGAGAAAACTTCTCCTATCTATCAATTCTTTCTCGTTGCTCGAAATCTCTTTGTCATGCCGTTCTTTAGTATCTTTATCCATTTTCGCCCTCCATTTTTTTAGCGGATGCATCCAGCCAAGACGCTGTGCAGCTCCATCAATAAGAGCTGAAGACGCAGAACTCGTTGAGGTTTAACTGCGGCATTTCATTTTGTCGGCTCAACGGCCTGTTACTCCTCGGCGCCCAGCCTGGAAAAATGCATGCTGACAATACGCCATTTGCCTTTATCCTTCCGGAGCAAGCCCGACATGTTGAATGCGCGTTCCTTCTGCTCGTTGTTCACGATGCCCGACATCGTCGTCGTCACGGCAAACCAGGCGATGTCACCCTTTGATCCGGTAGCGACCCAATCGTACTTGAAACTAAGTGAATCAGCTTTGAATCTGTTGAAAATCTGATTGTAAGCCCCCGATAGCCCCTCTTCTCCCACATAAGCCTCTCCGGGACCTGTGCCCATAAGGACGGTACTCGGATCTGAAGAATAGATGGACATAATCCCTTTGATATTCTGTGCGCTGAGCGCCAGGTTATGCTGCTCAATCACGGACTTGACCTCAGCCGTGATTTTGGCATCCCCCTGTTTGGCAAGGCATGGTGAAACCAAGGCGAAACAAGACAGCAAAGCAAGCAACAAACCCCTTTTTAAAATCATAACTTCTCCTTTCGTTCAATTTGGGTTGATCATTGTACTGCACGAGACATTGCTTTCAACTGATCGCGAATCAGGGTATAGAGACTGTTTTTGTTTGTCAAGGGGTATTCTACATAGAAAAGCAGGGGATGGCGGATACCGAACAGGGAGGTGCAGGGTCATGAAAGCTAAATAAGCAAATAATTTCGATTGCCCCCACTTGCTGAACCTGTCCGTAAGTTCCGCAAATGGACTGCACGAATGCCAATAAACAGGCATTATGCCGATATATCGGCACAAACCCATCTCGACATTGTTATGCGTACCCTCATTTCCGGATCATGTCCTTTATTTATAGCATGACAGACGGGGAGGATCGAACAGATTCTCTGACTTGGTACGATTTTCGCATTTCCTGCCTCCTGTTGAGATGTCGGCAATCTGGTTCGAAACAAATGCTTGCTCGACCGTCGTCGATATGATAGGGCAAGCAAGAAATATTCTCCCGATACGCATAAAACGCTAAGAGGGGAGACAGTTTTTTATCCTTTTCTGTCAGCCAACGAAATCATTTAACGAAGGAGAGAATTTTATGAGTAGAAAAACGACCATGGTGCTTCTTGTAATCGTCGTTGCACTTTTGTTGGACTTCCCTGCCGCCATTGCTCAGCAGCAGTATGTTTTCCCGAATAATGGTCAGACACCCGAGAAGCAAAAGAAAGATGAATACGACTGCCATCTCTGGGCAGTGCAACAAACGAATTTCGACCCCACATTGGCGGCGCAGGCATCTTCTCAGCAGGCGCAGCAGCCTGCAAGCGCACAACAGGGTTCCGGAGCCAAAGGAGCGGCAAAGGGCGCCGCAGTAGGGGCGATGGCGGGTTCAATGGGCGGTGAGGCGGGCAAGGGAGCTGCAGTTGGAGCCGCAGCCGGCGTAGTAGGCGGACGGATTCAGAGCAAGAAGCAACAGGAGCAACAGCAGTCTCAAAAACAGCAGGAGGCATCAGCGCAGCAGGCCGCAAAACAACAGGATTATCTCAGGGCAAGAGCTACTTGCCTTGAAGCCAAGGGCTATTCAGTCAAGTAACCGATAGCCCAATTTATGAATCATTTAAACAATCTTGAAAGGAAAACAAAAATGAAACAGATGAAACGTCACATTGGATTGGCCGCCGTCACAACAGCATGTATTTTGGTTTTGGCTCTGATTTCTTCACCGGTTTTTGCGGAAGAGAAAACGGATAAAGCCCCAAGCAACATGGAAATTCTGCGGGCAAAAATTCAGGCCGACAAGAAATTAGTCGTGGCCGCGAATATGAATCTGACCGATGTCGAAGCCAAGGCATTCTGGCCGATTTATCAGGAATATCAAACCAAATTAACCAAAATCAATGAACGGATTACAAAGCTCATTGTGGACTATGCCCAGAATTATCAAACCATGACCAATGAAATCGCCAAAAAACTCATGACAGAATCCATGGCGGTGGAGAAAGAACGCCTGACATTGAAAGAGTCGTTGATGCCAAAATTCCAGAAGGCATTGCCCGCAATCAAGGTTGCACGGTATTACCAGATTGAAAACAAGATTCAGGCCATTGTGCAGTACAGTCTGGCCGACGGCATTCCTTTGGTGGAATAGAGTTGATGTATGAACCCGGGAGTGATCAACTGAAGTGAGTCTATTTCCAGGCTGTTTCATCAGCAAAACCATGAAACAGCCTTTGTAAGGTTGAAAGGATACGAAAAGTGAAAGCTTATAGAGCCATCATCATTCTGTTTACGATACTAGTGGTATCCGCATCATCATTTGCAGCTTCCGTTGCCACTCCCTCCGGTGATCCGGGATGGCCGCGAGTGATTCAGAAGAACGGCAAACAACTGACCATTTATCAACCCCAAGTGGACTTCTGGAAAGACTACGCGAATCTTCACTTTCGTTGCGCTATTTCCGTAAAAACAGGGGCATCCAAAAAAGAGAAATTTGGTGTAGCGGAAGTGGATGCTGAAACTGTTACAAACCATGATACCCGAGTAGTGGCTTTGATTCCAACCAACCGCGAGCTGCGTTTTCCGAATACGTCGGAAACGGAAACAGCTTCGCTACGGCGAGTTGTGGAGGAATTGCATCCTTTCGGCCAGGCAATGACAGTTTCCCTGGACCGGGTACTGGCCTATCTCGATCCAGCTCAGCAGCCTGTGCAACACGCAGTAGAGCTGAATCTGGATCCTCCGAAGATTTTCTACAGCCGCAAGCCCGCCATCCTCGTGATGTTCCTGGGTGAACCCCAGTTGAAACCCGTCGAAGCAGACAAGAGCGATCTGATGTTTGCCACAAACACAAACTGGGATGTCTTCTACGACACGGCCGGGCAGCTTTACTACCTTCTTAACCGCGACAACTGGCTGACAACCGCCAATGCGATCAGCGGAACATGGATGCCTGCGCAAGCACTGCCAGCCGGGCTGTCTTCCCTGCCGCCGAACGACAACTGGGCCGATGTGCGTCTGCAGGTACCCGGAAAACGAGAAAAGAATCCGCCCGTGGTGTTTGTGAGTACCGATCCCGCGGAATTGATTCTGACAAAGGGCGAGCCGAGTTACAGCCCGATCCCAGGTACGAAACTGCTGCGCATTGTAAACACTGAAACCACTGTGTTCCTCAACTCGGGTGACAAGAAATTCTACCTTCTCACCGCTGGCCGATGGTTTCGCGCCGCCAAACTGGATGGTTCCTGGTCATCCGCCAGCAAAGACCTGCCAGCGGATTTCGCCCGAATTCCGGACAGCGACCCTGCCGCCTTTGTAAAAGCCTCTGTTCCAGGCACAAACGAGGCTAGGGACGCTGTGCTGCTGGCCTCAGTTCCCACAACCACAGTAGTGAACGTTTCAAGCTCACCACCGCCGCTCCAGGTAACTTACAGCGGACAACCGCAGTTTCAGGCTATACCGGACACCACGGTTCAATACGCAGTAAACTCCCCCAACTCGGTATTTGTTGTCAATGGCGGCTACTATTGCTGTGACCAGGGCGTATGGTTCTGCAGCGGTACAGCAAACGGCCCGTGGACATACTGCACGAGTGTTCCGCCGGCAATCTACACCATTCCTGCTTCCCATCCCGCTCACAACGTAACCTACGTTGTTGTTCAAAACACCTCACCTACTTCGGTCACCTACGCGCAGACTGCCGGATACAGCGGAGAATATGTGGCGGCCACCGGCGTACTCATGTTCGGCGCCGGAGTGATAGTAGGTGCATTGATTGCTAACAACAACCATTATTACCCGGGGTATCCCGTGCCTTATTCCTATGGATGCGGCGCCAGGTATAGCTATGCCTCCGGCGGCTACTACAGAGGCGGCCAGGTCTCCTATGGACCTTACGGGGGGGCGGGGGCTGCCGCGGCCTACAATCCTAATACTGGAACATACTCACGCGGTGCTTATGCCTACGGACCCGCGGGCAGCGCGTCGGCGAGACAAGCCTACAATCCCTACACTGGAACCCGTGCTGCGGGGGCGCAGGTGAACACTGCCTACGGGTCGGCTGGAAGGGCTGCGGCCTACAATCCGACCACAGGAACAGCGGCGCGTGGTGGTTACCGAACCAGCGATTATGGCTCTGCGGCAGCCGTTCAGACGAACAAGGGTACGGGCGCCGCAGCTTGGAACACCCAAAGTGGACAAGGCGCGGCCGTCAAAACCAAATCGGGAAATGTATATGCCGGCAAAGACGGTAATGTGTATAAAAAAGACAGCTCCGGCAACTGGAGCAGCAATACCGGCAGCGGCTGGGATACGGCGAACAAGCCGCAGCCCAGAGGCGCGAGTACGTCATCGCCGACTGCCTCGACCGCCAGCCGTGCGCAGTCTTACACTCCTCAGAGTCAGACTGGAGCAACTCAACAGACACGGCAGGCTTCAACCACTTCAGCGAACTCGCTATCACGGGAATCCTCGCAAAGCCTTAATTTGCAGGCCCAGGCCCGGGAACGAGGCAACCAGCTAAGCCAGAGTACCAGCAGTGAACGATCATTCGGCGCATCCTCCTTCAGCAGGGGACAGTCATCCAGCACACCCTCCGCCAGCAGTCGGATGGGTGGTAGTAGAAGTGGTGGTGGTGGCGGTGGCGGAGGTAGGGGCGGTGGTAGGGGCCGGTGAACGTTAAAACAACCCAATACTTTGTATGAAAACCGAATAGTTTTGGACCATTATCCTGTGCTTTTGCTGGATATTCCTCATAGGGAGGAACCGATACGTATAATGGGTCACCACTCAAAAGTGAATACCCAGGAAAATTATTTCAAGGAGGAACAAATGATTCATTTTAAACGCATGTTTTCAGGAGCGAAGCAATATTTATTGATTTCACCGACAAAGAACGGCTTTCTGCTGATCGCTCTGGTAGCCTTGGTTATCCTGGCTCTACCCGGTTCTCTCATGGCGCAGAATCCGAACAGGACAGATCAATGGCAGTTCATGATAGAACCGTATTTATGGACGCCAGGTATTGACGGTTCAATCAGAAACGGTGCTGATTTCAATGTCGATATTAATGACGTTCTTAGTAATCTGAAATCTGCGTTTATGGGGGTTGTAGGTGTTAAAAAGGGAAAGTGGTCGTTCATGATCGATACGGTCTATGCTGATATCAAGGATAGCAAGGACAGCAGTTTCACTGAATTGA
>JBAXVB010000880.1:0-1770 GCA_037129415.1 Deltaproteobacteria bacterium
TTTGAAGTTACTGAATGATAGTTCCCTTCAAACGATGCCGTGCGACCTTGAAGCGCTTCCTGCAGAGTATGTACGATACGCTCATCCGTAAGTTTAAGCATATTTAGTCCGATTAACGATTCTTTGGACGAACCAATAATTTTAACAAAATTGTCGTTGCATGTTGTGATGACGCCGGCGCTGTCGAAATGCAATATCCCCAGCGGAGCATATTCAAAGATCAGGCGGAATTTCTCCTCGCTTTTTCTGAGCGCCTTATCAGCCTGCTTGCTTTCGGTGATGTCGTGGTAATTCAATAAGACACCAAGAATATCAGAAACATGCATGAGGTTAAGCGCCGTAACTTCGATCCATTTATAACTTCTGTCCTTGCACCGGTAGCGACATTCAGTCTTTCCGGTGGTATTGGGCTCGTCCATGAGTGCGCCAAAAAATACCTGCATGCGCTCCAGGTCATCCGGATGGACGTTTTCCCATGTGCTGACACCAATAACATCCTCTGGACGCCAGCCAAACCATCTTTCAATGTTGGGACTCTTGTATCGATTTATCCCATTAATATCTACGATGGCGATAACGTCTGAAATGTTTGCTATCATTGTACGATGTTTAGTGTCACTCCTCCGCAGCAGTGTTTCAGCCTGTTTTCGTCGAATGATGGCTGCAGAAAGGATTCCGATAATAGCGACCAGACAGCAGAGAATCGAAAAGATAGTCAGAACAGCAGTTTTGTTGCGATTTAAAAAAGATTCCGGTTGATTTATGACCAGGCTGTTCTCCGGCAGTGCGCTGATCGGGATGGAAAACCGTTTCAGTTGAACATAATCAAACATAAAACGGTTTGGGCTTTTTTCAATTACAGGAATATCTTTCACATTTTCGCCATTCAGAATTTGCAGTGCAAGGTGCGCGGCGGTTTCTCCCTGGGACTGGCTACTCACCAGTTTTCCTCCCAAAGCTCCATTGCCAAGGGTAAAGTCCCAGAAACTCAATACCGGCACGGGTGATGCCTGTGAAATCATCTGGATGGATTTGGCGATGGGCATCATTTTGCCATCATCATCCAGAACCTGCGATAGAAAAAGCACTGCGTCATCATTTTTGAGTCCAGATACATGTGCAAGCATCTGGGAGATGGGAATGTTTTCAACCTGTTGAATTTCCACAGGGAGGTTGTTTTCAGAAACAACCTGTTTGAGCAGCGACATATTTTCAAAATAGGTTGTATTCCAGGAACCATAAACAATGAATTTTCGAATATTAGGCATCAACTGAATCGCTGTTTTCAGCGTGTCCGGCATGTCAACGTTTTCAGCAACGCCTGTATAGAATGATTGATTTCGAAGCATGGACTGGCTGTAGTTGTTAATCCCCAGAAAAACCACAGGGACAGTTCCCATGAGCCGATCTCGATAATCAAGCAAAAAATTCAATGCATTGTTATCCGACGCCAGAACAACATTGAAACGGATATCCCGGTATTTGCTTTTCAGGTAATTAAAAAGATCCATCTGAAATGCAGGATCAGGAATCCTCAGAACATCCATATATTCATGATGGATTTGAATGTCAGGCGCTGCATGCAGAAGGGTACGGTCTATGGCGGTATCCATGCTTTTCTGCCATTCGTATGATGGGTCATAAGAGTGCAGGCATAGAATTTTCTGTCTGTTTTCGGCTGATAAAGTTGACAGACTGATAGTCAGAAACAGCAGTAAGACATAACTAATCAATTTAATTACATTCATTTCTCACCAATAACTGCAATTG
>JBAXVB010000881.1:0-1770 GCA_037129415.1 Deltaproteobacteria bacterium
AATACAGTGCCAATGAACTATTTTTCAATCAACTATTTTTCGAAAACTCAAGCATATAATAACGTAACAATTCGTTAACAAGCGGCTGATAGGCTATATTCTGTTTCTTATACCATTCTATCAAGTCTGAATCCAGAAGAAATCTGATCTCTGTTTTCGTTCTTCGGGATATGAAGGCTTTGTCAAACATATTTTCTGTAATTTCAGGTGAATCATCATCATAAATGATATCTTCATCTTTCATACTGCGTACACGTTTCCAGTCGGTTTTATCACCGCCACCTGTCTCCAAGTCCCTGAGTTCCTCACTGCTGTATCTGACAATTTTTTCTTTTGTCATAATAAAGTCTCCGTTCTTTCCGGTTTGCTTTGCGAAGCGAAATGATACGCACCTTTTTTTCTCTGTAAGTATAGACCATTGCAACTGTCAGCGGTTCTTCCCCAATCTGCACAATATCTATCCATCTCTGTTCATTTTTATATTCAGACGGTATCGTCAATTTTTCATCTGATTCGCATATTCTGTAAGCTATGACAAAATCAAATCCGTGCTTTTTCAGATTTATCTGTCTCTTATTTTCATCCCATTCATACTCCATCTACTCATATTCTCCGGTCAGATTTTATGACTAAAAGCAGTTCTGCAAATGTCGGGCGTAGCAATTCTCCACTCATGCCAGCCACTTGCCCTACCGCTGGGAAGGGGAGTGAACAGTGCCAACACAATTGGCGCAACGTTTTCAAACAGAATGGATAACTGTTTTGATTTATGTCCAACCAATCGCCACCATGTTCACCGAAACCGTATCAATGACGTTTTGAACGGAAAGCTTGTTTAGAATGATCTCATCTTCCACTGGCACAAACAGAGCCAGAGTTACCGAAGTCAGTCCCAGACTTTTCGCGTAGGCTGCGGCCTGCCCTTGTGCTCTTCGGGTTTCCATCGCATCAATAAAGCTTTTGATCTCGATAATGCCCTTTTTTCCATCACAGTTCAGATGAATATCCACCTTGCCATTGCCGGTTGGAAACTCCGGACTGACCACGCATCGCCTGCCAACCGCTGATAGTAACCAGGCGTACAGGTGAAAGTGCCCTACTGCTTCAGTGTAGTGCAGATCCGTTCGCCGAGGCTGATCTTTGAAGGGGTTCAGTCCCTTGGCCTTCATTCGGACTAAATAGGCTTTGTAGCGGACCAAGAGCGCTGAAAGATTCAGTCCACCTTCAAACACATCCGACAGATCATCCAGAACTTCCAGCGCCAGCATGGGCAGACGATCCCCAATCAAATCATCGGTGAGTGCATTGTACAGGCGTTTTTGAATAAATGGAGAAGAAAACCGGCAGATAGTCCGTGGCTGTCTCTGATCGTCTATTTGTATCTGAAACGTGATGACGCCATTCATGTACAGATAGGCACACCACTCGGCATCCAGCGAAAAGGTCACATCCGAACGGGCAAACAGCTCCATCACATGGACAACATATCCGGATCGAACCTTCTTGATCAGGTTCAGGACGGTATTGTTCCATTCCGTGCTCAATGCGGCCTGAAACACATATTTCCAGGTATCGACATCAATGGGTTTGTCTGAACCAGGATTGTAGTTTTCTGTCAGAAGTTCTCCGAACCACCCCACCAAGCCAGGCTGACCATTAGTCATTTGATAAACCGCTTCAACCACATCTGCATCAACAAACTGCCCGGATTCCATCTGATAGTGATCAAACAGATACTGCACTTCTTCGCGGGAAAAGTTTTCAACGCGA
>JBAXVB010000882.1:0-1769 GCA_037129415.1 Deltaproteobacteria bacterium
TGTTCCACCAGCAGGATCGTTGTGCCCTTATCGTTCAAGGCTTTGATGATATCAAAGATCAGTTCCACCAGCAAAGGTGCAAGCCCCATGGACGGCTCGTCTAGCATCAGGAGGCGCGGATTCATCATCAGCCCGCGGGCAATCGCGAGCATCTGTTGTTCACCTCCTGAAAGTGTGCCGCCATACTGACTGATCCGTTCTTTAAGGCGTGGGAACAATTCAAAACCGTATTCCATCCGTAGCTCAATCTCATCCGGGGCATCCACGGTGAACGCGCCCATTTCCAGATTCTCTTTGACGGTCAGTTTCGGAAATATCCCCCTGCCCTCAGGCACATGCCCGAGGCCTGCAAGGACAATGGTATGTGGTTTAATCTGGGAGATATCCTTGCCGCCAAACATAATCCTGCCCTGCTTGGGGTGTATTAACCCGGAGATGGTGCGCAGCGTGGTGCTCTTGCCTGCGCCGTTCGAGCCAATCAACGTCACGATCTCGCCCTCGTTGACCTCGAGCGAGATACCCTTGAGGGCATGGATGTGGCCATAGTAGCTGTGAATGTCATGAAGGGACAAGAGGCTCATGCGATCTTCTCCTCATGTTGTCCGGCAATGGCTCCCCGGCCGAGATAGGCCTCGATGACCCGTATGTTGGAACGTATCTCATCAGGGGTTCCTTCGGCGATTTTTTCACCGTAATCCATTACGCAAATATGCTCCGAGATATTCATGACCACGCGCATATCGTGTTCGATCAGCAGAATCGTGATGCCTTTTTCATCCCGGATAAGCCGAAACAAACGAATGATGTCCTCGGTTTCCTGCGGGTTCATGCCGGCGGCCGGCTCGTCGAGCAGTAGCATGAGCGGGTCGGCGGCCAGGGCGCGGGCGATCTCCAGCCGACGCTGACCGCCATAAGGCAGATTCTTGGCAAGCTCGTTGCCGACCCCCTTCAGGCCGCAATACATCATAAGTTCTTCAGCTTTATGTTCCGATTCTTTTTCTTCTTTTTTAAAGAAAGGCAGATGAAAGAGGGTATCAAGTGGCGACTGCTTCAGGTGGACATGCATGCCAACCATAATATTTTCGATAACCGACATACTGCCAAAAAGGCGAATATTCTGGAAAGTTCGTGAAATCCCGCGTGAGGCGATCTGGTCAGGCCGGAGTCCATGCAAAGACTTGCCGTTGAAGGTTATCTGGCCTTCATCAGGATGGTAGATACCGGTCAATGTATTGAAAAATGTGGTCTTGCCAGCTCCGTTCGGGCCGATGATGCTGACAATCCGGCCCGGCTCCAGCTTGAAGTTGATATTGTTGACGGCGGTCAGACCGCCAAAACGTTTTACGATGTTAGTTGTTTCAAGTAGCGCCATGGTTATTTCCGTCTTATTCTCCGCCCTCGACTTTGTCGGAAGCAAGCTCTCGTTTACGGCGCTGGGACGGGATCAGACCCCCCGGACGAAAGATCATCATCAGAATCAGAATCAACCCAAATAGCAGACGCTGGTATTTGGCCGGGTCCAACTGGGTGGACAGGTTGGCCCAGGCAAAATTGATGATCGGAATGACCGCATCGCTCTGGCGCAGTTGGCTCAAATATAAAGATAGGCCCTGGAGGACCTGCAGGTTCAGGATGGTGACTGTAGCCGCGCCCAGGATCACGCCGGGAATGCTGCCCGAACCACCCAGGATAACCATCGAAAGAACGCCGATAGACTGCATGAATGAAAAGGATTCCGGACTGATGAAGGTACGGCTTCCTGCAAGCAG
>JBAXVB010000883.1:0-1768 GCA_037129415.1 Deltaproteobacteria bacterium
CCTCAACCGATTCAGGTTTGCATTTGAATAACACCCGTTCCATGTTTGCAGTAGTAATATACCAGACAGCACCTTCATATCCTCTTAATTTCTCATCGTCCTGGGATTGAATTGACGCTTGAAGTTTTTCCCGAATTTGTCTATATGCGGCGACAGGGTCATCTCCGGCCTTTAAACGCCCAAAATGTGTCGGAACAGGGACTCCCAAACTGTCAATTTCATCTAAGGATATGTATCGCCCATTTGGTTCCAACCCAAATAGCAGGGCGCAATCAAGTGGCGTGTCATACATCATTAAATGAGCGTTTCGAGACCCAAAAAGCTCGAAGCTCAGGGAGCATTTGTTTCGCACGGGAAGCTCCGGAATTCGCGGATAACGTTCCAGCATCTCTTTCCATAAGTCGAGAAAGTTACCCCACTTTCCATTTCGAAGGACTGGATGAAGCCGTAGTTTATACGTCACATGCAAATTGTTCTGAGAGTCTTTGAATTGATATCCAAAGATGTTTGTTCCATCAATCTTTTCATAGATATCTATCTGCCTTATAGCTGGAAAGTGAAATGCGCCGGCCCGGTCGAAAGGATAATGCAATTTTGGAGTAGCCAAAATTCGCTGTGGCGCTTCATTGCCTCCGACTTTGAGCAAGGCAAGAGCGCCATAACGGTAATCAGGCTTTAGCGACAGGTATCCCTCCAACCGCAGGTTGGAAAAGGGATCTGTTACATCAAATGGCTCCAACCAGTTTTCCGCTAATTCGAGTAATTCCGTAGCCTTGTCAACATCAGTCATTTCAATACCTCCGGTAATTGTATAGTGATGCACCGTTTACTGTTTTCGCATCAGGTGAAACGGGCTGATCCCTGTGCAAGGCGATCAAACTATGCATCGGAATTTTCGCAGATAATCCACAGGATGGTAAGAGAGTTTGGCTTTTCGCAGACCCTCGTCATCCAGGTCCTGCTCGCGGTTCACCAGAATATCAGGGTTGCCGAAATGCTCCAGAAACATCTGGTTGATGGCCTGATACACACCTTTGTAGTCAGGATTTCCTTTTTCAAAATGAATGACCATAGTGCCAGAGTCAAGCATTTCAGCAACGGTATAGGCAACAATATCGTCATTGACCAGAAGTGCGCCCCCGATAAGTCCCTTCAGACTGCTCCAGTTTTTCAGCACTTTTTCAATCACCCGGTTTTCAGCGGACAGCATGTCGCTGGCCTCGCAGTCCCGCCAGGTACACCAGTCAGTCTGAAGCGACATGGCTTTTTCTGTCATGGCAGGGCCAAGCGGCTCATACCGATAGGGGTAACTGGCCAGAAACTGATTGAGGAGATTTTTTTTCTTGTGATATCGGTTGCCCTTCAACGCTATCAGATCTGTGCCGGCATACAGATAATCCCAGTGCCCGCGAAGCGGCTCTGAAATGACTTGCCTATTCCCTGTCCTTGTTTTCCACAATTCGGCAAGCTTTTCTGGAACGCGAGTAAACACGGTGGCGCTGGAAAAATGTTTAGACAGAATCTCCGGCCAGTCGGCTTTATTCCAGTCGCCAACCGGTGCCCAGTAAACAGGCTCCGGAAATGTCTGCTGAATCCAGACCATATCATTCTCCCAGGCCCATATCAGCCCGTATTCATCCGCCCAAGCCCACAGATTGACAAAGCTGTAATCGGAAGTGGGTTGCGGGCAGAGGGCCAGCATCCTGATATACTCTTCCTGCTGGTTAACGCGTATTGGTTCGAAATTAAGGGACATGAGCATTCTCCT
>JBAXVB010000884.1:0-1763 GCA_037129415.1 Deltaproteobacteria bacterium
GGGCGCTTCGCATCGACAAGCTGACCCTCGCGGCTCTGGAAAGTACGCTTCGCCTGTATCGTGATCCAGAAAAAGCAAGACAAGCTATTCCGACTTTGCGAATGCTGACTCTGCCGATGAAAGAGATTCAGCGCAGTGCGGATCGCCTGTGCGCTCTGCTGTCCGAAATCGTGGATTTGCGGCTGAGTCTGACCCAACATGCGTTATCTTCACGAGCAGGCGGCGGCTCTCTGCCCCTTCTGGATATCCCAACAGTCTGTGTGGGGATGCAGATAGATGGTATATCGACTCATGCTGTTGAATCGTTTTTGCGACATCATACCCCTCCAGTAATAGGCAGAATTGAAGCAGATGTCTTTCTCATGGATGTCCGAACCCTTCAGGACGATGAACTGCCGTGGATTCAAACAGCAGTTGTGGCGCTTTTAAAAAGGACAGCGGCGCCGTCATGAAGACAATGGCTTTGAAAAAAACCACCTGCCGCCTTCCCAAAATCATTATCTTAAAAGCTATAGATGACAGATGGCTGGCCTCTGTCGCTTTTCGAAAATATATAGATGAGGAGTTCATTTTATGCCTATTTATGAGTATCGTTGTCAGGAATGCAAAAAGGATTTTGAATATCTGGTGTTCCGAAATCTGGAACCAGAAGGATGTCCATCCTGTAGTAGCTCGAAAGTGAGCCGGATCATGTCTGCCTGCGGCTTTGTCTCCAAGGGCGGCGGCGGGGAAACTGTCAGTTCATCGGCTTCTGTCGGGTCTTCCTGCGGCGGATGCAGTGCTTCAAGCTGCGGCGGGTGCAGCCACTGATGAAATCCATCTTACGCATAGGAACCCGCGGCAGCATGCTGGCCCTCTGGCAGGCAAACTGGGTCAAACAGACCATTGAAGCACAACATTCGCATCTGTCCGTTGAGATTCAGGTCATCAAAACCAAGGGAGATAAAATTCTGGATGTGCCCTTGGCCAAGATCGGCGGCAAGGGGTTGTTTGTTAAGGAAATCGAAGAAGCGCTTTTGGACGGTGGCATTGATATCGCCGTTCACAGCATGAAGGATATGCCTGGGGATATACCGCCAGGCCTCTGTATCGGCGCTGTTCCGGAGCGGGAAAATCCCTTTGATGTTTTGATCACCAGCCAGGGTCTCTGCCTCAAAGACCTGAAATCCGGCGCCCGCATCGGCACTAGCAGTCTTCGCCGGTCCGCCCAGCTTTTCCATACCCGGCCTGATCTGAATATCGTTCCGCTTCGCGGGAACCTGGACACCCGATTGAAAAAACTGGATGGACACGATCTGGATGGCATTATCCTGGCTGCGGCAGGTGTCCACCGGCTTGGCCTCGAAGACCGGATCACCGAGTACCTGCCTGAAGACCTTCTGCTGCCTGCGGCTGGTCAGGGAGCCTTGTGCATCGAGATTCGAAGCAATGACGCATTGACGACTACAGCGGTCGCCGGTCTGGATCATTCTCCGTCCCGGCTTGTGGTTCTGGGGGAGCGTGCATTTCTGCACCGGCTCCAGGGGGGATGTCAGATTCCAATTGCTGCTTATGGAAAAACCGATGGCGCCACCATTATCCTGCGCGGACTTGTGGCATCTCTGGATGGCAAAAACATCATCAGCGACTCGGTTTCCGGTCCCGAAGCCAAATCTGAATACATGGGGATTCAACTTGCCGAACGCCTGCTTTCAAAGGGCGCGGATCGCTTACTTGAAGAACTCCTGTTGGCCATATAGGCGGAATAGCAATTGTTTTCACGC
>JBAXVB010000885.1:0-1760 GCA_037129415.1 Deltaproteobacteria bacterium
CTATTGCATATAGTAGCGCTTTATGCAATGATCATTTCATGATGAACAGAACTTTCTGGATGGAACGAATCGCCGCCGCATGGTCGCGGCGGTCGGTCATTTGGCTTTCCGGTGTCAGGCGAGCAGGAAAAACATATTTGTGCCAAAGTTTGACCGATATTGAGTATTTCGACTGTGAACTGCCAAGGGTTCGGGGAATGCTGGATGATCCCGAAGGTTTCCTGCGGCCTCTGCAAGGACGCACTGTCGCCCTTGACGAAATCCACCGTCTTCGTAATCCTTCCGAAATTCTGAAAATTGCGGCAGACCACTTTCCTGATATACGCATCATCGCCACCGGGTCGTCAACACTCGGTGCATCTGCTAAATTTCGTGATACATTAACGGGCCGCAGGGAAACCTTATGGCTGACTCCGATGGTAAGTCCTGATCTCCTTGATTTTGGGCAGACACAACTGGACAGGCGCTTTCTTTTCGGCGGCTTGCCCCCGTTCTACCTGTCCAACACCTTGCCGGAACGTGACTTTCAGGATTGGGTCGACAGCTACTGGGCGAAAGATATCCAGGAATTATTCCGGATCGAACGCCGTCATTCTTTCCAGCAATTTTTTGAGTTGCTGATGTCGCAGAGCGGCGGTATTTTCGAGGCTTCCGGTTTTGCTTCGCCTTGCGAAGTCAGCAGGACGACGATAAACAATTATCTGGCGACGCTTGAGGCTACATACGTCGTTCATATCGTTCGTCCGTTCAGCACAAATAAAGCCACAGAGATTATCTCAGCGCCGAAGGTCTATGGTTTCGACACGGGTTTCATCTGCTACTATCGGGGTTGGCATCAGCTTCGGAGCGATGACATGGGGATTCTTTGGGAACATTATGTCCTTAATGAGATTCAGGGGCGATTGCAGATGCGAGATGTAAAATACTGGAGAGATAAGCGCGGCCATGAAATCGATTTCATCATTGCGCGCAGAGGTGAGGCTCCTATTGCCATTGAATGCAAGTGGTCATACCGGGATTTTGATCCCCGCAACTTTAAGCTTTTCCGTCACCGTTATCCGCAAGGCGATTCTTATGTTGTCGGAGCAGATGTCGATCGGGTTATGGACAGGCAATATGAAGGCTTAAACGTGAAATTCGTCGGTCTGAACACCCTGATTGAAAGTCTGAAAATAAGTAAAAGACCCACATCATGATATACTCATTGCTGGAAATCACCTTATTAGCTGGCTTTGTGGTGTCACGAAGCTAATCTTACACCTTTCATCAGCCCACGCTGAATGCACTTTCAACACGATATATGGCAAGTCCCCCGTCATTCCGGCAAAAGCCGGAATGACCATAAGAATTCTTCATTCAGGGATCGAATTCATCAGTCTGTTTTCAATCCGCTTTCTTCTTCCACCGGTTCTTCGGCCAATGGCGCCGGGATAGGCTCTTCAGCGGAAATTTTGATTTCGTCTTCCGGAGTGTCCAAAAGAATCTCCTCTTTCCAGCTCAACTGTATCTCGATTTTCTGTTTTCCTTTTTTTTCAACAGCCTCAATTTCAACCTCAATTTGGCCCTCGGGCCTCAGGGTTACAAATGAAGCCCCTTTCTGAATAACCACTTTTCCTTCTTTAAAGTTTCCCGCCAGATCTGAAAGCATTGACCCAACAGCATCCGCTTCCAGTTTGCATTTGACCGCTACCTCGTTTTTTTTCATTTATTTTTTCCTTTTTCCTTTTTTTCCTGCGATATGCCTGCTGTCACCAATCTCT
>JBAXVB010000886.1:0-1759 GCA_037129415.1 Deltaproteobacteria bacterium
CCATAAGTTTTTTGTACAGATGATCCTTATGGCCGGTGATGAGTTGATTGGCGAAATTGTCGTATTCATCGATGATGACATACAGTGGCGGCAGGTCATTCTGGCTGGCCTGACGCAATATGACTTCCAGATTTGAATTAGCGCTCTTTTCGAAATCAATCCGGACCTGTTCGTTGAACCATGGTGCATAACGCCTGATAACGCCATCCATTTTTCCGTTACATATCTGGTTGAAATTGGTTCGAATGGTGTCCACATCCTTTCCAAGCTCGATCATGGAAAAATCCAGATGTAGAACAATAAAGGCGTTTTTAAGCCGGGTTGGGTTGTTTCCGATCCAGGTATTGCCGAACAGCTCTTCGAACCGGTCTTTCAGGTGAATGCTGTAATAACATTCCAGAATTCGGCACCACAGGGACTTACCGAACCGCCGGGGGCGAAGGAACACCGGATTCCGAATCATTTCCAGCTCTGGGATATACCGGGTTTTATCTACAAAATAACCGTTTTCGGCGATTATCTCTTCATAGTTGGCCACACCGTATAGAATGCGTTTTTTCATTGGAATCCCCTTTATTCTTGCGCGAATCGCCGAGATATTGACAGGCATGGGCTATACGCCGCTTAGCCCCATTTGTGTGGACACCACCCTCAAATCGGCTCATCACCTACCCCGCATGGTCAAAAAAGGACATGCAGCCTTTGAACTCCAATAGAACCTGACATGCCCAGATAAAAGCTATAGCATTGATCCATGCGACCTGTGGAAGCCGTGCCGTTCCGGGTCACATTGCCGGCTGCGATGCTCTGACGCTCTTACAATACCCCTTTTGGCATGGGTGCAACGGCTTCGCCGCCCAGAATATATCCACCGTCCAACCGCAGTATGCTTCCAGTCATAAAGGGTGCATCCCGCACCACAAAAAGAACCGCCTTTACAACATCTTCAATCTCGCCTATGCGTCCAACCAGCGTATGATCCAGAATCGCCTGCTGCTGCTGAGCCGACAGAAGTCCCCATCCACGGGTTTTATCGCCATGCCGGGTTTCGACCATTCCCAGCATGATTTCATTCACCCGCAAATGCGGCGCTCCGATTCGCGCCCAAGTTTCCGTCAGAAGCGATACGCCTCTGTTGGCTGCCGCATAAGCTTCGTTAAATATATATGCGGCGGGGCCGGATCTGCCTACAATCCCGGCAATTGATGACAAATTGATCACAACGCTGTTCTGGCTTGATTTCAAGTACGGCAGGGCGGCGTTAAACACCCACATTTTGGCGCGAAGGGTGGTGGCCATCTCCATATCCCATTGCTCCGGTGTATAAGCACCATGAACCACCGGCCAACCGCCCCGCTCGATATTGTTGATCAGAATATCGAGCCGGCCGAACTGGTCAATGACTTTCTGGATCAGTCCGTCAATGCTTCCGGTATCCAGCATATTTGTCCGTGTGATCAGGACATCCGGGCCAAAGGGTGCAATATCTGTCAGCAGCTCCTCCAGGCTTTCTTCCCAGTCAAAATAGTTAAAAACCACACTTGCTCCCAGGCGGGCCAGTTCCAGTCCGATACCCTTTCCAATACCTTTTATGGCGCCCAGCACCAGCGCAACACTACCTTTAATTTCCATTCAAAGATTCCAGCTCCTCCCACCGCAGGCAGGCGATTTCGATCTCTTGCTCAAGGACCTCCAGCCTGACCCTGGCTCCGGCGATTTCATCACCGGTCTGCTGGTAAAACGATGGATCGGACATGGC
>JBAXVB010000887.1:0-1757 GCA_037129415.1 Deltaproteobacteria bacterium
TAACAAAAAAAATTGGAAGTATCGTGGAAAGAATCGTCATGACTTTATGATCATCAGAAGTTTAATTGCTGCACTCAGTATAAATTGACTTTTTTTCAGGTTAATCATAAGAATACTACAACATATATTCAGTTTAATATCAATACTCCCAAGCATTCTGAATCGGAGCAATTCATGAAAATATTTCACAGTGTGGATCGAACCATTGGTTTAACACCTCTTGTCCGCCTCAATCGGATATGCGAGGGCATGACGGCGGAAATTGTCGCCAAACTTGAATTTTTCAATCCGCTTGGCAGCGTCAAAGACCGAATCGCCGCCAGCATGATCGAATCTGCTGAAATTGCGGGGCTGATTCTGCCGGATACACATATTGTCGAGCCGACCAGTGGCAATACCGGCATTGCTCTGGCCTTTATCTGCGCGGCAAAGGGATACCGCCTTTATCTGACCATGCCGGAGACCATGAGCATCGAGCGCAGAAAACTCCTGAAACATCTCGGTGCGGAGCTGATCCTGACACCTGGTTCAAAAGGCATGAAAGGCGCGATTGAAACCGCTCTGAACATTGTTGCGGGCGACAGTCATGCTTATATGCCAAATCAGTTTGAAAATCCGGCCAACCCCAGAGCTCATCGTGAAACGACAGGCCCTGAGATATGGAACGATACGGATGGGCAAGCGGATATCCTGGTAGCAGGCGTGGGAACCGGCGGAACACTTACCGGCATTTCTCAGTTCATCAAGGTCCGCAATCCTCTTTTCAGATCCATTGCTGTTGAACCAGCAGACTCTCCGGTACTGGCCGGAGGCAAGCCGGGGCCGCACAAAATTCAGGGCATCGGTGCAGGATTCATTCCCGGAGCGCTGGATCGCTCGCTGATAGATGAGATAATTCCGGTAACCAACGATCAGGCATTCGAAACAGCCCGAAACCTGGCGCGACTGGAGGGAATTCTTTGCGGCATATCATCGGGCGCTGCTGTCTGGGCAGCTATGGAAGTGGCCAAACGTAAAGATTCGAAAGGCAAAAGAATAGTTGTCATTCTTGCCAGTACTGGCGAACGCTATATCAGCACCGACCTATTTCAGTGATGCCTTCGTAGAAAGTCCAATATCTGCGGTAGGGGTGGGCTGATGAAAATTGCCATATATTTTACTGAAAAACTAATCCTATTTTCGTTCCGCTTACATTGTAAGAAATAAAAATGGGATCAATTTAAAACCAGTTTTTTGATGATTTTCATCACCCCACCCTGGCCCCCCTTTTCAAAGGGGGGGGAATCGTTATCCATATCAAGGCCATTTGGGCTCATCAAAAAAAAGTGAAGTGGACCCATGTGTCAAGACAAAAAAGAGTCGAGTTTAAGATGGTACCCGATTAATCCGCAGCGGAATGGCGCTGCCCCGATTTCTACTTCACCTTGAGTCTTTTTTACTGTAAACAATGCCTTTTTGACCCCCTCTTTTTCGGTAATTTATCTTGCCATTTAATGGGCGTGTGGTAATTTGTTTGCGCCTGCCCGGAGGGTAAGGCAACGCTGGGAAGCGACCCGAGCGCCGGGTTAGGCGGCAGAGGCATGAGACCGCACACAGTTGCTGTGCGGTCTTTTCAATCCTCATGCTTTTGCCTATAAAGCGTTAAAATCCTGGGGGTTTGGGGGCAAGCCCCCATTATAACTGACAGAATTCCTTATTATTTATTGCGAACGTTTCTGTGTTCGCGTTGCACTCTATTGTCATTCCCTCCGTTTTGG
>JBAXVB010000888.1:0-1755 GCA_037129415.1 Deltaproteobacteria bacterium
CGCTTTCAAGAAAAGATGAATCGGATATGTCTAACCATTTATGAATTACCGAGGATGATGAGATATTTTGTTGACTCGGCATCCTTTCATCGCTAACGTTGCGGGTAATATCAACAAATTTGGGATATTCAGTATGGACGAGACTTATTTAAAATCATTGATTGAAAAAATCCAAACTGGCCTGATTGGCGCTGATGCGGCCATGGATATTCTCAAACGGCTGCCGTTTGAGAATATCGGATTCGCTCGCATCGATCATCACCGGTGTATTCGAAACGGAGCGCCGGAAGTAATTTACTGTGAAGGAAAAACCCTGACGCAAATTCAGGGAATTGTTCAAAAGCTTGCTGAGCATCATCATAACATACTGGCCACTCGCGCAGGACTTCCAGTATATGAGGCCATTCAGGCCATTTCGCTTCCATGCGCCTACCACGAAATGGCCAGAATCATTGTGATCAATCCTGATCCCATTGAAAAAACAGGCCGGATTGTCGTCGTTTCCGCCGGCACCTCCGATATGTCGGTGGCAGAGGAAGCCGCAGTCACTGCTGAAACACTTGGAAATCAGGTCAGCCGGTTGTATGACGTAGGCGTTGCAGGTATCCACCGGCTGCTGGCTGTCTGGGAGGATCTGTCCCAGGCCAATGTCGCCGTGGTTGTGGCCGGAATGGAAGGCGCCCTGGCCAGTGTGGTCGGCGGCATGGTCTCCTGTCCGGTCATTGGAGTTCCTACCAGCATTGGCTACGGCGCAAGCTTTGGCGGCATTGCCGCGCTTCTCAGCATGCTCAACAGTTGCGCCTCCGGGGTATCCGTTGTCAATATCGACAATGGCTTCGGCGCTGGATACCAGGCCAGCATCATCAACCATCTGGCGTCAAAAATTCGGGTTGACGGGTGAAGTAAACTAGTTGATGGCATGAAGGCTTTTATTCACGGCAAAGATTTGGTAGCGTTTATATGCCCCTTGCCTTTGGGCAATCCACAGATTTTCAGAATCATACTCTCAAGAATCAGCTCTGGATTCAGACCGCTGGACTTCAGGCTTAGATTCGCCTGGTCCAGGCTGATGATAGCCTGAATCAGGTCTGTTCTGGAAAAATAATCGGATTTTTGCATCGACAGGTAGAGCGGATAAGGGCTGGCAGTCTGTTTTATCAGCAGCATATCGGTTGCGGGTTGGGCTGTTTTTTTCTCTGCCGAGGCCGATTTCTTCTTTTTTTTATCCGGCGGCGGTGCATCGGGTTCTGATTTTGAGTGCAGCATGGTTTCCCATTCGCCGAGTCTGTTGACCAGAATCGCGTCATGGGCCTGAAGCGCAGGCAGAATGGTCTGTGCAAATTGCTTTTTGAATTGATCAAAGGTAAATCCGGACCGCCAGAACTTGCCTGCCGGACTATCCAGGAAATCTTTTACAACGAGTATTTTTCTTGTCTGATTGATTATGGCGGCAATGATCTGAAGCGGGAAAAATCCTCTTGAGAGCAGCGATTTCAGAAAAAACGATGCTGAATCGTAATTCCGGTCGGTTACTGCATTGGTCAGTTCAAATATCGGGTCAAGCCGGGTGCGGGGAAGCGCAGATTCGATATCTTCAACAGCTATGGTTTTCCGGTCTCCCACATACTGCACCAGTTTTTCAAGATTCCCTGCAAACATCCGTAAATCAAATCCAGTAACATCTACAAGCTTTTGAAACGCCGCCTTATCCATGGTTTTGCCATAAGGCGTCAAAACGGTTTTCATCTGCTCGGC
>JBAXVB010000889.1:0-1750 GCA_037129415.1 Deltaproteobacteria bacterium
ATGGACACACAGTTGTTTTTCGATCAGATATCTGAGCATATAGACTGTTTTCAGGCCCTGAAACAGATCGCGCCTGATATCCTCCGTGCTGCAATGGATCTGACCGCAACGATTGAATCAGGCAAAAAAATCATCATCTGCGGAAACGGAGGCTCAGCGGCGGACGCTCAGCACTTTGCGGCGGAACTTGTGGGCCGCTTTGAAAAAGAACGGGCTTCTTATCCCGCCCTTGCCCTGACCACGGATTCATCAGCTCTGACGGCAATAGGCAATGACTACGGATTCGAGAGGGTGTTTTCCCGGCAGATTGAGGGGCTGGGCCAAAAAGGGGATATGCTGATCGCCATATCCACTTCCGGCAATTCCCCCAATATTCATGAAGCAGTTCGAAAAGCGGTTTCCATGGGAATACAGACCATCGGACTTCTGGGAAGGGATGGCGGCAGCATCAAATCTGAAGTTGGCTGCCCGGTGATTGTTCCTCATTCCCGTACCGCCAGAATCCAGGAAGCTCACAGCTTCATTCTGCATTTCTGGGCTTGCTGCGTCGAAGAAGCCGTAAAGAATCCGGGTTCATGAATTTATCCGAATTGAACCAAAAACGAATTCTGGTTGTCGGCGATGTCATGCTGGATCGGTATCTCTGGGGCGATGTCAAGCGGATATCGCCGGAAGCGCCGGTACCGGTTGTCCGTGTCCGCCAGCAATCCGAGGTTCCTGGAGGCGCAGGAAATGTTGTGGCAAACCTGGCCGGGCTGGAATGCCCTGTCTCAATTCTGGGTATTTGCGGAAATGATGAAGCCGGAAACCGTTTAAGAAAGATTTTTCTGGAAAAAGGCATTGAGCCATTGCTTCAGGAAAGCATTGCACGGCCAACCATTACTAAGACCCGCGTTATGGCCAGAGGCCAGCAACTCCTTCGCTTAGATGAGGAAGAACCCCGAATATTAAGCCTGGAGCTGGAAGAGAAAATCACCGCCCGGTTTGAGCAGAAGGCCTCTGAATGCGACGTTGTCGTTTTGTCTGATTACGGAAAAGGCATTTTTCAGACACCGAATCTTTGCCAGCATCTCATTTACTTTTGCAAGATTCGCGGCATCCCTGTTCTGGTTGATCCCAAAGGCGCAGACTGGACCCGTTACCAGGGTGCGACCTGCGTCACCCCTAATACTGCCGAACTGGAGCTGGTCACAGGCGGCGCTGCCGAGGAGAGCGAGCAGGAACTGTTTCGGAGCGCCTCCGCCATCCGCCGCCAATACGGGCTGGAATGGCTCTTAGTCACACGAGGCTCCAGGGGAATGGTTCTTTGCGGAAATAACGATTCCCCCCTCATGATTCCTGCAAGAGCCAGAGAAGTGTTCGATGTCTCCGGCGCCGGAGACACGGTCATTGCCACGCTGGCTGCCGGCCTTGCGCTGAAACTTTCCTTTCCCAAGGCAGCTCAGCTCGCAAATCTGGCAGCCGGAATTGTAGTAGGAAAACTGGGAACCCAACCAATTACCCATGCTGAGCTATCGACTGCCGTAGAGCTGAATGACATGCAGCGCCAGAGTACCGGCGCATCCAAAATAGCAGTCCTGGAATCTGCCCGGATATTGGTCAAATCATGGCAGAGTTCCGGCCAGAAAGTGGTATTTACCAACGGATGCTACGACATTCTTCATCCAGGCCATATTCATCTTCTGCATCAGTCCAGAGATATGGGAGATCGTCTGATTGTCGGACTCAATACGGATACATCGGTCAGACG
>JBAXVB010000089.1:0-13312 GCA_037129415.1 Deltaproteobacteria bacterium
TTCTGGCCTATGTCAATAAAAGGGGGAAAGAGGTAAGGTGATTTACAACAAAGAATATACCATCGTAAAGCAACCATTTAGGGTTGGAGTGTCCAGTTAGGGCTTGTTCAAAATTACGTTGAACAAGTTGACGCCTATATGAAGTGTATGGCAAATTAAGCCTCCCATATAAGCAGTCCGCCGTGGATCATCTGTGGCATCCGGGTACCCCAGCCGGTATTTCCTTCCAGCAAAAAAGGGCCGTCATGGGTGATAACATAATCCCAGGCAATGGCGTACACATCCGGGAAAAGTGCGTGGGCCGCAGCAGCGGTCTTGCGAATTTGATCCCAGCAAGGGACTGGCATGTTTTCAGCCCTCGCATATAATTTTTTGTATGCCTCTTCGGCTGAAAGCGGAAAGATATCCGCATTCCATGGCAGGGTGTTTCCGCTCGTCGGATTGATGGGCAAAATCACATGAAATCGCTTCTTACCAGCCAGTTCCTTCCCGGTAGCCGGATCATGTAAGGGGCCGGGGATTTCCAGCATGGCTGCGTAGCATCTGACGGGAGCGCCAATCGGTGCTTCGGTAATGATGCGAACGGTAACGGCGTCTTTTGTCTCGCACAATCCGGCCAGGACAGGGTGGTTTGCCATCAGCGGTTGCACCAGATACGGCTCGCGGGCAAGGTTGTCGAGAAGGCATTGCCAGGTTGAGCGGGATGCGACCATTCCGGCATGGGCCTCGAACACTTTGAAATCAGAATCATCCTTATCCCTTTCCAGCACAAAACAGTCCCGGCCCGCCGATCCGTAGCAGGGTTTGACGAACAGTCTCGTATATTCCGTGAGCCGGGATGGGTCGAAAATTCCCCCTGTGTTGACCATCTCAAGGACAGGGGCTACAGGCAAGCCGTGCCTTGACAAGATTTCCGCCGTCTGTTGCTTATCTCCCAAAACCCGTACGGACAAACCGGTTTTGCCTTGCCGGGCATCACGCCACCGATGGAATGCCGGAATTTCGTGGGTAAAAACATAGTTCCAGACACTTGCATTCCAACCTCCCCGATAGAGACGAAACGCGTACGCCTCAAAAGGCGGGACAGCATGCAAAAGAGCGAGCTTGAGTATCCGATTGAACTGGGTTCGGATCGCAATGCCCTCCCGGTCCCTTATAGCAGGCCCTAATCGACGGACAGCCCGAAAGGCTCCCACCCAGGCGGAGAAGAGTATCCAGCGTAAATAAAGAAATCCCTCCACCAACAGGAAAATCGGGAGGGGAACACGGGGAAAACTGCAAAGCCACAGGGAGCGGTGAATACGGATGTGGCGGGACTGTCCGGGCAGCAGGTAGCACGGGCTGACCAGGCCATGTGGCATGACGCGGTTGAGAAGGTGGTGCTTTAGAGCATGCCAGAATTTCATTTCGGCACTCCTGGTGTTTGGGTGAATGAGTACGATTTCATTTTAAAACTCCGGGAGGGGTTGCAGGGTGATGTTTCAAAATGTTGTCACATACTTTCCCTTGATGCGCAACAGTCGGCCAGTCTCGGGGCGCAGCTCTTCCTGATGCCAGTCGGAGCGATTTTTGACTTCACAGCCAAGTCCGAAATAAAAATCCCCGTTCAAAAGCTCGAACGAGCGGGCAAAGGTAGGGGCGCAAAATTGGAGGATGTTTGCCCACTGCTTCATATCCCGACTCGCCAAAACAATAACTTGAATGCCTTTCTGCATGACCGGCCCTTCCAGAAGAACGAAAGCTGTTTCGTCACAGACGAGAATGTCCCGAGGGATCGTTTCTTCGGGCAGCGGGATGTGGGTTGTCCGTATGTCTTGCTTGGCAAGAGAATCGGCCCGATAAAGGCCAAATGGGCCGTGAGCGCCGGAGCCGATGTAAATCGCGCTGTTCTTAAACCGCGCCGACCGGTTGATTACACAGGCACGCCCCTTGGCTGCCTGAGTGTCGGGGAACAGTTGCTCCGCCGTGAGATCAGGCCTGCGTACAAAACCTTCACCGGAAGGGTTCAGTTCATAGATCGGGGCGTAGTAATTTTCTCGACCATGTGCCGAAATCCACCGTTCTATCCCTGGGCCAGGAAATACATCTATCGCGTAAATATGACCCGCAACATTTAGAAAAGCATTGATGCCGTATCCCCCCAATGGCAGGAATTTCCAGGAAACCCCGTTATCCCCGGAAACCGCTACGGCAGAACCGTACCCTTTGAAATCAACATACCACGGAACTGTATCCGTGGCCTTGAGTCCGGCATACATACGTCCAAAATGGCCTGTCAAGGCAGAGACATGGATCGCCCGGGGTATGGTGCGCAGTTTAAGCCATTGACCATCCGCTTCACGCCGGTAGAGGTTTCCCAGTTTCCAGCTCTCTCTGGCATCGGCGCCGGGAATGAAGAGCTTTCCGTCAATCATCTCAAACCGGCTGATCTCCTCTTCATCGGCTTCTCCTTCCCGAACGACAGTGCCGCTGACCGGGTCCAAAGCCAGAATCGGCACTGGCCCAGCATTGGGGGCGGGACCCTCGTTGTCATAATTTCCAGCCCCTATATACAATCGCCCTTCAAATACCTGAAGGTCCCATACATTCCGGGCATAGACGGCATCTCCTTCCTGATACCGCTCGGCAAAGGGAATGGTGAGTGATTCAACTTGCGTAGTGACATCCGAGGACTGGACGGACGAGGGAATCAATAGGCCCAGTATCAGCGACAACATTAGAAAACCACGTATATTCAAGCATCCCATAAATTGCTTCCCGCACTGGATTCGAAAAAATTAAGCACGGATTCAAATCCATTAATTTTGATGCCATAAAAGATGTGCTCATATATCGTGGATGGCTTCAAACCCTTGTTGTCAAAGTAGAAAAATAATAATTTAATCCCGAAATATACACCAATCTTCGATTATCTCACTTCTTTGGAATGGAAGAAATCGTTGGCGATAAAAGCAGCGTTCCGGGAATGGTGGATCACCGAGACAACCGCCCGTGGCAATCCAGACTGCGGAAGATTTCCATTGAACAAAGTCCAACGCCATCTCATCTCTTTTTAAGACACATCGACGTTGTCGGGTACAATTTTACAATTTCTGTTTAAGTCCTAATATGGCCGAAGGTTCAGAGACCCGTCTCATCTGCGCACCGAACTCCAGAGGTTCGCCCAATATAGTCATCGTTTCCTTCTGAGAACATTACTATCGCCCCCATTATCTAATACTCTACTAAACATTGGCCGGTAAGTTGGTTAATTTTTCCCGCAATTTATGAGCTTCCAATTTCCTGTCTTCGATATCATTAATTATTTTCCTTGATAAATCCAGGTGGTTCATGTATATTATACCTAAAATTTATTTTTTACCAAACACAGACAATGCACCACCTGACGCACATGCATGGCTTTCATCCACATCCAACAATCTAAATAAAGGCGAACCCGCATGCCCCCACATTCACCAACACACACACACACACACACACACACACCTTTTCATCGACAAATATCGCAAAACCATTAATCCCCGGAACCTCATCTAACACCTCACTAATTGTATGGCACCCCCCCACTATCCGTTGCCGAGCGTCGTACATCGGATCCAAAGCTTACACAAACTTTGTGGAAACCACAACGAATGGGGGGGTAGCCGGCCCATCGTGAGATATACCACATTCATAACTTCCATTTGACGCTTTTATCTTCCTTATTGCAATTTAAGGTTGGAGGCACGCCAGTTGGACTCATAAGCCCGTTGATATTACGCGGCCAAGGTGCGAGGCAACCCATGTCTGCCACCGTTGAATGTATTGCCGAATGTGGTATGATGTCGCACCCTGCTCATAAAGCTGGTCAATACGTTCGATGTTACGGGCAATGGTTCCGGCGGCAACGGTCAAGCCCCCGGGTTTAAGGTGGTAGCCTAAAAAATCAAATCCTTTTGACGCTCTGCCGATAAAGGTTTGGTAAGGCTGTTTTTCCACCTTCAGGGCGTTCAGTATTTGATTGGCCACGCAAACCTCTTTTTTTAACTTCCATCAGTTCGGGGCGATGATCAGCCAGTCGTCCATAAACCGCACATAAAACAGGCCGGTTTCCGCCATGGAGTAGCCAAAAGTGGCGTCAATCACCGTGTCTGAGGCGGTTTTTTCTATCAATTACATTTTTCAGAGAATCATCCAAATTTGTCATATATGTGTTACTCCTATCATATCTTCGGTCTGAATATCAAGTCCGTAATCCCTTTGCCAGCCATTCCCGATCTTCACCCGCAAACCACCCATGACGTGGCCATTATGTACGGCAAAACACCCGATGCGCTGGCGAATCCCCAGTTCAAGGGCATGCGTTTTCAGGCAGGCAATGGAAAATTTCTGCTGCGCGTTGATGGTGTGGGCCATTATTATGTGCAGGACGGTCGCTGCATCACCATTATGCCGGAAGCCGGGACCTGTGATGACGATATCCTTGTTTTTTTAATGGGCTCGGCCATGGGGGCGTTGCTGCATCAGCGAAACATTTTGGTACTCCATGCCGGCGCCATTGCGGTGAACGGGCAAAGCGTTTTGTTTTCCGGCTCGTCCGGTATCGGCAAATCCACCCTGACAGCCGGGTTTCATCATCGTGGCTATCCCTTTCTGGCCGATGACGTGTGCGCGATCACGGTGGCTGATGGGCAACCGGCGGTGATTCCAGGATTTCCGCGTTTGAAGTTGTGGGCGGACGTTCTGAAGAAACTGAATACCGCTACGGAATCGCTCAAAAGCGTCCGCTGGGGCAAAGACCTGCAAAAATACTTTCTGCCCGTAGAGAGCATCCAAAATACTCCGGTTCCCATAAAATCCATTTTCATTATTGAAACCACCAACACGAATCGGATGGAAATCACCGCGTTGAATGCCGGACAAAAGATATACCCGATCATTGACAACACCTACCGTATGAACTTTCTGGAAGGCCTGGGCGGGAAAATCGATCATTTCAGGCAATGCGCGGCTGTTGCAGCAAAAGCCGATGTCTATCAGACTGTCCGGCCGAAAAGCGGTTTTTTGCTGAATGAACTGATGGAAATGCTGGAGGCAAGGTTTTTGTTATGAACGGCATCATCTGGCTAGCCTCATACCCGAAGTCGGGCAATACCTGGTTTCGGGTCTTTCTGACCAACCTGCTTCGCGATGCGGACACACCGGCAAGTATCAATGAGCTGGAACGGACGCCTATCGCCAGCGCCAGGGGTGTCTTCAACAACCTTATGGGCTTTGATGCATCAGATTTGACGGCGGATGAAATTGACCGGTTACGTCCAGAACTCTATATCCATCTTGCCGAAACCGTCACGGAGCCGCTCTTTATGAAAATCCACGATGCCTATACGGATGTGGCGGACAACATGCCGTTGATTCCATATACGGCCTCGAAAGGGGCTCTGTATTTTATCCGCAATCCTCTTGATGTGGCTGTTTCCTTTGCCCACCACAATGGGTCCGATTGTGATATCGCCATATCCACAATGGCGGATGAGGCGTTTGCATTCTGCTGCAAATTGAACAAGCTGCATAGCCAGTTGCGCCAGAAACTCCTTTCATGGAGCGGCCATGTCCGAAGCTGGGTGGATAATGCCACGTTTCCAGTGTGCGTACTGCGCTATGAAGACATGAAAACAAAACCCCTTGAAACATTTCAAAAGGCAGTGCGCTTTGCCGGTCTTCCCCATAGCCTGGATCAGATTCAAAAAGCGATAGATTTCAGCGCATTTGATGTGGTACAGCAGCAGGAAGCGTCGGAAGGCTTCCAGGAAAACAGCACGTCACCCTCCCGTTTTTTTCGAAAAGGCCTGATCGGGTCATGGCGTGAGGAACTTAGCGAAAATCAGGTACAGCGAATTGTGCGGGACCACCGGGATGTCATGCACCGTTTCGGCTATTTGGAGGAGTAAACGCACTGATGTTTTTCCTTTATTTCAAACGCAAAGACTCGTTACCTGTGCATCAGATTGATCCTCAAGCGATTATTCGACAGCTTATGCCATGCAGTCTGCCTGATAAGAGCGGTTTTCTGGCGGAAGATGGAAGCAGTCTGCTGGTTCAGTGCATCCATTGGAACACAGACCAATCAAGGCTTGAGCAGACCCCGCTGTATCACGCCCCAAGCCAGACAGCAGCGGCATCCTGGGCCAGACTGGACAATCGGGACGAGCTGCGCAGAAAACTTGCCATTGATCCGGCAGAAATGGCTCATTATAGCGATACGGAATTGATTTTGTATAGTTATCTGAAATGGCGGGAAGCCTGTGTAAACCATTTGATTGGCGACTTTGTTTTTGTCATCCATGACCGGCAGCGTCACAAAATCTTTTGCGGCCGAGACCACATGGGGGTTCGGCCGTTCTATTATTTCGCATCTGATGATGTTTTTGTCTGCGCCACCAGCCTCGCCGCCATGTTGCACCTCGAATGTGTGCCGATCCACATTGAGCCGCAATGGGTCGCGGAATATCTGCTGCACCTGTCCATGAGCTTTGAAAGCACGCCATATAAAGGGATCAAAAAGCTGCCGCCGGCCCACTGCCTGACCATCACACAACAGCAGATGCAATTGCGGCGATATTACGAACTGTCCGCCGAACCGGTGCTGAAATTGAAGGACTCTCGCGAATATGTGGATGCCTACCGTGAACAACTGGAATGCGCCATCAAGTGTCGTCTGGATTCCGATTATGCCATCGGCTCCGAATTGAGCGGCGGCATTGATTCTTCCACCATCACAGCCTTTGCCGCCAAGTTCCTTGACCAGCCCTTGTCGCGCCTGCATACCTTCGCCTTCGCCTTTTCCGAACTGGAGCCGCAATATATTTTGGCCGTCAGCCGGGCCTGCCATCTTCCCAACAATCATGTCTTTGCAGGCAGGGAGACAGAGCAGCATGCGGTTATGCAGCGCGCCCTGTCTATCATGGGTTACCCCGTAGAACATGGTAACGCCACGTTTCATGAGCCGTTTTGTCAACTTGCGGAAAAACTGGAGATTAGAACATTGCTCTCCGGTTTTGGTGGGGACGAGTTTAGCACGACCATCCACGGCTATCTGGTTCCTTTGGAAATGCTCTTGCAGCGGCGGTTCAGGGAGCTACATAACATTCTGCCGGGCAATGCGCTTTTCCGTTTTTTGCGGCTGATAAAAATGGAGTTGAGGCGGCGAAAAACGCATAATTTTAGTACGCCTGCCTACAACCCCCGTTTTTATGATGCATTCAAGCTGCGCTGGCCCCACCAGATCGTCCGGAATGAGCTGGTTAAACGATATGACCTGGAGCAGCGTTATTTTGATACCGCCCGCTTTGATGCCGGCTATACGGACCTTAAACGATTCACGATTGAAAAGCGTTGGCAGCCATTTGTACCAACCCGGATGGAAAATTGCGTACTTATGGCGGCGGGCCGAAAAATCGAATACCGCTGGCCCCTGCTGGATATCCGTCTGGTGCGACTGTTTCTGTCCATTCCTTCTGAGGAGAACTATTTTCGTGGCATGGGCCGCTATCTGCACCGCCGGGCCATCGACGGAATTGTGCCGAAAATTGTTACCTGGAAGCAGAGCAAAGACATGGGCGCCGTAATCGGTACTGACCAGACCGAAACCAAAAATTTGACTCAATACTCCTTATCTGATCTGCATCCCGCAATGGCTGAATATGTTGACAAGGAGAAATTGAAACAACAAATCGAGCAGATTCCTTCCTTCACTGATGCCGGCATGGGTGACAACAGAAGATTTCAGTTTACCCGAAATATTCGTGCGACGATGGCTGTCAACGATTGGTTGAATTTCATTGAAACTACTTAGCATCCTTATGGATTGGTCCAAATCTTTTCGGGACACCCCAGTCAAATGGCGCCGCCGCTCCCGTGTCGAGCGTTTGCTTCTGATGGAAGCCTTTTTGCTGTTGGGCATCGCACGCCTGACAGTGCTTGTCCTGCCGTTCAAGTGGCTGGCTGTCTCATTAGGCAGACATAAGCACGAGGCGGATGCACAGATCAGCTTCTCCGACTTGAATTTGGCCCGGAAAGTGGGCCAGGCCGTCTGCTCAGCCGCAAACTACACCCCATGGGAGAGCGTCTGCCTGCCTCAGGCTGTGGCGGCAAAATGGATGCTCAAACGTCGCCATGTCGCCGGCACGCTCTATCTGGGTGTTGCGAAAGATGAAACAAAACCGGAGAAACTCTCGGCCCATGCCTGGCTTCGTTGCGGCAATATTATCCTCACCGGCGCGGCGGGTCATCGACAATTTACGGTGGTCGCCACGTTTTCCTGACAAAACATCTCCTTTGCACATATACCTCAACCAGATTTGCATAATTGGATACCTTTATCAGGGAAAAAATTGATGACTGAAACTGACACTACATGGCCGCTCGATACTGAAAACGGGAATATCTGCATTGAATGCGGCTTGTGCTGCGATGGAAGTATGTTCAAACATGCCAAAATTGACAAAAACGATGATATGGCATTTCTGAAACAGATGGGAGTAGAATGTATAGCGGTTAGCGATAAGCTGTTTTTTCATCTGCCCTGTATGGGGCAAGATGGGAAACTGTGCAGGCTGTACAATGATGCAAGACGATTTAAAGTCTGCAAAGAATTCAAGTGCAGGCTGCTTAAACAATATATTTCAGGCGAAATATCGTATAATTGCGCCATGGATACAATCAGGGAAACCCTGATATGCAGACAAAGCGTAAAGGAGTTTTTTGAAATACTCCATACCGACCACAATAACAGTGAACAATCAATTTTTTCTTTTATCAGTGAATTAAATCGAAGCGGGAATATGGAAAACCTTTCTTTCAGAAAAACATATCCAAAACAAATCCTGGATTGTTTTATATTCAGAGAACTGCTCAATCGAAAATTTTACAAGAAAAATAGCAAAGAGCCTGAATGTCATGATAGATAATCAACTGTGTAAAAAACTCGCATCATTATCCGCTGCTTCATGACCACTGGTCTTCTCACATCCTTCATATTCCCGTTGTTTGCTCTTCTGTCCTTGGGGACAGCCATATATAATTCCGTATTTATTTTGTGTTTGCAATACCCCAATAATCACGATAATGTGGAACATGATCCTCAAATTATAATAAATAAGAGTATTGTTATGATCAGAAGAACGATTCAAGAGGCTATCGAGCAATCCCTGTTCAAGGGGAAGGCAATCATCATCTATGGTGCAAGGCAGGTGGGGAAGACCACGCTGATCATGGCGATCCAGAACGCCGCCGCCGTTCCTTCCATCTTCCTCAACTGCGATGAGCCGGATGTCCGCCGGGCGCTTTCGGATAAAACTTCGACAGAACTGAAGATGATGATCGGCAACAACAAACTGGTACTGATTGATGAGGCGCAGCGGGTCGGCACAATCGGACTTACCATCAAGCTCCTGACCGATACGGCTCCGGATATCCAGGTGATCGCCACCCTGAGGAATGAACTGAAGAAATCCCGTAAAATATATTTTGTGGATACAGGAATTCGCAACGCAGTCATCAACAATCTCAATCCACCGGAGTTGCGTAACGATGTCGGCGGCCTGTGGGAGAATTTCGTCATCGCCGAGCGGATGAAACGAAACCACAATCAACAATTATTTCCCAATACTTATTTCTGGCGCAGTCATCAGAAACAGGAGATTGACTATCTGGAAGAACTCAACGGAGAGTTGAAGGGATATGAAATCAAGTGGCGCGAAAAACGGATGAAGGTTCCTGCCGGATTCAGCGCAGCCTACCCTGATTGTCCGGTCAGCCTGATCAATCGTGAAAATATGACGGAGTTTGCTACGGGCTGATCACGAGATTATGAATGAATAATGCTTATCATATAATCAAACAGCTTGCCGATGTAACCGATCGCTTCAGGCAACAGTTTCCCTATCTGCCACAGGCATTTCAGTTGGTTCGGCAGGCAGCCGGAGGGTTGATAATTGTCTGGCTGGTATTGTTGCTGATCCAGGGACTGCTGCCGGTTGCCGCAGTGTATCTTACCCGCTCACTGGTGGATGGCATTGCGGCAATAGTCGGTGCAGGCGGTGGATGGGAGGCATCCTGCTGACCTTCGGGATATGGATTCCTCTTCTGCTGGTGTTCAGTACCTTGCCTGCTCTTCTGGTCGTTCTCCGCCACACGATCCGCTTTCACCGCTGGCGGATTCGAAACACCACGTCCATTCGCAAAACCAACTATTATGACTTGATGCTTACCCAGCGTGAAGCTGCGGCGGAGATGCGGCTATTTGGTCTTGGACCGCATTTCCGGGCGCTTTTCCGTGATTTGAGTAAGCGATTACGCCGGGAGAAGGTGCAGCTTGCCCGCAGCGAAGCCATAGCCCATGCTGCGACAGCCCTCATCGGACTGGCAAGCATGGCCGCCGCCCTGGCCTGGATGGGTTTTCAGGCATTAAAGGGTGCAGTTGGATTGGGTGGTCTCGCCCTTTTTTATCAGGCTTTTTACCAAGGTCAGCGCATGATGCGTTCGCTTTTGGGCAGCGCCGGAGATATCTACCGCAACATCATGTTTTTGGAAAACCTGTTTGAGTTTCTGGCCCTGAAACCACGGATCAGTTCGCCAGAAAAACCACTTCCCCATCCTGGTCTGCAAAAAGTACTGAAATTGGAAAATGTCACCTTTTGCTATCCCGGCACTACCCGTCCCGCCCTGGAACACTTCAACCTCCGCATTCCGGCGGGACAAATCACCGCGCTGGTGGGTGAAAACGGCGCCGGCAAAACAACCCTGATCAAGCTAATATGCCGTTTTTACGATCCTGAAGAAGGCCGCCTGCTTATCGACGGAACTAATATCAGAAACATCTCTCTTCCGGCGCTTCGACAGCGGATCACTGTGCTTTTTCAGGATCCGGTACACTATCATGACACGGTCTTCAACAATATCGCTTTTGGCGACATAGACAACAACCCTGACATGAACCAGATATCTGCCGCAGCCAGGGCTGCAGGGGCGGATGCGCCGATCAGCCGTCTGCCCGACACATATCAAGCCGTGCTGGGAAAGTGGTTCGGCGGCTCGGAACTTAGCGGCGGCGAGTGGCAGCGACTGGCCCTGGCGCGGGCTGAAGGATGGCCGTTTCGGGTAATGAACCTTTGCTTTCTTCCATCAGATACGTTTGATTCCATCAACAGATAAACCGTAAACCCGCTAAAAAAGTATTTCCAGTCCCATCACTTTACCACGGCATTGCATGCGGGTATCATCCATGTTATAGACAGAGACTGTATTCATTGAATCCTGCAGCCGCGAAGAACTGCTGGTTGCATGGGTGCATTACGAAGCGTCACGGGCTCGGCAGGTGTGCCAGAAATGCAATAAAAATTCAAAATCGCCTCAAGAAAGGATATTCATGGAAAAAGCGGACTGGGAACTTTGTCAGCTCTTGATTGATTGTTTAAAAAAAAGCGGATCAAATGTCGATGCCATCCGGCTTTCAGGCCTTTCGCAGGAGCGCTGGCAGGTTTTTCTATATTTGGCCAAGACCCAGCGGGTATTGCCCCTGCTGTGGCATCGGCTCAGGCAAAAGGGACTGGATACGGCTGTACCAGTAGCGGCTGCCGAAACATTCAAGGATGCCTTCCGTCAAAACACCCTTCACAATCTGCGTTTTTATGGGGAACTGCGCCGCCTGTTGTCTGTACTGAAGCCGGAGGGAATCCCCCTGATTCTGCTCAAAGGCATATTCCTGGCGGATGCGGTTTACGGCAACATGGGTGTTCGTGAAATGAACGACATCGACATTCTGGCCCGTCCCACCGATCTTGCGCGGATCGCCGAAATACTGACGGGCATGGGCTACACGCCGCTAAGCCCCATCAGCGTGGACACCACCCTGAAATCGGCGCATCATCTGCCCCGCATGGTCAAAAATGGGCATGCCGGCTTTGAAATTCACTGGAATCTAACATGTCCGGATGAAAACTACAGCATCGATCCAGGAGACCTGTGGGAGCGCGCCGTATCAGTTCACATTGCCGGCTGCGATGCGCTAACTCTCTCGCCCGAAGACTTGTTGCTGCACCTTTGTCTGCATACCTCCTACCACCACCAGTTCGCCTTTGGTTTGCGGCCTTCCTGTGATATTGCGGAAACGATCGCTCGCTTTGGTTCTACCCTCGACTGGCGGACCCTGGCAGAGCGGGCGGAACGTTGGGGCTGGCAACGTGGCGTTTACCTGGCCCTGCAGTTAGCGAAGGAACTGGCGGGCGCAGATGTTCCGTCTGATATCCTGGGAAGGCTGCAATCCATGGATGTGACGGAAGCTGTTCTTGAGAGCGCCCGCTCCCAGGTTTTCACCGACGCAAGATTTGCCATCTCGATCCCTGCGCCTTTTGCGGAACTTCTGGAAAGCGGGCGACTCCGGGACAAAATCTGGATTTTCTGGCAGCGGGTTTTTCTTCCCAAGGCCATTATTGCTTCACAATATTCAGTTCCAATGGATTCCGCCAGAATTTACTGCTACTATCCGCGCCGCTTTGTCGATGTTCTGCGCCGACACGGACACACCCTGAAAAAACATCAACAAAACGATGCTCCCTTGAAATCCCTTGCCGGGCGCACAAACCTTATTGCAAACTGGTTGGCCCAACCGGTGACAGCTCCGATATGTACGGAGAACAGTCCATAGCAAATTGGGCGCACAGCCCGGAACCATTTGGCCTACGGGTTTATCACATCAAACACACGAAACCCCTGGTTGCCAAAGCAGTAGATAACATGCAGACTGATTCGGGCCTCAGCGTACTGTATCTTCAATCCCGCTGCATAACCCCGGATCTGTTCCGTATCCGCTTCCTGAAGTGTAAAATTCTCGACGGTTGTCTTCATTTTTGTCAGATCGGCATTGGAATAATACTTGAATTCGATCACCCAGCGCCTGCCGGCAAACTTTTCATGAAATTTGCCGATAAACTCCAGATCGCTTTTGCCCTGAGGGTAGGAGCTTTCTACCGTAAACGCCAGCCAGGATGACAGATAGCGGCTGCACAACTCGTAAAATGTGGTGCGGTAAAAGTTTTCGTTTACCTGCGCAAATATGGCCTCCGGCAACTGGGACACGTACTCCCGCCAGTATCCGGCAAACAGGCTTTCGATATCCGGCTGCATCACAAACGACTCCATGATTTCGGTAAACCGGGTGGAAACGTCGATCTGGTGCAACTCGTTGAAGTATTCCACAAATATCTGTCGCATGTTCAAATTGGGAAGCTTTAGGTAAAAATGATCCTGTATAGTCAGCATCCCCAGATAATAA
>JBAXVB010000890.1:0-1749 GCA_037129415.1 Deltaproteobacteria bacterium
GAGTCAATTCGGCAAGAGAGATAACCCTTTCCGAGATTTCTGAAATCGTTCAACAGTCCCGGATCGAGGTGGAATCCTTTGTTCACGGTGCCTTATGCATCGCCTATTCTGGAAGATGTCTGCTTAGCAGTTTCATGGCAAAACGGGACAGCAACCGTGGGATGTGCAGTCATCCCTGCCGGTGGCAGTATGCAGTTGTCGAAGAATTGCGGCCCGGAATATTCATGCCGGTTCTGGAAGATGATCGGGGAACCTACATCTTTAATTCCAGAGACCTCTGCATGATTGAACATATTCCGGACATGATCCGGGCAGGAATTTGTTCGCTTAAAATCGAAGGCCGGATGAAAGGCATAAACTACCTGGCGACCGTGGTAAAAGTTTATCGCGAAGCCATTGATGCATGGTACGCGAATCCGGAAGATTTTCAGGTCGATGCAACATGGTTGCAAGAGCTGCTACGCATCAGCCACAGGGGATACTGTACTGGATTTTATTTCGGAGACCCGGATCAGACCTCTCCGAATTTTGACAATTACAAGTCGTTCCATGATCATGTTTTCATGGCGGAAATCATTGAGGCATCTGAAGATGGCGGCATGATCTGTCATATCAGGAACAAGATTCAAAAAGGAGATGCAGTCGAGATTCTGACCCGTAAAGGCGCTGCCCGGGCCGACACGGTTCGCGAACTTTTCGACTTAAGCGGTACTCCCCTTAATTTTACCCAGACCGGAACCCATGTCCGGATACTGCTGAACGGCCAATATGATGTCCACGATTTAATCCGGAAAGCCGGTTGACTTCTGGCCAGGACTTGGAAGGCGGAAAGATGGAACATAACCTGATCCCACTATCGATAGATGAAACGTTCAACTTCTCCTGCAATGCAGGTGTCCCTTGTTTCAATGAATGCTGCAAGGATGTGAACCAGTTTTTAACCCCTTATGATGTCTTAAGGCTCAAAAGCCATTTTGGCATGTCTTCCGGAGAATTTCTGGAAAAATATACGACTCAGCATATTGGACCTGAAACCAAGCTTCCCGTGGTTTGCCTGAAAACCAATCCTGCTGATGGCTTTACTTGCCCATTTCTATCTCTGGAGGGCTGCCGGGTGTATGAAAGCAGGCCATCCTCCTGCCGCACCTATCCGCTGGCAAGAATGCTTTCCAGATCACGGGAGACCGGTCAGAACACGATTCACTACGCCATGTTGGTCGAGCCCCATTGCCTGGGGCACAGTCAGAATTGTACGCAGACTGTCCGGAAATGGATTGCTTCCCAGAACATTGCCATATACGATGACATGAACGACAGGATGATGGATATCATCAGCCTGAAAAATCGTTTGATTCCAGGTCCTCTGGATATAAAGTCCAGACATCTGTTTTCCATGGCATGTTATGACCTGGATGCATTCCGTAAGCATCTGACTGATCATTTTCAGAAAAATGATTTCGGCTTGAACGACGAATCCTGGAAGCTGCTTCTCGAAGATGACGAAGCGCTATTGAAATTCAGCCTGGACTGGCTCAAACAGGCGATGTTCGGCTCTTTGATTCACCAATGATTTGTTAACGCCGCAGGGGGATGACAGGAGGATGTAGCTCACAGCCTCCAAGTTGTTCCGCTTGTTATCCGTGGCATTGTCATTTATACTACGCAGGCAATTGACCGCAAAAAGGGCCGAAAAGAAGTAAGTCTGCCTGTTCGCAGTATAACATCACTTGCAGTATATCCATAAAAAAC
>JBAXVB010000891.1:0-1746 GCA_037129415.1 Deltaproteobacteria bacterium
CCATTCTTACCTTTTGACTTCGGGTTCACATTTTGTTATTCATCATTTCCTGCTTTTTTGCATGGGTATGCTTTATTGAAGTGAATGAACTTGATTCATAGTAATGACAACAATTGGATACCAAGGAGGAACTCGCATGGGTAAGAAAACTGCTGTACTGATCACCGCTCTTGTATTTCTATTTACTGGCGCTGCGCTGGCCGCTGGTCCCAAATCCGGAGGAACACTGATTTTCGGACGCGGTGGAGATAGCGTGGGACTGGATCCTGCCTATGAAACCGACGGCAATTCATTTATGATCTGCGGCAACGTTCTTGATGCTTTGGTCGAGTATGCAGATGAAACCACCGCTATTGAACCTGGTTTGGCGGAATCCTGGGACATCTCCCCGGACGGCAAGACATATACCTTCCACCTGCGAAAAGGCATTAAATTCCATGACGGCACTCCGTTTAATGCCGACTCGGTCGTCTTTTCCATCGGCAGACAGATGAAAGAGCGAAAAATTAAGTTTTTCGGTAAAGGTTGGGAAATTCCTGCTCAGGAAAAAACCCCTGAATACTGGGTAACCATGGAAATGGACAGCACAGTGGACAGCATCGAAGCCATAGATGAGAATACAGTTGTTTTCAAGCTCAAAAAAGTTGAAGCACCGTTTCTGGCTAATATGGGAATGAACTTCGCCGATATCATCAGCCCGACTGCTTTTGTGAAAAACCCCAAAGAATTCGTTCGAAACCCTGTGGGAACCGGCCCTTTCAAGTTCGTCAAATGGGTGGCGGATGACCAGATTCTTCTGGTAAAAAATGCCGATTACTGGGATAAAAAAGCAGGACCTTACTTAGACAAGCTGTTCTTCAGAGCCATTCCGGACAACTCTGTCCGCTTTCTGGAACTGAAAGCCGGCAGTATTCACATCTGTCAGTTACCGAATGCCGCAGATATTCCGATGGCGGCCAAAGATCCCAATCTTGTGCTGATTTCTCAGCCTGGCATGAACATCGGCTATCTGTCCTTTAACCATACCAAGCCCCTGTGGCAGAATCTTCACATGCGAAAAGCCATTGTTTACGCCATTAATCGAAAAGCCATTGTGGACAACATTTACCAGGGCATGGGCCAAGTCGCCAAAAATCCCATTCCACCCACTATGTGGGGATATAACGACGCGGTTCAGGACTATCCGTTTGATCCGGAAATGGCAAAGAAAGAACTGGAAATGGCTGGTTTTCCCGGCGGAAACAATCTGCCGGAAATCACCATCTGGTCCATGCCGGTCGCCAGACCCTACAACCCGGAAGGCTTGAAGGTCGGCGTGGCCATGATTTCGGATCTGGCCAAGGTTGGCATCAAGGCCAGAATCGTCAGCTATGATTGGGGCACTTACTTGAAAAAACAGAAGGAACAATCCGAAGACATGGATCTGTTTCAGCTTGGATGGACTGGCGATAACGGCGACCCGGACAATTTCCTGGCGGTGCTTTTTGATGGACTGGCGTCCTCATCTGTCCGTACCCAGTGGAAAAACGAGGAATATCACAAACTGATGCTGGATGGAAAACAGACTGTTGATCAGGCTAAGCGGACGGAAATCTATAAAAAAGCCATTCAAATCATTCATGATGAAGTGGGCACTATTTGCGTGGCTCATTCCACCGTCGTCAGTCCTCAGCTTAAAAACGTCAAGAATTTCAAACTCCATCCAACCCAGTCGATGCGGATGAAAAACGTCTGGCTGGAATAGTC
>JBAXVB010000892.1:0-1739 GCA_037129415.1 Deltaproteobacteria bacterium
ATCGAAATGGCCGAAGGAAGCGCCAAGGCCAGACTCAAAATCCGGAATCATCACCTGAATGGCGTTGGACTGACGCAAGGCGGTGTTATTTTCACCCTGGCGGACCTGGTCTTTGCCGCAGCGTCCAATGCTTATGGACCGGTTGCCGTGGCCATCAATGCCAGCATCTCCTTTCTCAAGGCAAGCACCGAAGGCGCAGTTCTGACAGCCGAAGCCAAAGAGGTTTCCCGCAATCGCAAACTGGCCACCTATACCATTCTTGTAACTGACGAGAAGGAAGACACTGTCGCCATTTTTCAGGGAATGGTTTACATCAAGCCTTCGAAAAACGGCTGATGGCGCAATTTTCAGCATAACACTGAAGGTGTGTTTATTCGTGTTTATTCGTGTTTATTCGTGACTTAAAAAGCATTTTCACAGTACACATTCAGCAAAAGTGGAGTCAAGTAAAATGAGAGTCCTTTTGATTTCAGCCAACACAGAGAATATGAACATGCCGGTGCTACCGCTGGGGATGGCATGCGTTGCCGCATCCGCCCAGAACGCCGGGCATGAGGTGCAAACCGTAAACCTGATGATGCAAAAAGATGTCCGCACACCGATTGCACAGGCAATCAAGACATTTTCTCCCGAGGTTATAGGCATATCGGTCCGAAATATTGATGATCAATTCATGGAGACCCCGACTTTTCTATTGGATTCAGTCAGAAATGTCGTTTCGGACTGCCGAAACCTTTCGAATGCGCCAATTGTATTGGGTGGCGCCGGATACAGCATTTTCCCGAAAGCCGCTTTGGAATATCTAGGCGCGGATATGGGCATTCAAGGCGAAGGGGAATCCGCATTTGTCCTGCTTCTGGAGCGGCTGAAATGCAAAGCGGATTTATCCGGCATACCGAGTCTTTATCTGCCAGGATATGACCATCCGGAAAAGACACCCAAATATCCTGTGGTCGTCCGGAATCTGGATAAATTTCCCATACCGCTCCCCAACATACATCTTTCTCCTCATGCAGGTATAGAAGAAGACCAGTTGTGGATTCCGTTTCAGACCCGTCGGGGATGCCCCATGGATTGCAGTTATTGTTCCACGGCGACCATTGAGGGCAGGATTCTCAGAAAATTTTCTCCACAAAAGGCTGTTGAAGGGCTTCGTAGTTATGCGGAAGCCGGGTTCCACCAGTTTTTCTTTGTGGACAACACGTTTAACCTTCCGTCATCTTATGCCAAAGCGCTTTGTGATGCCATCATTGCCGCTGGGCTGAATATCCGGTGGCGCTGTATTCTCTATCCCTGGAAAGCGGACGATGATCTCATTGGAAAAATGGCTAAAGCCGGGTGTAAGGAAGTGAGCTTTGGATTTGAAAGCGGCTCTGAAAAAATCCTGAAAAACCTGAACAAGCGATTTACAACCGATGAAGTCGCAACGATTTCCAAAACACTTCACAAACATGGCATTCAACGAATGGGGTTTTTGCTGCTGGGCGGCCCCGGCGAAACCATGGAAACGGTCACGCAAAGCCTGTATTTTGCTGATGCGTTGCAGCTTGAGGCCATGAAAATCACAACTGGCATCCGAATTTACCCTTACACTGCCCTTGCCAGGATTGCCGTTAGCGAAGGCGTTATTACTTCTGAATCCGAGTTATTACTCCCCCGATTTTATATGGTCAAAAACTTGAAAGACCAGTTGTTGGAAACCGTCAGCGCCTGGATGAAAGATCGTCCGAACTGGCTGA
>JBAXVB010000893.1:0-1739 GCA_037129415.1 Deltaproteobacteria bacterium
TGGGGTGGGTCAGTTTTCTTTGGCAAAGCCGGGTCAGTTTTAATAAGCGTTAAAGGTCTGCAATAAGTGAAAATTATTTTGCAGTAATTCCTGATTCCCAGTGACAAATTCTGGATGGAGATGCAAATCCAGCGCACCCCATGCAAATATGCCAGAATCATCAGACCATATTCGCTGACAGATCACCTAAGTTCTTGACATTTTATCTCAGGAAAAATATTGTTACGTCAAGGCGGGAGAAAATGTCACATCTCAGAAATGGATGAGAGGAGGAGCATGTATGCCTCAGAACATACAAAAGATACACTATCAGGGAAAGCCAATTGAGCGGACAGAACATCCGCATATTGTGAAGGTACAAGGAGTGGCGAGTGGCGAACCGATTATTTTAGGGTCTCGTATTATGGTTCGAACCATTATTGAACACTATCAGTTGGGGAGCTCCATTGTGGAGATATTATGGGATTTTCCCCATCTGACCTCTGCCCAAGTGCATGATGCCTTATCCTATTACCATGATCACCAACAAGAAATGGATGGGTTATTAGCGCAAGCCACATATAAATATTGGAACCCCAGGCTCACCAAACGGCACAGAGGCGATGCTCAAGCTCTATCTTAACGAAAATCTCAGTTGGCGGATTGCGAAATCCTTACGTGAGTATGGCTATGATGTCATCAGTTCGCATGAGGCGGAGATGGATCAAGCCGACGACCCGACACAATTTGCGTTTGCCATTAAGCAGGGACGTGCTGTTGTTACCAATAATTTCCGTGATTTTGTCGCGTTGGATGAAGAATATACTGCACAAGGGAAATCCCATTATGGGATCATTTTTACGGTCAAGTATCCTCTTCCTCTGCTGATTCGACGACTCAGGGCAGTCCTTGAATCTGTATCTCAAGAACACATGATGAATCAAATTCGATGGTTGAATGAATTTGAAGACATTCATCGGATAGGGTAGTCGTTCACATCGTTTAAACACAGCTTGGTCCGGAAATACTGTGATATTCTGGAAGGCACATTCATGGTCCGCATCCTCCAGCCCTGGTATGCCAATATCGGCAAACAGATTGTGAAACGGTCTAAATTGTATCTCAGGGACTCCGGACTGTTTCACAGCCTGTTGTCAATCGAAAGCCTGGAGCAGTTAAATGCATCCCCAAAACTGGGTGCTTCCTGGGAGGGATTTTCCCTGGATTGCGTTTGCCGGACGTTGGGAAAAGAAGACAACGATCTCTACTTTTGGCAAACCCATGGTGGTGAACCATGACGATTGTGCCGGAGGCCTTGCGCCTTCATGACCTCCTAAAAGTTGAAGCCGTAGATGTCACGCGGAGCATCTGGATACTGGATGCGGCGGAGCTCAGCTTCGAGATAACCCAGTACGAATTCCTGCCCATTACCCTTAAGAACCTGGCGAGAAAGATCGAATATCGCTTCATCTTCCCGGATGGCATGTTGGCGAGAAGGTATTGGGAGGGTCTCTACCAAGCGGCCAGAAAAGCTATTGACGACCCGGAGTGCGTCTCACGCCTGCAAGCCCGTTTTCTCCCCGGGCAGCTCCTTGGGCCTGTCTCGGACTTTGTCATCTACGATGCCAAGACAATAGGGCGCACTGGCTATGTGGGCCTTCTCCAGGGGATCGAATACTGGCACTTCAAGGCCGACCAGCACCAAATCTCGATAAATGATGGTTGATATTTCACGATATTTAAGGGAAGGAAAAACGAGT
>JBAXVB010000894.1:0-1736 GCA_037129415.1 Deltaproteobacteria bacterium
TATTCCAGTCAATCCGTGCTGTCAGGGCATCCGGCAGATATGCCTGAAAGAAACTTACGGCTTCTACCGGATCGGAAAACACCGCTTCAAAAAGTTTGGCGTGTGGTTGATGAACGGAGTGTTCTTGAGTTTTCAATTATTTTATTCCTGATACTCTCGCACGGTAAGGTTCCCAATGCCTGGGAGCCATCCAGGGATCGCTGCACTCCAGTGCGGTTTGTTATACTATTGTCGTCATAATTGCCGCACTGGGGTGCGGCGATCCCAGAGGCGATTTGCCACTAATCCATCATTAGGGCGAATACAAGATTCGCCCCTACGAAATAAACCCGAATGGTCGAAACAATGATCAATGCCTTCAATCAGGAACAACTCCATATTTTGTAACAACAAAGCAGGTATTTCCATTAACGGAAAGTACCGCACTGTATTCCATATCAACTGGTAAACGAGTGATTCCGTCGGCAAGCAGAAGACCGGGAATATGGATTTTTAAATCGTCTGCTATTGTCGATATTTCAGATGGTTTACATGAAAAAGTTGGAGCGGTTATAATGCCTGCATTGGTCATTTTAAAAAGTATCAACGCCGGATATATTTTCCCCCTCTACAACAAGCACATAAAAATAACAAACAAAATTATCAGCATAAACACAGCTCTGTTTTCCCCGTTTGATACCTTTTTCTTTCCTTCCCTGATACCTTCTTTTTTGCTTTTTTTTATACCAGGTTGTATAAGCTGTTTTACTGTCACTGATTTTTCAAAAATACGAATAGCGATAGAAAAATGTTTTGGAATATCAGAATAAAATCGAAAATTCACGAAAGGAAATTCCCATGCGCAAATTTCATTCCTACGGCCCTGTAAATGCCCGCAGCCACTTTTCCGCACCCCGCACGGATTTGGTCAACCAGTGCCTGAATTCGCTGATTGGCAGTGACACTGAAGGCGGCCATTATTTTACTATCTGGGCGCCACGGCAAACCGGAAAAACCTGGCTGACTCAGCAGGTCAGAAAACGAATTGAAGCGGAATATCCGGATCAATTTACCGTCGGCATGATGTCCATGCAAGGAACCATTCTGTTACCCGATGATCCGCCTGAGGCGTTTCTGAACCAGGTTGACTATCTGATTGAGGAGACTTTTGATATTCGTTTGCCATCAGCTCCCAATTCCTGGAACGCATTCAAACATTTGTTCCACAAAGACAGCACCTGTTTTAAACGCCCCCTGATTTTGTTTATAGATGAATTTGACAGCTTGCCACCAACTGTAATTGATCGACTGGTGACATTGTTCCGCGATATGTATTTAAAGCGGGATCGTTATCTGTTGCACGGCTTATCCCTGATTGGCGTTCGTGCTGTGTTGGGTCTGGACAGTCAGAGAGGGTCGCCATTCAACGTACAACGAAGCCTCCACGTTCCCAATTTTACCCTGGATGAAGTCATGGACCTGTTTGATCAGTATCAACTGGAAAGCGGCCAAATCGTTGAACCGGAGGTTATCGGGAGTGTGTATGAATCCACAAACGGTCAGCCAGGTCTGGTGGGATGGTTCGGGGAGCTTTTAACAGAAAAATACAATCCGGGTATATCGGCCACCATTGACTTGAAAACCTGGAAAACAGTTTACCGTAAGGCGCTTTATGTGGAATGGAACAACACGCTCCTTAATTTGATCAAAAAGGCTATGGGTGAATATCAACCATATCTGCTTGATTTGTTTTCCAG
>JBAXVB010000895.1:0-1734 GCA_037129415.1 Deltaproteobacteria bacterium
TTATTCCTCATTACATAAGCGAAACAAAAAAAGGATCAGTTTTTCACTAAAATATATGGCAATTTTCATCAGCTCAGCATAGACCATGCCATGACCGTTTATACTGTTTTTGGCCGCTCTGCAACTGAAACGATATTCAGGCATCAATACTCTGCGCCAGCAACTCGGTCAGGTGCATGATTTTGACCTGCGGTAAATGATCCAGCAAACCCTTTTTCAACTGCAGCAGACATCCAGGGTTGCCAGTAACCACCGCATCCGCCCCGGTAGCCCGGATGGTGTCGAGCTTGCGGCGCAGGATGAGGTCAGCCATCTCCGGTTTTGCAATATTGTATGTGCCGCCGCTGCCACAGCAAGCGTCGGCATTCTCCAGTTCCATGTACTCCAGACCTGGTACAAGCTTGAGCATGTCACGCGGCTCCCTGCGAATACCCTGACAGTGAGCAATGTGACATGGGTCATGGTAGGTCACTTTCATCGGAAGTGGCTTGAGGAGCAATTTCAGCTCATCGGCATGCATCGCCAGAACCTGCGAGATGTCCCGCACCTTGTCGCTAAAAGAGGCGACTGACGAGTCACTTAGATGATGACTGTACTTTTTCAGCTCGGCCCCGCACCCACCACAGTCTGTGACGATGAAGTCCAAATCGAACCCGCCGAAGATATCCACATTTTTGCGTGCCGCCTCCTTCAAACCTGCCAGATCACCGGCCAGCATGTTGGGCGCCCCGCAGCAGACCTGATTTCTGGGGGTAATGACCCGATAGCCGAGTAAAGTTAGCAGTTTGATCGTAGCGCGACTGGCATCGCTGAAGATCAGGCTCATAACGCATCCGAGAAAGAATCCGACCGTTCCGCGCACCTCCCCCTTGGCCGGCATGTCTTCTTTTATGACCTGGCGCAGCGGTCTTTCTGGCAGATCGGGCAGTAGCCCTTCCATCCGTTCCAGCGGTTTGGGGAACATCTTGAGGATACCAAGCGTCCTGACCAGCTTTTGCAGGCCGGTACGCTGGTAGAGGCGCATCGGTGCAATGGACGCTTCAAGCCGGTCAGGATGGGGCAGAAGTTTGCGCAGTACCAGATCCTCCATGAAGCCGAGCCGGCTCCCATCTTTGCGCTCACACGTAAACTCGGCCACCAGTTCACCGGGATTAACGCCACAGGGGCAGGCCGAGGCACAGGCCTGGCAATCCAGGCAGAGCGAAAGATATTCAAGAAGGCGCTCCGACTGCTCCAGTTCGCCATCCTGGAGTTTACGCACCAGCGCCACCCGACCGCGGGGCGAGGCGGTTTCAAGGAAAGTTTCCTTATAGGTGGGACAAGCGGGAAGGCACATTCCACAGCGCATACAGTTTATCAATTTAACGTAATCCATGATAACCCTCTGTCTAAAAGGAAAGGATGAATAAAAGCAAATGGTGAAGGCTGGAGGTTTTTTCATTCATAATTCATAATTCGTTTGCGATCTTAGCTTTAAAATATTTTTCCCGGATTAAGTATCCCCTTGGGATCAAATGCATGTTTGATACCCCGCATGACCCTGATACCAGATTCTCCAACCAGCTTTGGCAGGTATTTCTTCTTGGCCATCCCCACGCCATGCTCCCCGGTAATGGTGCCGCCCATTGATATGGCGGCATCAAATATCTCATCGAAAGCTTTGTGGGCGCGGGCGATCTCGTCCTTGTCCCGCTCGTCGGTCAGACAGGTGGGGTGAAGGTTGCCGTCGCCGGC
>JBAXVB010000896.1:0-1734 GCA_037129415.1 Deltaproteobacteria bacterium
ACCTCCGCCAGCTTGATAAACCCTGTCAGGGATCCTCCCAGAATTCTGGCGCCAATGGTGGTATGCTGTTTCATGATTTCCCATTCATCCGTGTCAAGTTTACCGGGTTTCAGCAGGATTTTATCCGGAATGCCGATTTTCCCCACATCATGCATGGGAGCTGCATACAAAATGCGCTCAATAGTTTTGCCATCAAGGCCCATTTTCCGCGCCACGACTTCCGAATAACGGCTCATTCGCTCAATATGCGCACCGGTATCTTCATCCTTGTACTCAGCCGCACGGGAAAGCCGGCGTATGGAATCCAGAGACGCAATATGAAGCGCGTCCAAAGTTTGTTGTAGTTTAATGGTTTTCAGGGCAACCTCGGCTTCCAGTTGCTTCTGATAGTTTCTAAGATGATCATTGTAGGCTTTAACCTTGACCAGGGTTTGAACCCGGGTTCTTAGTTCGGTTTTATCAACCGGCTTACTTAAAAAATCATCTGCGCCGGCCTCCATCGCCCTTATCCTGTCATTCACTTCCCGAAGCGCCGTAACCATTACCACTGGTATGATCTGTGTTTCTTCATCCTGTTTCAGAACTTTTACCGCCTCAAACCCATCCATCACCGGCATCATGACATCCATCAAAATCACATCCGGCGACATTTCCTTCGCCTTTTCAATGGCGTCTTTACCGTTTACGGCCTGCAAAACTTCATAACCCATCGGCAGCAGCAGAGCTTCCATCAATCGCCGGTTGCGGTCTTCATCATCAACAATCAATATGATCGTTTTTTTTCCCATGGTTTTCCCCTGGTTCACATATTAAAAAAGGGTGGAGGCGGCAAGTATCTACAATTGTATTGTGGGGCGAGTAAAGCAATCACTCAGCCCTCGAAACTTGCCCCCTATTGACTATCAAAGAAAACGTCAATCGCCTGCAGCAGTTCTTTGATTTTAAAAGGCTTTGAGAGATATCCGTCGCATCCTGCTTCATGCATTCGTTTTTTATCTCCGTCCATTGCGTATCCAGTCAGAGCTACAATAGGAATATGCCGGGTTGACGGATTTGCCTTGATGATCTGGGCAGCTTCCATACCGTCCATTACCGGCATTTGAATATCCATGAGAATGAGATCGGGTTTTTTTTCAATAGCCAGATCGACACCTTCTCTGCCATTGGCGGCCTCGAAGACGGTATCACCACGATAGGTCAGAATTTCCCGGATCAGTTTCATATTTAACGGTGCATCTTCTACGACTAATATGGTTTTTACCATGATTATCCTAATGTCCCAAATAGGAGCGATGGAAGCCCGCTATCTGCGATTTTATCAAGGGGTGAGAAAAAAATAGCCACTTGTCATTGCTGTTTAAATGTCTGCCGACAGGGGAGCTCAACCACAAAACGGCTTCCAGGCCCTCACTTTCGGCCCGGATATCACCGCCGTGCAACTGTACAAGCTGCCGGGATATAGACAGACCCAGGCCGGTTCCTGGAGTTTTATTAACGACGCCATTCTGAATCTGGTAAAATTCTTCAAATATGCTGTTCAGATGATCCGGACCAATACCGATGCCAGTGTCTTCGATAATGATCTGAAGAATATTCGATGAGGGGTCTGAAAATCGAGTCTTTAGGGTAACACAGGCGCCATCCGGAGTAAACTTGACGGCATTGGAAAGAAGATTGAAAAGAACCTGTTTTAGTTTTCTGCCATCCGCATCAATCTGACAGGTTTCCATATCC
>JBAXVB010000897.1:0-1728 GCA_037129415.1 Deltaproteobacteria bacterium
AATATCCCCCATTTCCGATTCAATCTGTTCCGGATCTTCGCCGCTTTCCATTCGACGGAGGGCTTCCTGCATCCCTGGCCCAAGTTCCATACCAGTCATGTCCGTAAGCTTTCGCATTAAATCAGCCGCCTGACGGGGATCGTCCTCGTTGATATTTTCAGCTTCGCCTGCCAGCATCTGCATGGCCTGCTCCATTTTGCTCTCATCAAAAGGAATATCGTCCATCCCGCTGTCTTCGCGGGCCTTTCCCGTGAAAGCAAATGCAGACATCCGCCGCGATAATTGATGAATCCCGCATTTCGGACATGACGGTATTTTGGATGTGTTGACCGTTTTGGAAAAAAAATTAAATAAAGTATTACAACTCTGACAATAAAACTCATAAATCGGCATATAACATTACCTCACCAACTCGTTGACCGTTGACGGTGAACGGTCAACAGTCAACGTTGTATTTTTCGTTGAAAATCGCCCTATATCACTTAATACTTACGCCATCCATCCCCATGCGACAAAGAGTAAAATCATACCGGAGAGGATCTTCGGGAATCATAAGTCTGAAAACACTGGTGATTTCAAGCGCCGTCCGCATATCCGCCTGCTTTCGCCGTGTAAATCCCAGGGTAACCCCCATCCGGTGAATATGAACATCCAGCGGAATGATGAGCTTTGAAGGCGGAACCTGATCCCAGCCTCCTGGGTCCACATCATCCTTTCTGACCATCCACCGTAAAAACAGATTCAAACGCTTACAGGCGCTGCCCCGCTCCGGCAAAGGAATCAAGTGCCCCAATCCCTGTGCATTTCCAGCAGTAAATGCGGCGACAAATTGTGTCAGAGCAGGCAGCACGGTGTCAGCTTCAATCGTCATACCCAAAAGAAAACAGCCGTAAATTGATCCGTAACGATCCAACACATCCTTTATTGCCAGCATCAGATTGACCAATTTCTCGTCGGTGGCAAACCGATGGGAAAAACCGCTGTATGCCGCAGTCAGAGACTGGCGGGTCGATCGGTTCAAAAAAATCAGGGGGGATGGACCCATCTTCTCAAGTACACTGCGCAGACTTTTATAAATCTGCGCAACACGTCCATACGCCAAGGAAGAGGCCAAAAGCCCTACGATCTCCCGATCCCGAATATCCGGATACTCATAAAGAAACGTCAGCGGGTCCGGATGCACCTGTTCACGATGGTTATATTGGTTGTACAGAACATCCAGATCACGCAGGCTAACAAAGGGGTCGGCAATCTTTGGGGGAGTCAAAATGGTATGTCATCTTCCCCTACCGGTCCTTCGGATCTGGAAAAATTCCCGCCACCCTTGGATCCGGAATCAAACTCGCCAGAACTCTTTTTCGCCCCTTCGTCCTTGGGTCCCAGCATCTGCATGTCCGAGGCTACAATCTCGGTGGTGTAGCGCTTATTCCCGTCCTTGTCATCCCAAGACTTGGTCTGAATGCGACCCTCGACATAGACCATCTTTCCTTTCGAAAGATACTCGCCACAAATCTCGCCCAGCTTTCTGAAGGCGACGATACGATGCCATTCCGTACGCTCTTTTTTCTCTCCGGTCACCTTGTCTTTCCAATCCTCGGAAGTGGCGACAGAAAAATTCGCCACAGCCGTACCGTCCGGCATGTAGCGCATTTCAGGATCTTTTCCCAGCCGGCCAACGATGATGGCCTTGTTGATTCCTGCCATAATTTATCCCCTTTTACCGTTAAA
>JBAXVB010000898.1:0-1728 GCA_037129415.1 Deltaproteobacteria bacterium
CTGGAATTTCATTGAAACCTTATTTGCTGGCTGTCAAAGAACACTGTGAAAGCCTTTCAAAACAAGAATTGGTAGAAACCCTGCTTGAAATGGCGCAGGAAATGTCGGCGGGTTCACGCACAGAATTTTTGGATAAACTCCGTGCCCTTTCTCCCAGGTTCGTTTCCAAAGAAGAGGAGATTCCTTTGGATGTGGAAGCGCAGTTATTGGAGCGGATTGCAGAACTGCAGGAGGATATCGAAACGCGGATTGAATCCATTGAAGATGGAACATATTGGGATGATTATGAAGGAGGCTATGATGAGGAGGAGGAACCGAAATCTGTAACCGAAGACCAATCGAACGAATTGGAACAGTTGTTTCTGGATGCAGGCGATTTATTTATGGATGACCATCTGGACGCTGCGCAGCGGGTGTATCGCGCGCTGTTCGATTTTTTGAATGCAAACGAGTATATATCCTCTGCCTATTTGCCGGCGCCGTTGGAACTTCGTGAAGCACGCGCAAGATACTGTCGCTGCGTTTACGAAACCGCTGATCCCGCCCGGTTGCTGGATGATTTTTATGAATCCATGGCGGTGGATGCGACAATGAATACCTATCGTCTGGACTTGTCACGCGAGCTTTTTCCCATGCTGCGGGATGTAGTGGATGCCAGAGTCGAAAAGCTTAATGGCTGGGAATGGTTTCTGCCTGCATGGGAGAAAAAATTGGCGCTCTGCAATAGCGCCAGAGCCGCCATACTTCGGATGGAAGCCCTGCAATGGCTGGAAGGTGGCGCGGATGAGGGTATCTCCCGTTTGGCCAGGGAGTGGAAATCGGAACAGCCTTACGGCTATTTGTTCTGGATTCAGCATCTTGAAGTCTGTGAGAATTGGCATGGGGTACGTGATGCGTGCCTTGAAGCTATGGAAGTGTTGCCCCATGGCGGTTTTCGGGAACAGGCGACAGAATCCCTGATAAAGGCTGCAATGGTACTGGGGGATAAAATGCTATTGTTGTTGGGAAAACGGGAGTGCTTTTTATCTGTTCCAAAACAGACAAATCTTTTCGAACTCCTTCAGGAAGCTGAAAAGCAGAACCTTCGTTCACAGGAACTGGATGTGATTTTGGCATTCAAGGAAGACATCAAAAAGAGCAGCAATTATGCTGGTTTGTATCTTGAAATTCTGCTTATGGCCGGACGACTCGAAGATGCGTTTCATGAAGGAAGTACAGAAAAGAGTGTTGGCTGGTCCTCCGGAAAGGCTGGAATCCTTTTCGCAAGTATATTAAGTGTGTTAACCGGAAATAATCACAAGACTGTCACGATACAGTCATTGTTGAAGGAACATGCCCGAAATTTCTCCGGTGAGATTATCAAAGGTTTGATGTTAGTGTCGTTGACGGAATCAAAAAAACAGCAATATCTGGTGTGGGCGGACAATATTTGCCGTGAACGTGTTGAGCAGATTGTATCCAACCAGCATCGGAACGCCTACGACCGGGCTGCCAGAGCGATGGGTGCGGTAGCGGAGTGTTATGTGCATCTCAATAAAAAAGATAATGCCATAAGGCTCTTGAATGAATTCGTTCGCATCAAATTTCCCCGACACAGCGCATTCCGGGCAGAGGTCAAACGGGTTGTAAACGGCTCTGCTTTGCTGAAAAGCCTTCAATTGTAAAAAAAAATTCAAATCAGCAAAGCAAAAGAAATGATCTCGGCAATCGGAGAGGAATTGGAAAAAT
>JBAXVB010000899.1:0-1727 GCA_037129415.1 Deltaproteobacteria bacterium
GCATTGGCTCATGCCATACATCTGTCCTCTGTCTTTCAGCCTGAATCATCGGGAGAATTGATGAACTTCCCTCCTTATCATCATTTCATTTGTTGGTTCAAGAATAATTATGACGGCTTTGTAATTTTGCAGCCTTCGGTTTAAGCACCCATGCCGGGAGATTGCCATCCTGCTGGAGATTTTCCGAAGCATGTCCGCAACATGATCCGCGTTTAACCCTTTCATGGCAATCCCCTTCCAGCTTAGATCGTCAGCTCACAAAGCGATTCTTCAAAAATCGCCAGACCCTTATCCAGTTGTTCATCAGTGATAACCAGCGGCATCAGGGTACGGATTACATTGCTTTTGTGGCCACAGGAAATCAGAACCAGGCCCTTTTCATAACAGGAAGCCACCAGTTTTTTGGTCTCTTCAGTCGCCGGCGCCTTGGTATTTCGATCCTTCACCAGCTCCAGAGCAATCATGGGACCCTTGCCGCGTATATCCCCTATGATTTCATACTTTTCTTTCATGTCCAGAAATCGTTTCCAGAGCTTTTCACCAAGGACTTCGGCTTTTTGAAGCAACTGATCCTCATAAAGCACTTCCAGAACCGCCAGCGCCGCCCGGCAGGCTATAGGATTCCCAGCGTAGGTGCCGCCCAGACCGCCAATGTGGGGCTTGTCCATCATTTCCCGCCGTCCGGTAACAGAGCTTAATGGCAGGCCGCCAGCCAGGCTCTTGGCCAGCGTAATGATATCCGGTGCAATGCCCCAGTGATCAATGGCGAACATTTTTCCGGTTCGTCCTGCGCCGGTCTGAACTTCATCAATAATCAGGGCAATGCCGTATTTCTGGCAGATACCCTGAAGCTTGGGGAAATATTCCGGCGGCGGCGTCACAAAACCACCCTCCCCCTGAATGGGTTCAGCAATCACCGCTGCAGTGGATTCCGGAGCCACATAAGCAGTGAAAAATTCTTCAAGATAATCCGCGCATGCCGTACCGCAGGATGGATAAGAAAGCCCGAACGGGCATCTGTAGCAGTAGGCGTATGGCATTCGGTAAACTTCCGGGGCAAAGGGGCCGAACCCGAATTTATAGGGCTTTACCTTGCTCGTCAAGGTCATGGTCAGCAGGGTTCGGCCATGAAACCCATTTTCAAAACAGATGACAGCAGGCCTTCCCGTGGCGTATCTGGCAATCTTTACGGCATTTTCAACCGCTTCTGCACCGCTGTTGGCGAACATGGTCATTTTGGGAAAATCGCCGGGCGCCAGCGCATTCAGCTTTTCCGCCAGTCGCAGATATGGCTCGTACATGGCCACATGAAAACAGGTGTGAATGAATTTATCCGCCTGATCCTTGATGGCTGCAACCACCCGCGGATGGCAGTGTCCCACATTGTTGACACCGATGCCGCCTGCAAAATCGATGAGTTCGCGGCCATCCACATCAATCATTACTGCTCCCTTGGCCTCCCGGATAAAGGCGGAGGTTACATGAAACGGTCCCTGGGGAATATGTTGTTTTCTGAGGTCTATTAATTCCTGTTTCGTGGTGTTCATTAATTTCTCCTTATCATAATATGTCAATAATATTCTGTCTGACTTCTGTCTTCTGATCGTGCCATTTGTCTCGCAAGGAATATACCATTTCAGCATACAGGCTCATTTACCTGCAAACAGGATGAAAAGCAGTCCGTATCTGCTTTGATTCAGACAGCCGCTGCTTGAAGATGCTGTTGA
>JBAXVB010000009.1:0-35946 GCA_037129415.1 Deltaproteobacteria bacterium
TCCGGATTCAACAGTCATTTTATTGCAAGCTCCTCTGATTCATGAATAACGGTAGGATAGACAACGGCTCCAGAAAATAATGATGAACTCCGTATTCATCATTATTTTTTTATCAGTCATCTGTTCCCAGCCATCTGTCATTCGATTCCTTCAATCCACCCCATGGTATCCGGTGCTTTCCCATATTGGATATCGGTCATGGCTTTATAAAACTTGCTGGCGATTGGCCCGACCGTTCCATCTCCGATCGAAATAATCTGCTTGCCGTGTTTGAGTTCACCTACGGGTGAAATGACGGCAGCCGTGCCGGAACCAAAAATCTCCTGCAATTTTCCGGAAGCGTGGGCGGCCATCACTTCGTCGATGCTGATCTGGCGTTCGGCTGTTTTAAGTCCCCAGGATTTGGACAGCGCCAAAACTGAATTGCGGGTGATGCCCGGCAGGATGCTGCCGTTAAGCGCCGGAGTGATGATCTCGCCATCAATTACAAAAAAGATGTTCATGGCGCCAACTTCTTCAACATATTTTTGCTCTACCCCATCCAGCCACAACACCTGCGTATAGCCTTTTTTGTGAGCTACATCCGCCGCAAACAAGCTGGCTGCATAATTACCCGGTGTCTTGGCTTCCCCGACGCCGCCACGCACTGCCCGGACATGATTGCGGGTGACCCATATCTTGACGGGATTGAATCCGGCGGAATAATAAGCGCCAACTGGCGACAGTATGACAAAAAACCGGTAGGTGTGGGATGCCCTTACGCCCAGAAATGGGTCTGTGGCAATGATCGTTGGCCGGATATATAAGGACGTTCCAGGGGCTCCTGGAACCCAATCTTTTTCCAACCGAATCAGTGCCTTTAACGCCTCTACCCCAAATGCCTCATCAATTTCGGGAATGCACAGCAGATGGGATGATCGGTTCAGCCGTCTGTAATTGTCCCTGGGCCTGAAAAGCTGAATGGCACCCGAGTCTGTCCGGTAAGCCTTGAGTCCTTCAAATACAGCCTGGCCGTAGTGAAGAACCATTGTGGCCGGATCCATAGGAATCGGCAAGTAGGGTTCAATCCGGGGATTATGCCATCCTTTGTCCGGATTATAATCCATGTTGAATATATGATCCGTGAAAATGGTTCCAAACGACAGTGGATTGGAAACATCAGGCTTTGTCTTTAAACGATCTGCTTTGGTGATGGTCAGTTGCATATCAGCCTCCTAATAATATCCTTCACAGTATCATGCCCATTTGGGGCAATATCAAAAAAAATCAGTTTTTGACGGTTGAGGTAGAGAGTATCCGCCTCGCCTTTCAAAACCCATTATGAATGGATAGCGATTGTTGTGATTAAAATCAAGGACTAATGTGAATGTATATGAAAATAAATTAATTTTTTGAGCGGGTTTGATATGGTTTTTTCCAAGGTGAGCGTTGAAGCTCGTTGTAATTGGAAAGCGCCATGTAAAGCGCTCCGACAGCCAGTTCAGCACAATGAAAGTGATCTTCAGGAAGTGTTTCAAGATAATCGGCAACTGCTTCAGGAGCGATTTCCCAGGCCTCGCCGATCGTTTTTCCCTCGACAAGAAGGGCGACAGTATTGGCGCAGGCAGTCGTATTCATGCAACCCGTGGTATAAAACGAAACGGTTTCAATGGTTTCTCCCCGGGTTTTGAGAAAGATTTCTGTTGTATCCCCACAATCGCCTGTTTTTTTTCCATACCCGTCAGGATCGGCGATTATCTCGCACCGGTCGGTCTTAAAAGCCATTTCCAGATATTTCAGGGAATGGCTCTGCCAGAAATCATTCGTATCTTCGCTCATCATTCGTCATCCCGTGGTTTTTTAAGCAATAATTAATTACAAGGTATCATCCGGCATGTTCATGGCTGCGCAGTAATCAACTGAAATAGCCTTCATTACGCCAATCGTTCCGGGAAGAACCGAAAGCATGTAGCGTTGGGCGCATCGAAGCTCTTCTTGAAATACATCTTGCTTGTTGTCCTGTAAAGCTTTTTTTAGGCTGCTTAAACAAGGCTTCACACAAATCAGATGACGGATGACGGAAAAAACATCTGGCTTCTGGCTTTTCCAAAATACTCCACTTGGCATTCAATCGTTCTGTTTATTAACAATAAATCAGAATTTTTCTTGACACATTAATCGAAATGTAATTGTATGGCCATCGTGGAGTAAAGTGGAGTAAAGTGGATGTTTCGGGGAAGCAGCTTTCACACTATTGATGGAAAGGGCAGAATTATTGTTCCTGCCAGATTTCGAGATATGATCCATGCCAGCGGAAGTGACTCGCTGATGGTTTCTGGAATGGATCTCGCTCTGGTGGCCTATACCCTTCCCGAGTGGCATAAAATTGAGACTCGGATTTTATCTCTGGTTGAAAAAAGCGAGAGCATGCGAAGGTTCCGAAGAGTGTTTGTCGGCGGTGCTTATGAATGTCTCTGCGACAAACAGGAGAGGATTTTGATTCCTCCCAGCCTGAGGCAGTATGCCAGTCTGGATAAGGAAATTGTTGTGGTCGGTGTTCTTGACCACTTTGAAATCTGGTCGCGGGGAGCATGGGACGAAGAGCATCTGAGGATGGAGGCGGATATGAAAAAGGAGGATGTCAGAAACGAAATTGCCAGATTGGGACTTTAATCATGCCTTATCATCACATTCCAGCAATGTCTCGGGAAGTAGCGTATTATCTTAACTGTCAACCGGGAAAGATTTATGTGGACTGTACTCTTGGTGGTTGCGGCCACGCCAGGGATATCTGTGAAAGAATGATTCCAGGCGGCACGCTGGTTGGCATTGATCAGGACGCGGATGCCATTCGAAATGCTGAAACCGCTTTAAAAGATTATCTTCCGCACTTGCATTTGTTTCATGGAAATTTTGCTCAAACAGCGGATTATCTTGCTCAGTTGAACATAACTGCTGTGGATGGCATTCTTCTTGATCTGGGGGTGTCCCTTCATCAGATTGCGCAAAGTGGCAGGGGATTCAGTTTTAAAACGGATGAACCTCTGGATATGCGAATGGATGTTCGATCTGATGTGACCGCTGAAGTGTTACTTCAACAAATCACTGAAGCGGACCTTGCGGATCTTTTTTTCCGCTATGGAGAAGAGCGTCATTCTCGGGCAATTGCCCGTAAAATCATTGAAATTCGAAAACGTCAGACCATTTCCACCAGTCGTCAACTTGCGGAGATCGTTAGCGGAGCGGTTCCGCCGTTTGCACGCTATAAATCGAAAATTCATCCGGCGACACGGGTGTTTATGGCGCTTCGTATTGCCGTGAATCATGAAATTGAAAGATTGGAGGAATTTTTGAAACAGGCCGCTGATCTGTTGAATCCGGGAGGAAGGCTCTGTGTGTTGTCATTTCATTCTCTTGAAGATCGAATGGTCAAACAGCGCATGCGTGATCTGCAATCCAAATGCAACTGCCCGCCGGACTTTCCCAGATGCGTATGCAACAAGGCACCTGTCGCCCACCTGCTCACATCAAAAGCGGTACGGCCCACTGAAAATGAAATTCAGCAAAACCCCATGGCCAGAAGTACTCGGCTTCGAGCCATGGAAAAGCTGTGAGAATCATTTCAGAGAGCATGCGTTTTTCTCAAAAATCCAATGACGCTGAAATGACGACTCATGATTCCCTCAAAAAACAGAAATCGAATTTACTCAGAATATGGATTTTCCTTTTAGTTCTGTTTATATCCGAGTTTCTCTTTTATGCATGGTGCCGGGTGCAATGCACCCGTTTGGGATATGAAATGACAAAGGATGTTGAAGCTAATCGCAAACAGATGCTTATCCAAAACAGTCTTGTGGTCGAGCTTGCGCGGCTGAAATCCCCAGAACGGATTTCTGAGATTGCCAGGCAGCAACTTAAACTGGAGCCTCCATCACACGAACAGATGGTGGTGCTGCCATGAAAACAGATGAAAGCAAAAAGCTGAGAAACAGAATCCGGGGATTGGGATTCATGATGTACGCACTGTTCATTCTGATGGCAGGCAGAGCCGTGTATTATCAGGTTTTTCTAAATGAATGGCTATCAGAAAAAGCCATGAGTCAGTATGAAAAAGTGGATGTAGTTTCTGGAAAACGGGGAGATATTTTTGATGCTGGCAACCGAAAAATGGCTGTTAGCATTGATGTGGTTTCCGTGGGGGCGCATCCGAAAAAAATCAGTGATGTTCGAACAACGCTCAATGCGCTCACGGATATTTTGCATGTTGACCGCCGGGAGTTGAACAACAATCTCTACTCAACCAAACCGTTTGTGTGGATAAAGCGGCAGATCACCCCCAAAGAATCCAAAATGCTGGCGGACTTAAATCTTCCCGGTATTGTTTTAAAACCCGAGTACAGTCGCTTTTATCCGAATAAATTCTTGGGCGCACAGGTGGTTGGGTTTTGTGGTTTGGATGGAAGAGGCATAGAAGGAGTTGAATATTTTTACAACACAGAGCTTCAGGGAACCGAAGATCGGGTTAAAGTGCTTAAGGATGCTCTGGGCCGAAGATTTGAATCTGAAAAAATCACGGTCTCGGATTCCAATGGGAACAACCTGATTTTGACCATTGACGGTGCTATTCAATACATTACCGAAAAAGCACTTGAAGAAGCAGTGGTGGGTTTTTCCGGAAAATCCGGTATGGCAATTGTGATGAATCCCAGAACCGGCGGTATTTTGGCTCTTGCTCATTATCCATCCTACAATCCGAATGCATTCCGGGAATACCCCAAGCGGGAACTGAGAAGCCGGGCTCTGACCGATCCTTTTGAGCCTGGATCTACCATGAAAATTTTCAGCGTCGCCGCCGCCATCGAATCCGGAATCTGCAAACCAACCACGGTGTTTAACTGCGAAAATGGGTCATTTCGTGTTGGAACCAATGTGGTTCATGATACGCATTCTTATGGAATGCTGACGGTGCAGGAAATCATCAAGTATTCCAGCAATATTGGGGCTATTAAAGTCGGACAGGCGGTGGGTGCTGAAATCCTTTATAAAAATCTTCGAAATTTCGGTTTTGGAGAAAAAACAGGGATCGACTGTGCAGGCGAAACCTCAGGCGTTCTGGCGCCATACGCCAAATGGCGAAAAATCGATGCCGGGACCATTGCGTTTGGCCAGGGGATATCGGTATCAGCAATGCAGTTGATCACTGCTACATCAGCCATAGCCAATGGTGGAATCCTGATGAAACCCCATCTGGTGCAGGCCGTTACCGATGCCAACGGTCAGATTATCAAAAAAATTGAACCGGCTTCGGTGCGCCGGGTTATTTCTTCTGAAACGGCGCGAACGATTCGGCAAATGATGAAGGAAGTAATCACTACCGGAGGAACCGGCATGAATGCGGCTCTGGAAGGCTATGCTGTCTGTGGAAAGACCGGAACGGCTCAGAAAACCGAAAATGGGTCTTATGCCAGGGGAAAATATGTCTCCTCTTTTATCGGCTTTGTCCCTGCGGATCATCCTGAAGCCGTCATTTTGGTCATTGTGGATGAGCCGCAAAAAAAGTATTATGGCGGAACCGTGGCGGCTCCGGCGTTTAAGCGAATTGCGCAGGAAACGCTGGGATATTTGAATGTTGCCCCAGAAAACATCCCAACCAGATTTAGGGTCTCGCTGGAAAAAGAAGGCGAAGGTTGAAACTTTCAAAATTACTGGAATCCATTATCCCGCAACAGGTGCGCGGAATATCATTATCTTCCGATCATGAGTCCGTTTCCGCTCCCTGTACATTACCGATCCATTTAAGTCCGGATACTGAAATCAGTTCTGTTCATTTTAACTCCAGGGAGGTTCAGTCAGGGGGGCTGTTCGTTGCAATTCCGGGGCTCAAATTCGATGGTCATGAATATATTAACAGCGCTGTAACCAGGGGGGCGGTAGCGGTCGTCAGCCAGAAGCCAGTTGCCTTGAATGTCTGGAATATCGAAGTCGAAAACAGTCGAAAAGCTCTTGCAACCCTGTCCAGTCAATTTTATGGCAATCCATCCGAAAAGCTTAAAATTATTGGTATTACCGGAACAAACGGCAAGACCACGACCGCATTTATCATTGAAAAAATTCTGTTGCAGGCAGGTCTTTCGGTTGGCGTGATAGGGACATTAAATTGCCGATATGGTGGGAAAGTCTTTGACATGTCCATGACCACGCCGGAATCCTTGGATCTCCAGCGGATACTCGCTGATATGTTAGCGGACGGGGTTACTCATCTGGTTATGGAAGCCTCTTCTCATGCGATTTTTCTGGATCGCATTGATGCATGCTGGATGGATGTCGCGGTTTTTACGAATCTGACACAGGATCATCTGGATTTTCATGGCGACATGGAGAATTACTGGCAAAGCAAGAGGAAACTTTTCACAGAACATCTGGCCAAAGGTCCCAAAAGAAACAAGGCTATTGCTGTTATTAACTGTAACGATTCTTACGGAATGAGCTTGTTCAAAGAATTGCCGTCGGCCCTGAGTGTCGGCTTTGACGGTCTTTGCCATTTGTGGCCCGAAATTACCCGGAAAGATCAGGCTGGCATGGAAGGTGTTATTTCGACTCCCAAAGGCATGTTTAAATTTGTTACGCCGATGATTGGTCAATATAACATTGAAAATATGCTTTGTGCTGCGTGTGCCTGCCTGGCTTTGGGCTTGCCCCTGGACATCATTCGATCCGGAATCGAATCCGTTGAATTTGTTCCTGGAAGGCTTCAATCCATTCCCAACAGCGTGAACCGGTTTGTTTTTGTGGATTTTGCTCATACTCCGGACGCACTGGAAAATGTACTTCAGACTTTGCGAGCCCTGACAACGGATAGAATTATTTGTGTGTTTGGCTGTGGTGGGGACAGGGACAGGGAAAAAAGGCCTCTTATGGGGCGGATTGCAGCAAGACTGGCGGATATTTGCATCATCACGTCGGATAATCCCCGGTTCGAAGATCCGATGACCATCATAGAGGATATCCTGGCAGGTGTTCGAAAAGAGGGCCTGTCGCACTATATTCCCAATGATGCCATCAAATCGTCGTCGGCAAGTGGCTATGTCGTTGAACCGGATCGATCCAGGGCCATTAATATGGCCGTTCAAATATCCCGGCACGGAGATATAATTCTGATTGCCGGAAAAGGACATGAAACCTATCAGATCATTGGAAATCGGACAGTTCCCTTTGATGATCGGATCATTGTCAGAAAAGCCCTGGAAATGTTAACAGTTAACAGTTAACGGTCAACGTGATATAAAAACGACAATGGGAGCGCATGCCACAATTTATGCAATGGACGACGGACGAAATTCTTGCGGCGACTGCCGGGGAGTGGATATGCGGAAATCGAAATGCCCAATTTTCAGGAATAGCAATTGATTCCAGAAGTATATCGTTGTCCGAGTTTTTCGTTGCAATTCACGGGGAATTTCACGATGGGCACAGATTTTGTGCTGAGGTGGTTCAAAACGGTGTAAAAGGCGTTCTCATTGATATTAATTCGATCTGGTCCTTGCCGATTGATGAATGGCGGCAAAAAGGAGTGGTATGTATCGGGGTCAAGGATACCACTTTTGCCCTTGGTGATCTGGCTGCCTATCACAGGCATCGATTTTCCGTGTCGGTTGTGGCGATTACCGGATCAAGCGGGAAAACAACAACTCGCAGCATGACTTCGGATATTCTGTGCCGCCATTTCAAAATCCTTTCAACATCCGGGAATTTTAATAACCATATTGGTCTTCCCTTAACCCTTCTGAATCTGGAAAAAGAACATGAATGGGCTGTGCTGGAACTTGGAATGAACCATTCCGGAGAGATTGACCGTCTGTCCGGGATTTGTCAACCGAATATCGGTGTCATCACCACGATAGGCACGGCCCATCTGGAAAACTTTACTTCACCAGATGGAATCCTTCAGGCAAAGGCGGAGATTTTTGCTCATTTACATCCTGATGGTCAGGCAATTCTGAACATGGATGATCCCAAACTGCTGGAACTTTCGCAGCGGCTTTCTGTTCCGGTTATTTTCTTTGGCTTAAATCCCCGCGCAAATGTCAGGGCCAGACAGGTGGAAACCCGATCTTCCGGGACATCGTTCTATCTGGATTTGCCTGAAGAAACAGTTGAAATCAGACTTCCAGCAACTGGAGCATTCATGGCAACTAACGCTCTTGCTGCTGCGACAGTTGGTTTTGCTTTGGGATTGTCTGGTGATGAAATCAAGGCTGCTCTGGAGAAATTCAAGCCAGTCAAGGGCCGAATGAACGTGATTGAAACTGCAAGGAAAATTTATCTTGTAGATGATACTTACAACGCCAATCCGGTTTCAATGGCGGCCGCCATTGAAACGCTTCAAAAAATAAAGGATGGCCACCGTGGCATCCTGGTTATCGGGGACATGCTGGAACTTGGAAAGGAATCTCCTGAGTTGCACAGGAAAGTCGGACAAATCGCTGCGACCGCAGGCTTGGCGGCCCTATACGCTACTGGCAGGTTCGCCAATTCAGTTGCTGAAGGCGCTACATGCCAGGGTATGGACTCCGGGCGAATTTTTGTTGGCGACAGGCAATTCTTATGTGAACACCTCAAGGCCAATCTCAGAGAAGGCGACTGGGTACTGATCAAGGGATCCAGGGCAATGGGTATGGAAAAAATTGTTCTTGATATCGCAAAGTGGGCGGGATGCCTTGACAGCCCGGTTTTATCATCCAATAGTTCATCCTGATCCTGTAAAGACATATCCATAATGCTGTACTTATTTCTTTATCCACTTCACACGTCATTTTCGGTTTTCAATGTATTTCGTTACATTACTTTCCGAACGATATATGCCAGCCTGACGGCTTTTCTGATCTGCTTTATCTTGGGCCCCTGGGCTATCAAAAAACTGAGCTATCTTCAGATCGGCCAGTATATTCGAGAAGATGGACCCAAAACCCACCTGAAAAAAGCCGGTACTCCCACGATGGGAGGTGCGTTGATGCTGGTGGCCATTTTGTCTTCTACAATCTTGTGGGCCAATCTTAGAAACATCTATATCTGGGTGGTGTTGGGGGTGACGGCTGGTTTCGGTCTCATCGGGTTCATGGACGACTATCTCATGCAGGTCAAGAAACAGAGCATGGGCCTGAGTGCTCGAAACAAGTTTCTACTTCAAACATTAATCGCTCTATCAGCAGGTGCGTTTCTTTATCAGTATCCTGATTTTTCCACTGAGGTGACCTTTCCATTTTTTAAAAATTTTTCTCCGGATTTTGGGTGGGGATATATCGTATTCGCCGCTTTTGTTATTGTCGGCACTTCAAATGCGGTAAATCTTACAGACGGCCTTGATGGGCTTGCCATTGGTCCTACCATTATTGCTGCGGTAACCTATATGATCTTTTGCTATGTTGCCGGACATGTCAGGATCGCCGATTATCTTCAGATTACTTATGTTGCCGGAAGCGGTGAGCTAACGGTATTTTGTGGTGCCTTGGCAGGTGCAGGGCTGGGTTTTTTATGGTTTAATGCCTATCCTGCGCAGGTCTTTATGGGAGATGTCGGGTCATTATCGCTTGGCGGTGCGCTGGGAACCGTGGCAGTCATTACCAAACAGGAAATTTTACTGGCGCTTGTGGGAGGCCTTTTTGTGATTGAGGCTTTGTCCGTCATTTTCCAGGTGGGTTACTTTAAGCTCACCCATGGCCGTCGGATATTTCGAATGGCGCCTCTTCATCACCATTTTGAATTAAAAGGCTGGCCAGAGCCCAAGGTTATCGTTCGATTCTGGATCATCTCCATTGCGCTGGCATTGGTGGCCATCAGTACGTTGAAACTGAGATAGGACTTGGGACCATGGATCTGAATCGAAAAAAAGTACTGGTCGTCGGGCTTGGAATGACCGGCCTTGCTACTGCACGTTTTTTACATCACCGCGGGGCAGTGGTTACTGTCACCGACATGGCCAACGAAGATGATCTGGCGGCATCCGTTCTTGAGCTGCACGAACTGGGAATTCGGGCGGAGCTAGGCGGCCATCGCCGGGAAAGCTTTGAATCATCGGAGCTGATCGTTCTAAGCCCTGGTGTGCCTCATACCCATGATTTTTTGATAGGCGCCCGGCAAAAAGGCATTCCGGTCATTGGGGAGATTGAGCTGGCATCCCGATTTATCAGTGATCCGATCATCGCCATTACGGGGACCAACGGTAAAACCACAACCACATCGCTTCTGAGCGCCATGTTGGTTGAGTGCGGCATGATCGTGTTTGTTGGCGGAAATATCGGCCATCCTCTGATTGGCCATGTGGACAGAGAAGAAAAGGTTGACGTGGTCGTTCTTGAGATCAGCAGCTTTCAGCTTGATACCATTGAAACCTTTCGGCCAGATATCGGTATTTTGCTCAACATCACAGAGGATCATCTGGACAGATACCCGGACATGGCGGGCTATGCCGCCTCAAAGGGCAGGATTTTTCAAAACCAGACTTCTGAAGACATTGCCATCTTTAACGGCGCTGATTCACGGGTTCTTTCCGAAACCAGCCAGATCAATAGCCGCAAATGGGTGTTTAACGGGTCAGGTATCCTGCAGGAAGGCGCCCGAATCGTGGGGAACAATTTGACGATTGAACTTATGTCCTGCCCGCGCCGGACTCTTTCCACCCGTACATGTCCGACACTCGGGCCCATCAGTCTGGATATTGGTAAAACCGGTCTCTACGGCAAACACAATCAGGAAAATATCTGTGCGGCAGTGATGGCTGCCATTGCCGCTGGTGGCGATATAAGGGATATCCAAATTGCCTTGAATCAGTTTAAGGGACTTTCCCACCGTATCGAATTTGTTCGGACTCTGAATGGCGTAAGATATATGGATGATTCCAAGGCTACCAATGTCGATGCCGTATATCGGGCGCTGGAATCTTTTATGGAACCGGTTATCCTGATTATGGGCGGCAGGGATAAAGGCGGCGATTACAGGATCCTTAAAAAAGTGATGCAGAATCATGTGAAAAACCTGATCCTGCTGGGAGAAGCCAGCGGACTCATTGCTGCTGCGCTGGGAAATCTTGTGCCGACAGAGTTGGTGTCTTCAATGCGTGCGGCTGTTACAAAAGCGCACCAATTTGCATCCGCAGGAGATGTAGTGCTGCTGTCACCAGCCTGTTCAAGCTTCGACATGTTCAGAAATTATTCGCACAGAGGAGGTGTCTTTCAAAGCGAGGTACAAAAACTTCGATGAAAGCGGAAGCACCGGTCAGATGGAGAGCATATCGAAAGTTGAGTTACGATTTCAGATTGTTTTTCCCGATGCTGGTTCTGGTAGGAATTGGCATTGTCATGGTGTATAGCGCAAGCTCCGCCATTGCCATAAAAAGATATGGCAACGATCTCTATTTTCTGATCAAACAATCATTGGTTGCAGTTTTAGGATTGATAACCATGCTTATCGTCCGAAAAATTCCATACCAATTGTATCGAAGATATGCATATCTGTTTTTTGTTATCGCGATATGTCTTCTATTGGCTGTAAAGTTTACAAGTCTCGGAATTAAAGTAAATGGCGCCAGGCGGTGGATTTTAATTGGAGGGTTTAGATTTCAGCCATCAGAATTCGCGAGGATTGCGCTGGTAATCTTCATGTCCTACTCTCTTACGAAAAAACATGACCACATCCGGTCTTTTTTTATTGGATTTGTTCCCCATGTTTTTTTTCTGGGGATTTTTGCCGGACTCATTGCTCTGCAGCCCGATTTTGGTTCTGTAGTGATTCTGGCCGCCATTACCTGGGTGATGATGTTTGTTGCTGGGGTTCGGTTAGTCTATTTGCTGACATCGGTTGGCGCATTGTTGCCACTTGGCTATGCCTATATGATGAGTGCGGCATACCGAGCAGAACGGTTGCTGGCTTTTCTTCATCCCTGGGAACATGCATCGGACCAGGCTTACCAGATTGTTCACTCGCTGATGGCTTTTGGAACAGGCGGAGTTTGGGGAACTGGTGTCGGCAAAGGCCTTCAAAAGCTTTTCTACCTGCCGGAGCCGCACACAGATTTCATATTTTCAGTTATCGGAGAGGAACTGGGGCTGGTTGGAGTTCTGTTCGTCCTCTTTTTATATATGCTTATCCTGTGGAGCGGACTGAGTATTGCGAAAAATACTCATAACATTTTTGGGTCGTATCTGGCTATGGGAATTACGGCTGCAATAGGTTTTCAGGTCTGTATCAATCTGGGGGTTTCGCTGGGGCTGGTTCCCACCAAAGGATTGCCGCTGCCATTTCTCAGCTATGGTGGGACATCGCTTATAGTCAGTATGATATCTATTGGGATTCTTATGAACATTGGATCAGCAAGAACATAACGCGTGGATCGGGGGGGGCATGAAAAAACTGCGTATTGTTATAGCCGGTGGCGGCACCGGAGGACACCTGTTCCCGGCAATCGCCATTGCAGAATCTTTTCTGGAAAAAAATCCACGAAATGCAATTCTGTTTGTGAGTACGGGCAGGGCGTTTGAAAGAACGGTGCTGACCGAGCTTGGATTCAAACTGGCATGCATTACTGCAGAAGGGATTAAGGGGAAGGGGCTTCGGCATCAGTTGCGAGCTATTTTCAGACTTCCAAAAGGGGTGATGGAGTCATTGAAAATTCTCTTTGACTTTGTTCCTGATCTGGTTATAGGGGTAGGCAGTTATGCTTCCGGCCCACTGATTCTTGCAGCCTGGTTACTTCGAATCCCCATTGTGCTTCACGAACAGAACATTCAGCCTGGAATAACGAACCGAATTCTTTTTCCACTGGCTACACACGTCCATGTATCTTTTCCAAACACCCGATTCAGAGGCCATGCCTCCAAAATCCGATTTTCCGGAAATCCCATTCGAAAAAAAATTCAGGAATGCGCAGTTCAATCCATTTCCCGTGAGCAGGGTGCAGTATCGATCCGGCGACCATTTACTGTTGGGATCATTGGCGGCAGTCAGGGTGCGCACGCCATCAATGAGGCGGTTATCCAGGCTCTTCCCATGTTTCAGGGTCTTGACTACCATTTTATCCATCAAACCGGTCAGTCGGATGAGCGAATGCTTCAGGATGCCTATCTGCGACATGGGATTTCCTGTACAGTTCAGTCATTCTTTCAGGATATGACGGTCTGCTATCAACAGGCGGATCTGATGATCTGCAGGTCAGGCGCAACAACGGTTGCTGAAATCATGGCGATTGGAAAGGCGGCGATATTTATTCCCTTTCCCCATGCAGCTGATAATCACCAGGTATTGAATGCAGATCGTCTGGTGAAGTCCTGTGCAGCCGAGATGATCCTGGAAAGCGATCTGAGCGGCAGCGTTCTTGCGGAAAGGATTCTTTTCCTGGCTTCGAATCCGGAAATGCTTCGTCAGAAGGCTTTTCGCGCCAGACAAATGGGGAATCCCCTTGCTGCAAGAACCATCGTAGATGACTGCTACGCGCTCGCAGAGGATGCTCGCTATACCCCTTGTTGGAAAGCGAAAATATCTTTCTGAAAAACTGTAATTTAAACCTTAACACTTTTTAAATGTGAATTTATGTATCAAAAAACCTATCATATTCATTTTGTCGGTATCGGTGGCATTGGCATGAGCGGCATTGCCGAGCTGTTGCTGAACATCGGTTATCAAGTCTCCGGCTCTGATGATGCGTCATCGGATATCACTGAAAATTTGAAAAAACTGGGTGGCGTGGTTTACAAGGGACATGCAACTGAACAGATCCAGGGTGCTGATGTGGTGGTAATTTCATCGGCCATCAGTTCCGATAATCCTGAGGTGGTTGCCGCCCGAAAAGAGTCCATTCCCGTCATTCCCCGTGCGGAAATGCTGGCGGAATTGATGCGGTTGAAATACAGCGTGGCGATTGCCGGTGCACACGGTAAAACCACGACAACATCTATCGTCTCATCGGTTCTGGATAAGGGGGGGCTGGATCCCACAGTGGTGATTGGCGGCAGGCTGAAGAGTATCGGCTCCAATGCGGTTTTGGGCAAAGGCGATTTTATTGTTGCTGAAGCAGATGAAAGTGACGGATCTTTTTTGAAGTATTCCCCAACTATTGCCGTGATCACGAATATTGACCGGGAACATCTGGACTTTTACAGGGATATGGATCATATCAAGTCGGTATTTTTGGCTTTTATTGATCGTATTCCATTTTACGGCCTGGCAATTCTTTGTCTGGACAATGAACCCATTCAGGATCTGATTCCCGAAATCAAGAAACGCTTTACCACTTACGGAATGAGTACACAGGCGGACTATCAAGCCAGAAACGTGGTTTTTCAAGGAATGAAAAGTCGTTTCAGCATTGATTATCGGGGCAGGTTCCTTGGCGATATTCTGCTGAATCTTCCTGGGCTTCATAATGTTTACAATGCCACTGCCAGCGTGGCTGTGGGGCTGGAGCTGGGCATTCCCTTCGAGAAGATTCGAGCCGCCTTAGAAACCCTTCAAGGTGTTCAGCGACGGCTTGAAATCAAAGGCGAAATTGGTGGCATAACCGTGGTGGATGATTATGGACACCATCCAACAGAAATTCGTAGCACCCTTGAAGCTCTTAAGGAATGCTGGCCAGGTCGTCGAAAGGTGATAGCCTTTCAGCCGCATCGCTATAGCCGGACGCTTGCGCTTTTTGATGATTTTACGAGAGCGTTTTATCAGAGTGATGTGCTGGTGGTCCTACCGATTTATCCTGCAGGCGAGAAAAAAATCGAAGGGGTAAGTGCTATGGCCTTATGCGAACGCATTCGATCCCGTGGACACAAAAATGTGATCTATCTGGAGAATGTGTTGACAGCGTCAACACATTTAAGTTCAATTCTCAGACCCGGAGATGTCCTCCTGACCCTGGGGGCAGGGGATGTTTGGAAAGTGGGAGAAGGGGTTTTGAAACAGATGCCGGATGCTACCATATAGATTATAGATTATAGATTATGGATGATAGATGCCAGATGACAACTTTGAGGAAATTTCATGTCTATTGATGCCAATGCCAAGAGATGGCTGGCGGATTTGACATTTGGCCGGGTTCGGTATGATGAACAGATGTCTCGTCACACCTCGTTTTGCGTGGGTGGGCCGGCCGAAGCCTTTGTTGAGCCTGAGACTTCAGATGAACTATCAGCTTTGGTTGCAGGACTTGCCGACAGGGAAATACCATATCAGGTCGTGGGTGGCGGAACAAACCTGATTGTAACGGATGCCGGTATTTCAGGCGTTGTCATCTGTCTGAAGCCGTGCATGTCGGAGATTTTAATAGAAAACACCAGCGATTTTCAGTCAAGGGTTACGGTCATGGCTGGAACCAGCCTGCGGCTTTTATGCAGCCATGTCATTCGGAGGGGCTTGAAAGGGATGAATTTTGCACTTGGAATTCCCGGAACCGTGGGCGGCGCCATTCGAATGAATGCAGGAACCGCCCTTGGCTGGATATCTGATGTTCTGGAGTCCATTACCGTGCTATATCCTTCTGGCTTGCAGGAAACAATTGGCGGAAATGCATTGTGCTTTTCCTATCGAAAGCTACTGCTGCCGCGCATAGCTTGCGGAGAATCTTTATTTCAGCAAACTATTATCGTCTCCGGCTGTTTTTCACTCGTCAGGGCCAGTTCCAAGGAACTGAAGCAAGAAGCAAGAGAAATTCTGAGAAACCGGAAGCGCCTGCAGCCAGTGATGTCGCCAAGCGCAGGATGCATCTTCAAAAATCCTGTAGTCGGAAAAACAGCCGGTGAGCTGATTGATCTTTGCGGGTTAAAGGGCCTGAAAATTGGTGGTGCAGAAGTATCTGAAAAACATGCTAATTTTATCGTTAGCACCGGAGCGGCGGTTGCTGCTGATATTTTATCTCTTATGGACAGTGTGCGGAAAACTGTTTTTGAGCGGTTTAATATAAACCTTGAACAGGAAGTTGTTGTGATCGGAAATTAATGTGCTTATGCGAAACCGTCACAGAAGAGATTCAGCTATCCGGCGGATGAAAAGAGCCCGTTTCCGACGTGCGTGTTTAAATGTGCTGGCTGGGATGCTTGGAGTTGTATTAATGAGTTTGTTTTTCATCTTCTGTCATGATATTGTTCTACAGAGTCCATACTTTAGGGCGATTTCGCTGGAAGTAAATGGAAACAGGAGGCTGAGCGTACAGGAAATTCTGGATACAGCCCGTATCAAGTCCGATATCAATGTTCTTCTGGTTAACCTTTCGCTTTCCAGGAAATACCTGTTGTCTCATCCCTGGATTGCTGCGGCTGAGATAACACGGGAGCTTCCTGGAAGGTTGGTCATTAGCATAAGGGAACACCAACCTCTGGCCATTATGGATATGGGGAGAAAATTTCTGATTAATCTGGATGGGAAAATTTTCAAGGAAGTCTCGGATGTAGATACTGTTGAATTGCCCGTCATTGAAGGGCTGGATTTTTCGGATTTGGATATTGGAGATATTCGCAGAAGCGCCAATTATGATGCTGTCCTGTCGTTGCTGGAAATCGGACGAAATCCAGCCTGTATTTTGTCACATCAGCGAATTCGGCTGATTCGTGTTGACAGGGATGAAGGGATTACGGTTTATGCATCCGAACCCATTCAGTCCGTGAGGATAAATGCAATTAAAATAGGCTATCAGGACTATTTGGAGAAGTTTGTGAGACTGGAAAAAATAATTGTCTATTTTAAAACCAACAAACAGACCCAGGGTATTGACTGGGTTGATCTGCGTCATAAAAACCGTGTCGTGGTTAGTCCGCTGATTTCATAAAAATTTAATGGAGATTTGATATGCCGAAGCAGCAAGATATTATTGTTGGCCTTGATATCGGAACAACCAAGATATGTGCAGTAGTCGGGGAGGTTTCCGGAAGCGAGATCAACATTATCGGGATCGGCACCCATCCGTCCGTTGGTCTTCGAAAAGGGGTCGTTGTCAATATTGAGGCGACTGTGGAGTCCATCAAGAAGGCTGTTGAAGAAGCTGAACTCATGGCGGGCTGTGAAATTACATCGGTATATGCAGGCATTGCCGGCGGCCATATCACCGGATTTAACAGCCGTGGAATTATCGCTATTAAAGGGCCTGAGGTCAGCCAAAGCGATGTTGAACGGGTGATTGATGCTGCAAGGGCTGTTGCGATTCCCATGGATCGCGAAGTCATTCATGTGCTGCCACAGGAATTCATTGTGGATGACCAGACCGGTATTCAAAATCCTGTAGGAATGGCAGGGGTCAGGCTTGAGGCCAAAATTCATATCGTCACCGGGGCTGTGACATCCGCACATAATATTGTCAAATGCGCCAATCGTGCTGGGCTGGATGTATTTGATATTGTGCTGGAGTCTCTTGCATCTGGTGAAGCTGTTCTTTCGGAGGAAGAAAAAGAATTGGGTGCGGTTCTGCTGGATATTGGCGGCGGCACTACAGATCTGGCGATTTTTTCCGGAAAAAACATCCGTCACACCTTTGTGCTTTCCCTTGGCGGAAACAATCTGACCAATGATATTGCGGTCGGTCTGCGTGCTCCACTTACTGAGGCCGAGACCATAAAAAAGAAATATGGAACCTGCGTCAGCGGCAATATAAGTCCTGATGAGATGGTTGAAGTTCCAGGTATGGGGGGAAGAAGATCCAGAAGTCTTCCGAGGCAGATTCTGGCGGAGATTCTTGAACCCCGCATGGAAGAAATGTTTTCGCTGATCAAGCGGGAGATATATCGGGCTGGAATGGAAAACTTCATCACCTCAGGAGTGGTGATCACCGGGGGATCTTCGTTGCTGGAAGGTTCGATTGAAATCGCTGAATCAGTTTTCAGTCTGCCAACCCGAATCGGTAAGCCGATGGGAATCAGCGGTCTGGTGGATGTCGTCAATAATCCCATGTATGCAACTGGAGTGGGACTGGTGCTGTATGGCGCTAAACACCAGCATATCCGGAAATTTCGAATTCGCGACAAAAACGTATTTAACCGAGTAATGAACCGGATGAAAAAATGGTTTAAAGATGTAATTTGATCGTTGACCCTTAACGGTCAACGTGAGTGTAATATGGGCTCAAGGAGGATGGGGTATGTCTTTTAGTTATGTCGAGTCTGAACAACAGGCGATTATTAAAGTGGTCGGTGTGGGCGGCGCCGGAGGGAATGCTGTCAATAATATGATTGATTCCAATCTTCAAGGTGTTACATTTATTGTAGCCAATACTGATATGCAGGCCCTCAACAGCTCCAAGGCACAGATCAAACTGCAGATTGGAGAAGAATTGACCAAGGGGCTGGGCGCCGGCGCAAATTCCCAGGTTGGAAGGGAAGCTGCGATTGAAAATACAGAGGCCATCCGAAATGCTCTGGCAGGTAGCAACATGGTATTTATTACCGCCGGATTTGGTGGTGGAACCGGAACTGGCGCAGCTCCTGTAATTGCAGATATCTGTAAGGAAATGGATATTCTTACGGTCGCTGTTGTTACCAAGCCGTTTTCCTTCGAAGGAAAAAAACGTTCCAGGTGTGCGGAGGAAGGCATCGAATCGCTTCGGCAGGTAGCGGACACGGTGATTACGATTCCCAATGACCGCTTGAGAGGACTGGCCTCAAAAAATGCAAAACTCATTGATATGTTTAAAAAAGCTGATGAGATTCTGCTGAACTCGGTCAAGGGTATCACCGATCTGATTTTTATGCCCGGATATGTGAATCTGGACTTTGCGGATGTCCGAAACACCATGTCCAAGTCCGGCATGGCTTTGATGGGGATCGGCATCGCCAGTGGCGAAAACCGGGCCATAGAGGCAGCCGAAAGGGCCATCCAGCATCCGCTTCTTGAGGATATGTCCATTTCCGGAGCCAAGGCTGTTCTCATGAATATCACCAGTACACGCGAGATTACCCTGGATGAAATGACAGAGGCCTCGGATCGTATTCACAAGGAAGTGGGTGATGATGCAGAAATCATCTGGGGCCAGATATTCGATGACACCCTTGGGGATGAGATGCGGGTGACTGTTATTGCAACTGGCATTGGGTCCAGCGAGATGATTCCGGGAAGGCGGAGACTGACTGCACTTCGGGGAAGACTAAGGGATATTATACCATCGGATAAGGATAATGTTATTGATTATGAGGAGCCGGCTTTTATCCGCAAGCAGGTCAAGGCGAATGCTGCGTTGGTTCCGGTTTCGGATGAGGGTGGCAGTTTTAAAATCAATACCCAGGATGAAGATGATCTGGATGTTCCCACTTTTTTAAGAAGAAAGGCGGATTAGCGTTTGGGGCGATGCAGGGCTGAAAGCCATCATCAGCATGCCAAATCCGAAACCGGTGTCATACGAAAAAACTGGAAGGGGAAAACCAGCATTGTGCTGGTTTTCCCCAACCATTATGCGGTGGGTCTGCCCAATCTTGGGTTTCAGGCTGTTTACCGCCTGTTGAACGGCATGGACTCTGTGGTGTGTGAAAGGGCGTTTCTTCCAGAATCTCCTGGCACTGTCGTTTCAGTTGAATCCAACAGCAATCTTGAAAATTTTGATATTATAGCCTTTTCAATTTCTTTTGAAAATGATTACCTCAATCTGCTAACCATTCTTCAGAATGTCGGTATTCCGCTGCTGTCTTCTAATAGACACGATTCCCATCCACTTGTCATTGCCGGAGGAGTCGCCTGTTTCATCAACCCTGAACCCATCGCCCATTTTATCGATTGCTTTCTGATTGGGGAAGCTGAACTCATGCTTCCTCGTTTTATTGACTGTGTTGAATCCAGTTCAAATCGAAGCACCTTACTGACTGAACTGGCTCACAATGTTCCAGGCGCGTATGTCCCCGCTTTCTATGAAGATCGCTATTCGTCCGAAGGCATCCTTGAATCGTTGACCCCTGTTGGGAAGTCTCCAGCCCTCCGGAAAATCACTCGTGTTTACGTTCCCCATCTTGATGATATACCGACACATAGTGCCGTAATTACTCCACATTCATCATTCGGCGACATGTATCTGATTGAGGTTAGCAGGGGCTGTCCCCATGGCTGCAGGTTTTGTTCCGCAGGATTTGTTTACCGTCCGCCGCGGTTCAGGCCGTTGCCACTTCTGCAGGAGTGCATTCGCAAGGGGGCGGAAATGTCGTCAAGAATCGGCTTGGTCGGTGCAGCAGTATCGGATATTCCAGGCTTGGGTTTCCTCTGTGATCAGGCGCGGGAAATTGGGGTACAGCTTTCGTTCAGCTCGCTTCGGGCGGATGCATTAACTCCAGATCTGGTTGCATCCATGGCGCAAAGCCGCGTAAAGACGGCCACCATAGCGCCAGATGCCGGATCAGAGCGAATGCGCAGGGTCATTAATAAGGGAATTACGGAATCTCAAATTCTAAACGCTACTACAGCGCTGGTAGCGGCTGGCATTCCGAACTTAAAGCTTTATTTTATGGTTGGGCTTCCCACGGAAACCATCGAAGACGTTGAAGCCATTGTCACCCTCTGTCGAAAGGTCAAGGATGCTTTTCTGGAAAGTAGCAGGGTTCTGGGCCACATCGGTGAAATGACCATCAGTGTCAACGCATTTATTCCTAAACCCGCTACGCCGTTCCAGTGGGCTGCAATGGATGCAATGCCGCTGTTGAAAAAAAAACTGGAGATGATCTTCCGTGGTCTGAAACATGTTCCCAATGTTCGGGTTGAGGCAAACAGTTTCAAGGAAGCTGCAATTCAGGCGTTTTTGTCGAGAGGCGACCGCAGGGCATCAGATATGCTGATCATGGCCGTCCACAACAAGGGGGACTGGGGAAAAACATTCAAGGAAACCCCCAGGTTTTCCCTCGCATTTTATAACCAGCGTCAACGGTCTTTGAATGAGGTGTTGCCTTGGGATCATATTGATAACGGGGTCCAAAAAGATTTCCTGGAAAAGGAGTATCTCAAGGCGATGGAAGGAAAGATGTCGCCGCCCTGTCCAATGTCGGGGTGTCGATTATGCGGCGCCTGTGACGGATGACAGAGAACAAACGAAGAGTTTATTTGTTTCTGTCGTCTGTTATCCGCATCCTGTTATCCGTCGTCTGAAACAACGGGGATTTTGATAAACTCAATGCCTTCTTCTTTGAGCGTTTTTTCTTCTTCTTGTGTGCTGGTACCCCTGATATTCCGGGGTTCGGTCACGCCATAGTGGATTTTTAATGCTTCTGTGGCAAACTTGGTCCCTACATTGTCAAAATTATTCTCAATAAAAGCTGCAAGTTTGTTTTCTATCCTGGCCAATTCCTTCTGCTGAAGGGAAATCGCTTTATCAGGATGAGAAGATTTAATGGAAAATGCTGTTGGCATCTTTGATATATCAGCGTCATTGCAAACCGGACAGGATATCAATCCCCTATCTTTCTGATCCTCATAGGCGCTACCATCATCAAACCAGCCCTCAAACTTATGGCCCTGTGGGCACTTTAAATCAAAAACAATCATTCCCTGTCATCCAAGCAAAAGTAATAAATCTCACTCTTATGTCCTGTAAAAGTACCATACCGTCATCAAATTGAAAAGAAATTATTGACAGAACAAGGGAATTCAAATCAAAATATACCCTGTTTCAGAGCAAACTCTGATGCTGACCAGGGAAAACCCCAAATTTGGAGACAGATATCCATGAATCGTTTTGTTTTTATCGGGTGCTTGATTTTAATGCTGGCCGCGACATCGTGGGCCGAAAATGTTTACGTTTCCGAGAATATCAGACTTACTGTTCGCAGGGAACCTGGAAACGATAAAAAAATCGTCGGTACAATGATGTCCGGAGAACTGGTGAATGTCTTACAGTCCGGAGACGAATGGACAAAAATACGGCTTTCGGACGATAAGGAAGGATGGGTCCTCAGCCGATTTCTATCGACTCAGATACCGAGTTCTCTGGCGCTTAAGGTGCTTGAAAAAAAATATGCAGACATTGTTGGCCAGTCCGGGATGCCTCAGGAGGATGTCAGCCGGCTGAAGGAAGAAAACGGAAAGCTTGCCACCGCTCAGCAAAATTGCAGCAAGCAATTGCAGACGCTGAATGACAGTTACCATACGTTGAAAAAGGATTCTCAGGAAGTTGTCAAGCTAAGAGCTGATTATGAAGATGCCCTGACCAGGTTTTCCGAGCAGGGTAAAAAACTCGAACAGCTTGAAGCAGAAGTCGGAAAAGCCACATTTGACCAAAATTTCAAATGGTTTCTGGCAGGAGGTGCTGTGCTGCTGGCAGGTTTTTTAATCGGATTATTTGCCAAACGTAAACGGTCGTATTCGTTGATTCGCTGATGAAAAAACAATAAAAGGCATTCTTGTGAACATTCAAACTGATTTTTTAGTGATAGGCAGCGGTGTGGCCGGCTTGACATTCGCCCTGAAGGCTGCTGATTTTGGTGAAGTGGTTTTGATAACCAAAAAAGGCATAATGGACAGCAACACAACTCAGGCTCAAGGGGGAATTGCTTCTGTTTTCAGCAAAGTCGATTCTTTTGATCTTCATATTCAGGATACCCTTATATCCGGAGATGGCCTTTGTAACCTGGAAGTTGTTGAAAAAGTGGTCAAATCAGGGCCGGATCGAATTCGCGAACTCATTGATCTCGGTGTAAGGTTCAATCTGAATGAAGAAAAGCGATATCAGGGGGCTCCGAATTTTGATCTGGGCCGTGAAGGGGGGCATTCCCAGAAACGGATTATTCATGCCCAGGACATGACAGGACTGGAACTGGAAAAAGTTCTGGTTGCGCATGTCCGGGAACACGAACGCATCCGCGTCATTGAAAATCATATCGCCATTGACTTGATTACATGTTCCACGCGAATGAAACGCGGACTGGTGACCACAACCCATGAGGCATTCTGTTGCGGCGCTTATGTTCTGGATCGTTTCACCCACCAGGTCAATACATTTGAAGCAAAGATTACCCTTTTGGCGACTGGCGGCGCCGGAAAAGTTTATCTCTACACAAGTAATCCCGATATCGCAACGGGAGATGGCATTGCCATGGGGTACCGAGCAGGCGCCACAGTTGCGAATCTGGAGTTTGTTCAGTTTCATCCCACTTGCCTGTATCATCCTGATGCCAAGAATTTCCTGATTTCCGAAGCAGTAAGGGGAGAGGGTGGCATTCTGATGGATTCCACGGGCCATGCTTTCATGGAAAAATACGATCCCCAAAAAGACCTGGCCTGTAGAGATGTGGTGGCGCGTGCGATTGACACCGAATTGAAAAAAAGCGGAGATGATTCAGTTTACCTCGACATTTCTCATAAAAAACCGGAATTTGTCAAATCACGGTTTCCCAATCTTTATCAGAAATGCCTCAGTTTTGGCTTGGATATGACAGCCGGACCCATTCCCGTGGTGCCTGCCGCCCATTATATGTGTGGCGGTATTTCCACGGACATCTTTGGCCGCACGGATATTCACAGACTTTATGCCATTGGGGAGACAGCCTGTACAGGGCTTCATGGGGCCAACCGGCTTGCCAGTAATTCCCTGATCGAAGCGCTGGTGTATGCGGATTCTGCAGCAGAGCAGGCTGTAAAGGATCTTCAGACCATGGATTTCAGGGCGATGCCAGATGCTCCCAACTGGGATGAGGCAGGTACGACACATGGTGATGAGCTGATTATGGTCACTCAAAACTGGGATGAGATTCGTCGTTTTATGTGGAACTATGTGGGAATTGTTCGCTCGGATAAGCGACTGAACCGGGCAAGGCGCCGAATCGAAATCATTCAAAGTGAAATTCAGGAATATTATTGGGATTTTAAGGTGTCTGCTGATCTGATTGAGCTGCGAAACCTTGCGATGGTTGCCGAGTTGATCATCAAATGCGCCATGCACAGAAAAGAAAGCAGAGGGCTTCATTACAATATTGAGTATTCCTTCCGGGATGATGAACGCTGGGCTAAAGATACGGTGATCCGGCGTCCGTTTGTGGGTTGACAACATCATTTATTGCATTAGTTTCTGGAGGATATTAACTTATGCGGGCTTTACTTTCCATTCATTCATCAGTATCGATTGCTATCAGGATTCTCCATGACGATCAAAAGGGACTATTACGAAATTCTTGACGTAGGTCGGGATGCTACAGAAACCGAATTGAAATCTGCCTATCGAAAACAGGCCATCAAATACCACCCGGATAAAAATCCCGGCAACAAGGTCGCTGAAGAGAAGTTTAAAGAAGCTGCCGAAGCTTATCAAGTGCTTCAGGATCCTCAAAAACGGCAGATTTATGACCAATATGGCCACCAGGGGCTTGAGGGTGCAGGATTTTCAGGATTTCGAGGATTTGAGGATATTTTTTCAAATTTCGGGGGCATTTTTGAGGACCTGTTTGGATTTTCCGGAGCTAATCGGTCCCAGAGCCGTACTCAGAGAGGTTCTGATCTTCGCTACGACATGCGCATCAGTTTCATGAATGCAGCATTCGGAACTGAAACAGAAATTGACCTTGAAAAGACGGCGGCCTGTCCGCAGTGTGAAGGCAGTGCCTGTAAGCCAGGGACATATCCGGAAAACTGTAGGCACTGCCAGGGAACCGGTCAGGTCTCCCGGAGTCAGGGCTTTTTCACGGTAAGAACCACCTGTCCATCTTGTCGGGGCCAGGGACAGATCATTGCCAATCCATGCGCCGAATGCAACGGCGCAGGCAAGGTGCTGATTCATAAAAAAGTGTCTGTAAAAATCCCAGGCGGCGTTGATACCGGGTCCCGCCTCAGGTTGACCGGCGAGGGCGAGGCCGGTTCCCACAATGGACCCGCCGGTGATCTTTATGTATTCATTCATGTTGAAACCCACGAGTTTTTTCAGAGAAACAATGTGGATGTAATTTGCGTGGTTCCCATTTCATTTATTCAGGCGGCCTTGGGGGATGAAGTCACAGTGCCGACACTAAAAGGTGAAAAAGTACTGAAGATTCCAAAGGGCACGCAGCCAGGGGAGCTGTTTCGTTTTCCGGGAGAAGGAATTCCCTCTCTTAGAAACGGCAGACGTGGCGACCAGGTCATTCAGGTCGATATCAAAACACCGACCCATCTCAGTAAAAAACAGGAAGATCTGCTAATGGAATTTAAAAGACTGGAATCTGGCAAGTTCTCAACCAAACTGAAAAACATTTTAAAAGGAGGATCTGCCGGAAGGTAGTCCTGCTCCATAGAGGGAAAATAATGTTTGAACTTAAAGTCATTTCTCATTTTGCGGCTGCTCATCAATTAAAAATGGTGGATAAGAAATGTGAAAACCTTCATGGCCATAACTGGAAGGTCGAGGTTTGCATTCGGGGGAAAAAATTGAATGAGGCTGGCGTGGTGCTGGATTTTGGAGAAATCAAGCAGGAGGTCAAACGCATTGTCGAGAAGCTGGATCACAGTTTTTTAAATGAACTGGAAGGTTTTGGGGATCATTTTCCGCCATCCTCCGAAAACCTGGCTCTTTATATTGCGTGTGAGCTAAAGGATACTTTTCATTCCACGGCAGCTTATCTTTACAGCGTCACCACATGGGAATCCCATAATGCCTGTGCGACATATTATCCTGAATAGTTAAAGGCGCAAAATCCCTTCTTCCAGAATTTTATGTATCCGGAATTTATCTATTTCCGTTTTTTTGAAATTTTCAAATGTGATGTCTTTAAATGGCAGATTCAACTGCTTTTGGATTGCTGTAAAAAGGGACAGGTAATTAGCAGTTATTCTTTTTTCCCAGCTTAAACCGATGATCTCAGCCGCCTTCCGGATATCGTCTTTTCCTCCCTCTATTTCCAGAAAATGCCCATAGGGCAGGGTGTCCAGGCATAACTCTGTATGTTTAAAAAGATAAGTTTCCCGCTGTTTTTCATAAACCTGCCGTGGATAAAAACCCAGTTGCTCCAGAATGGCAATCATTGTTTGAGAATCACTCACGCCCACTTCCAGTTCCCTGAAGATTTTAAACTGATTGGTTTTGGTGGTGTCAACATCATCAGGCGGTGCTTTTACGGTCAGTCGGCAACGGCTATCCTGCCGAAGTCGCAGCAGTTTTTTCCCCTGAGTAAGGCGCATCTCTTCATCATCAAACAGGATGTTGGTTTCAAAGCCGCTGTCCTTCAGCTCAGCTCCGAGAGAGCTGATTTTGGCACGGATGGAATCAATGTCCGGTACATAAAACTTGATCTCAATTTCAAGCGATTTCATGGGTTGCCCTCAACTGCCCGCAGGCAGCGGAAATATCCTGTCCTTTGCTGTTTCTGACCATGGTTGTATAGTGGTGCTGAACCAGTATATCCTGAAATTTCAGGATGTTTTTTTCATCTGGCCTTTGAAATATACTGCCGGGGTGTTCGTTGAAAGGAATCAGATTAATTTTGGCCTTGATGGGCCGCAGCAGTTTCGTCAGACGCAGGGCATCTTCCGGAGAATCGTTAATTTCCCGGAGTAAAATATATTCAAAAGTGATCCGCTTTCGGGGTGCAAGGGGATACTTCATGCAAGCTTCCAGAAGATTTTCCAGAGGATATTTATTGTTGATAGGCATAAGCCTGCTGCGGGTGTCATCGTCCGTTGCATTGAGCGATACCGCAAGGTTGACTGAGATATCTTTTCCCAGTTGAAGCAGTTCCGGAACCAGGCCGGCTGTGGACAGGGTAACCTTGCGGGTTGAAAATTCGAGTCCGAAATCCCTGTCCGCCAGGATTCGAATGGCCTTAACCACATTCGCATAATTGGCAAGCGGCTCTCCCATCCCCATCAGGACGATGTTGGATAGGGGCTGTGTCCCGATATGCTTTTTGATATCCCGAACCTGAGAAACAATTTCGCCGGACGTAAGGTTTCGAACAAACCCGTCTCTTGCCGTCAGGCAAAAACTGCACCCCATTGCACACCCTACCTGGCTGGAGATACACAGGGTTAAGTGGTTTTTTTCAGGGATCAGTACGGTCTCTACATGATTGCCATCCGCCAGCCTGAAAAGGTACTTTTGTGAACCGTCTATGGATGTCTCAATTCTTTCGGTCTGCAGACGGGAAATGACAAAATGGTCGGCAAGTTTTTCTCGCAGTTCTTGACCTAGGTCCGTCATGCTGTTAAACTGGTCAATCTGATGAGAAAATACCCATTTGAAAATCTGACCGGCGCGGTAGGATTTGATTCCGTTTTCCTCCAGCCAGGCTCCCAATTGTTCCTTGCTCAGATTTTTGATGTCCGTTTGTGTGGATGTACTCATGCCGGTTTTCATATTTTGGCCTTTCATGAAAAATAAACAATTTTCTTGACATACCACTTCTCCCATACTATTTTCAAGGATTTAGTAATGCAACAAGGTGAATTTTATGTTTGACAATCTCAGCGACAAACTGAATGCTATTTTTAAACAGCTCAAGGGTCATGGAACGCTGTCCGAAAAAAATATTCAGGATGGATTGAAAGAAGTGCGATTGGCGCTTCTTGAGGCCGATGTCCACTATAAAGTGGTCAAAAAATTTGTCGCCGATATCAAGGACCGGGCTTTGGGTCAGGAAGTCATGTCCAGTCTGACACCAGGCCAGCAGGTCGTCAAGATTGTCAACGATGAACTGACCCGGTTGATGGGTTCCCGGCAGGAGGATCTGAACCTGTCGGGAGAAAGACCGGTTTCCATCATGCTCATTGGGCTTCAGGGCTCCGGGAAAACCACAACTGCCGGAAAGCTTGCGATATTTTTAAGAAAAAAAGGAAAAAAGCCATATCTGGTTCCCGCTGATGTGTATCGTCCGGCGGCTATTGAACAGCTAAAGAAGCTTGGCGAGCAGCTCTCCATTCCGGTGTTTCCGTCAACACAGGACATGGATCCGGTTGATATCTGCATGGAAGCCAGAAACCAGGCACACCGGGAAGGCCTGGATACGCTGATTCTGGATACCGCAGGTCGGCTTCACGTTGATACGGATCTGATGCAGGAACTTGTCCGTATTCGGGACAGGGTGAAGCCTTCAGATATTTTACTGGTGGCTGATGCTATGACCGGTCAGGACGCAGTGAACATCGCCACCGCCTTTAACGATGCGCTGAATATTGGCGGTGTGATTCTGACCAAAATGGACGGAGATGCCAGAGGTGGAGCTGCAATTTCCATCAAGTCGGTCATTGATAAGCCGATAAAATTCATCGGTGTTGGTGAAAAACTTAATGATTTTGAGGTGTTCCATCCTGATCGAATGGCATCCAGGATTCTGGGAATGGGCGATGTCCTGACCATGATCGAGAAGGCTCAATCCGTGGTGGACGAAAAACAGGCTGTTGAACTGGAGAGAAAGCTTCGAAAAAGTCAGTTTACCCTTGAAGATTTTCGGGATCAGATGCTTCAGATTCGAAAAATGGGATCTTTGACCGATCTCATCAACATGATCCCGGGTGTGGGTCAAAACAAACATCTGAAGGATCTTCAGGTGGATGAAAAAGAACTGGGCAGGGTTGTGGCCATTATCAATTCCATGACCTCGCAGGAGCGTCACAAGCACAGCATACTCAACGGCAGCCGAAGAAAGCGTATTGCCAGTGGCAGCGGCACAACGGTTCAGGATGTGAATCAATTGCTGAAAAACTACGACAATGTTATGAAGATGATGAAGAAAATAAACAAGGGCGGCCTCAAAAAGTTTGGAAGAGGCTTTTCGCCATTTAAATAATTATAAACGCTCATGGTATCGTCTATGCCGCCCCCATGAATGAAAACTTTCGTGTGTTTCGTGGTTTAAAAGTATTTTCAACGGTAAATTAGTGATTATTCGTTCGTAATTTCCAAATTACATCATTACAAGGAGAAATGTATGTCTGTTAAAATTCGACTGGCCAGACACGGCGCAAAAAAACGACCATTTTACCGTATCGTGGCAGCAGATGGTCAATGTCCCAGGGATGGCAAATTTCTGGAAAATCTGGGAACATATAATCCGCTGAACACGCCGGCTGATGTCACCCTGAAAAAGGATCGTGTTCAGTACTGGATCGGCCAGGGCGCAACACCAACCGATACGGTCAGAAGCATATTGAGAAAACAGGGTATGTCGGATATCTCAGTCTGAGGTACTTGATCATAACGTCATTTATGGATTCTCGCCTGCCAGCCAAGGAGATGGAGCTATGAAAGATCTGATCGGTTACATTGTCCGAGCGCTTGTTGACCACCCTGAGCAGGTGTCTGTTTCCGAGATTGAGGGGAGCCAGACATCTGTGCTGTCGCTGAGGGTCGCCAAAGAGGATTTTGGAAAGGTCATTGGAAAACAGGGGCGGACGGCCAAGGCTATGCGAACCCTTCTCAGCGCAGCTTCAGCCAAGATCAAAAAACGGATGGTCCTTGAAATCATCGAATAAGGCTGTTGAAGCGAAATGAATCCGGATACCGTGATCATTGGAAAAATTGTCGGCGTTCATGGCATTAAGGGATATGTAAAGGTTCACTGCGAGGCGGAGTTTTTTTCAGTATTTGCGCCTGGACATGCTGTGATCGTTCGGGATTCTAAAGGCGGAAGCCGTGTGATGGAGATCGTGGACGCCAGGCCGCAGGGACGAAAGCAGCTTCTCTTGTTAAAGGGGATCTCAGATCGCAACCTGGCTGAAACGTTGCCGGGTTCAGATTTGCTGGTGGAAAAATCCAGTCTGCCCGACCTTGAGCCGGACACCTATTACTGGTCGGACATTGCGGGAATGTCGGTGATTTCGGTTGATGGGCGCCATGTTGGAACTGTCACCTCCCTTATCGAGACCGGCAGCAACGATGTGTATGTGATTCAGACCCCGGATGCCGGTGAAATTCTGATTCCAGCCATTGCCTCGGTTGTTCTGGAAATTGATTTGAACCGGAAGATCATGCGGGTGGATATTCCTGAAGGTCTGTAGAAGAGAATTCTCTGTTATGGGGCAAAGGCGGAAGCAGGTTGCTTCTGAAAGTCGTCCATGAATTTTGTCGCATTAACAATTTTTCCAGAAATGTTTCAGCTCTTCTGGGACCATGGCATTATCAGGCGGGCTATTGAGCAGGGCATGATTTCCGCCTCTGCCGTGAATATCCGCGAATTTGCCGCAGGCAGGCATCAGGCAACCGATGACCGTCCTTATGGCGGTGGAAACGGTATGGTCATGAAGCCGGAGCCTCTGGCGGCGGCCATCCGCTGGGCCGTAAAAGCGGTGCCTGGCGCCAAAACCGTCTATCTGTCTCCGCAGGGCCGGGCATTTAATCAGGAGATTGCTGCAGAACTTTCCATGCAGCCCGGACTGATTTTGATTTGCGGCCGGTACGAGGGTATAGACGAGCGCATCTGTCAGCAGTTTGTGGATGATGAAATTTCGATTGGCGATTATGTATTGACCGGCGGAGAGCTGCCGGCGATGGTACTAATGGAAGCTGTAACCCGGTTGATTCCTGGTGCCCTCGGGGGCGATGAATCCGCTCAAAAAGATTCCTTTAGCGACAGCCTTCTGGAACATGGCCATTACACACGGCCCCCGAATTTCGAAGGCGATGCGGTTCCGGAAGTTTTGCTTTCGGGCAATCATGCGGAAATTGAAAAATGGCGACTGGAATCGTCGCTGATCCGCACAGTTTTGAAACGCAGGGATTTATTGATGCGGCGCCAGCTTACACTGGCTGAGGTTAGAATTCTTCAACAGTGGCGTTTGGACATTGACCATATACTGCAGTCCCAATCTATATCTGGCATTGGCTCATTACCCAGTCGTCAATAAGCGCGGGGAAATCATCGCATCTGCTGTGACCAACCTGGATATTCATGACATGGCAAGGGCTGCCAAAACTTATGGGGCAAGAGCGCTTTATATCGTTACCCCGCTTGAGGATCAACAGTCGCTGGTAAAGACGCTGGTTTCGCACTGGACAACAGGCTCAGGATCAGTTTACAATCCAAAGCGGTGTCAGGCGCTGGAAATGGTTTGCATTCAGGATACTCTGGAAAAGGCCCGTGAAGACATAGACTTGAGGGGAGAAGGGTATCCCCGTACTGTTGTGACCAGCGCAAGGGATCATTCCGGTGTCATTTCCATACCCCGGTTTCGGAAACTGCTGGAAACAGGAACTCCCTATCTGCTGGTGTTTGGCACGGCGTGGGGGCTTTCACGGGATTGCATGGAAGAGGCGGATCATATTCTGGAACCGATTCTTGGCAATACGGAATATAACCACCTGTCGGTCCGTTCTGCAACGTCCATTATTTTGGATCGCCTGCTGGGACGATCATCTTTGGAATGACTGATAAACTCATGATTTTAGGATGACGAATTTTAAACAAAAGAATTGACATTGATATACCGGATAAACAGTATAATAGCCCAAAAAACAGAATAGAAGCATCTCTTGTTTTTATCCTGTCTATCCTGTTCATCCATGTTAATTCTTTTTTGATTATTTGAATTTATATTATTCTGTTAAATTGCTGCATAACATATATTTGGGGGGAATTATGGAAATTGTCAAGCTTTTGGAAAAAGAAATGATGCGACTGGATCTGCCGCGATTTTCCGCCGGAGATACGGTAAAGGTTCATGTCAAAATCAAGGAAGGTGAGAAAGAACGTATTCAGGCTTTCGAAGGTGTGGTGCTCAGCAAGCGCAGAGGCACCACAAATGCGACCTTCATGGTAAGAAAAGTTTCTTACGGAATCGGGGTTGAGCGTATTTTCCCGCTGCATTCACCGATCATTGACCGGATTGAAGTGGTTTCAAAAGGAGCTGTTCGGCGAGCCAAAATTTACTATATTCGTAAACTGAAGGGTAAAGCCGCCAGAATTAAAGAAGATCGTTCCTGAAAAGACCAGATGGGTATTGACCTGTGGAGATACGAGAACCAGGCGCGACAGATCGGTTTTACGCGAATCGCGGGCGTTGACGAGGCTGGCCGGGGTCCCCTGGCCGGTCCAGTTGTGTCGGCCGCTGTGATTCTCCCTTTTTCCTTTTCGGTTTCGGGTGTAACGGATTCCAAAAAGCTGTCTCCAAAAAAACGACAGTTTCTCTATCAGCAGATATATGAAAATGCTGATGCCATTGGTATCGGCATTGTGGATTCCGGCGAGATTGACAGAACGAATATTTTAAAGGCTTCCCTGCTGTCAATGGTCATTGCTGTCAAAAATCTTTCTCCCCTTCCAGAACATGTGTTGATTGACGGAATTTTCTGCCTGCCTTTTTCACTTTCGCAGCAAGCCATCCCGAAAGGAGATGCCTTGAGCATTTCCATCGGGGCTGCCTCCATTATTGCGAAAGTGACCCGGGACAGCCTGATGGTACGCTATCACGAAGACTATCCGGATTTTGGTTTCGCCATTCACAAGGGATATCCGACCCCATTTCACAAAGAAGCCATCAGAACTTACGGCTGTTCCCCCATTCACCGTAAAAGTTTTAAGGGGGTTAAAGGAGTGGGGAAATTATGGTAAATTCCTTTCAGATATTTGGAAAAAATAATGAATCCCTGGCGGCGATCTATTTAAAACGGCAGGGATACCTCATTATCGAACAGAATTATCGCACCCGTATGGGAGAAATTGATATCATTGCCAAAGACAATGAAACCATCGCCTTTGTCGAAGTTAAATCCAGATCTTCTGCAGCTTTCGGCAGCCCCAAACAAGCAGTCACCCTTCAAAAAAAACGCAAAATTTCAAAAGTAGCCCTTCAGTATCTCAAATCCACCCACCAAAGCCATGTTCGGGCCCGGTTTGATGTGGTAGCGATATTTTCAAATTCCGGACAGGACACCATTGAGCTTATCAAAAATGCCTTTGAACTTACCGGTTGCTGACGCGTCCCAGAGTGTTGAAAAAGGAGCGCTCTATGTGGTGGCGACCCCGATTGGCAATTTTGAGGATATCACCCTGCGCGCCATTGGCGTACTGTCTGGTGTTGACATGGTGGCTGCGGAGGATACCCGTCACACTGGCCGAATGCTTTCCAGGTATAATATCTCATCTCCGCTCATTTCCTATCATGATCACAATGAAGCCGAACGTGCTCCCCAGTTCATCCAGAAACTTCAGGATGGAGTTTCCATTGCGCTGGTTTCCGATGCCGGAACCCCGTCGGTATCGGATCCCGGATACAGGCTGATCTGTGCGGCGATTCAGGCAGGCGTTAAGGTGATTCCCGTTCCCGGCGTATCCGCAGCCATTGCAGCCCTCAGCGTTTCAGGACTTCCCACGGATGCCTTCGTTTTTTTTGGGTTTCCCCCCAAAAAACAGGTTCGGCGAACCGCCCTGTTGAAGGACATTGAAAACGAACCCAGAACCTTGATTTTTTATGAATCTCCAAAGCGGGTTCTATCTTTTTTGAATGATGCACTGGTGGTTTTGGGGGATCGCTCTGGAGTCCTATGCCGGGAAATGACAAAACGGTATGAAGAGTTTATTCGCGGACCTATTTCAAAGATACTGGCCGATCTGTCCGGCCGCAAGGAAATTAAAGGCGAATGTACTCTGGTGTTTTCCGGGAAAAACAAGGACAATCCCATTTCCGCCGAATCCATGGAGTCTATACTCACGGAGTATGTTCCGCACACGGCGGAAAGTCCCGGTGATCTTGCCAGGAAAATTGCATTGAAATTCGGCATCTCCCGGAAAACCGCCTATCAGATGATTTTGTCAAAAAAACCAGAAAAATAATAATGGTTTAAGGGAGTGAAAGTCCCCCTCCCCTTGCGGGAGGGGGTTAGGGGGTGGGGGAGGGGGTTCAAAAGTTAAGATTATGCCCGTTCGCAGCATACTTATGTAAAATCAGGCACTTGTGTGGAGGACAAATTTACACTGCACCCTGTAAAACTGGTAGTTCCTGATTTTTTTCTTTAAAAAGCACATTTTTCAGCCATGTCATTCCGTAGATCAGCAGCGCCACATCATCGGTTTTAATGTTTTCAATCGTTTGATCGTCTATAGGATATCTTTTGAGAAATGAGCTTTCCAGAACAAAATCCCGAAACCCATCAATATCATAACTGACCATGAAAAAAAGCTGCTTGGCTTTTTCCGTGAGTTGGATATTCATGGGGAAAGATCGCTTGCGAACCACCAGATCCGTCCATCCAGCATTGATCTCGTCGTGAACGTCCACGCCCTGGTCCCGGCGCCACTCCCGAACGGACCAGTTCTTGTCCTCTTCAAAGCCCTTGCAATGCGGCTCTTCAATTTTGATGTAAAAACCCTCATCGTCGGCGCCTTCCTTGTGGCTGAGAGAGGCGACGCCGAGCGGATAATACCGGCAAGTGGTGGGCCGATCCGCATAGACCAAACATCCATCGTCCCGGACAAACGGGCAGGATTTGGATTCATCATCCAGAAGTTTCAACAGGACCAGCGGCAGATCGGTTTTTTCAAGCAGTTGAGGTACTGTATAAAGGGCCAAAAACTGGCCTGATGTCAACTCCAATCGCTTTTTCAGGAGAATGATATCCAGTGGCGTGAGAATGATGCTGATGCCTCTGCAGCACCGGGTAAAACAACTGATGTCCTTATGACACCGAAACTTGAACTGACTCTCTATGCCCAGTCTAACTGGTTCGATGCGGGCCTGATTGTCTTGATGATCTAAATTCATATTGTATTTCCTTTCGACAACTTCATTATTTTTCAAATTTATATCGAAGCAGCAATTTAAAGTCAATGTAATCATTCTCGGGGGGACAGATAATTGCCCATTAAAAATAATATGCTTATCTATCAGGTTGTCTAACTGCCGATATGCCGGCATACCGCCATCCCGCCATCCGATTTATTCATCTTCTGACTAACCTCCCAGGTTGCTGCAAGAGCCTTATTGTAAATTCAGCGGCTTTGTGATAAAGCATTCAGAGTAAAAGTCATTGTAAATGAAGCTAATCTGATTATTATTAAGCCAACGATTAGGCTAAAAGATATTCTGGATTCCACAGAATTGACAAAGTTATAACTTGCAAGGGGGCGCCCATCGACATCATATCGTTAAAAACCGAGATGCAGGCTCGATCAAACCACCTGAGAAATCAGGGAAAAACCATTGGTTTTGTTCCAACGATGGGCTATCTTCACGAAGGCCATTTGTCGTTGATGCGGCTGGCCAAAAGCATGGCGGATACGCTGGTGGTCAGTATTTTTGTGAATCCAACTCAGTTTGGGCCTGGCGAAGACCTTGGCACCTACCCCAGGGACTTTGAACGCGATCAGTCTCTTTGCCAGAAAGAAGGTGTGGATATTCTTTTCTATCCAACTGCATCACAGATGTACGGCCCCCGATTTCAAACATTCATTGCCCTTGAACAGCTTCCGCTTCACCTCTGCGGTATATCAAGGCCGGCCTTTTTCAGAGGGGTTGCAACAGTTGTGACCAAGCTGTTCAATATCGTCAAACCCAACACTGCCATATTCGGCCAAAAGGATTATCAGCAGCTCAGGGTCATTCGGCAACTGGTTCAGGATCTGGACCTGGATATTCAGATTACCAGCGGCCCCACTGTCCGGGAATCCGATGGACTTGCCATGAGTTCCCGCAATGCATACCTGAGCGCATCCCAAAGGCCATCCGCCCTGACTCTGTATCAGGCGCTTTGCCAGACCAGGAAGCATATTGAGAACGGATTGACAGATGCCAAAGCTCTTATCCAGTCGGCTGTCAACCTGATTCTGTCTTTTCCTGAAACCGTTATCGACTACATTACCATCTGCGATCCGGATACGCTGGAGGACATTCAAACCATCGACAGGCCCGTAGTAATGGCGCTTGCCGTAAAAGTAGGGAAAACCCGCCTGATTGACAACATGCTACTATAGTCTTTCAGAAAAATAATCGGCAATTTAATATCTGAAAAATTATATTGCCACAATGACAACCATTTTTCATTCCCGGACGGCCACCGAATGGGAACCCAATTGATATGGAACAAAGAGAAACTGAATTCTTAAAGGAGAACTCATGAGCGAAAAATTCTTTTTTACTTCTGAATCC
>JBAXVB010000090.1:0-13297 GCA_037129415.1 Deltaproteobacteria bacterium
AACAACTGCCAGAATTCTGATGCGTGATGTCAATTTATTTGTCATTTCTGTCTCCCCATTTATTTGTGAATGAATCGTTTCTATCTTTTTTTCATTGGCTGTAACACGAATACCCTCTGATATGGTCAATGCTTCAATCCCTCATTGTTACATCCCTCCTCTCTTTGTTTTTTTCCCTTCTGATCAGTCTAACGATCGGGAAGCGTTTTTGTTCATCTCAGAGTCGAAATTTTGTATTTCTGGTTTAATTTCCTTGTCTCTTGATATCTATAACGAATGAGAGTCTTTGTTGTTCAAGGCAGTCAGTAGAAATGAATGCGGGTTGCTTTTGTCAGGTGAAATTTTTTTGGGTTTTGCCTCTGGCGATCGCTGTTTGGGCAGGTGCCAACGCGCGCCATTCCATCGGCACCGGCATCTCGGCAAAAAGTGCCAACTACTTTTGGGGTAATATGAAGGATGCCGCTAAATCCCGGAAAAAATCTTCCACCGATGGCAAAAAGACGGAAAAACACTTAAGTATGGCGAACAATTCAGGGGATTTGACGGAAGAAAGTGCCGGAATCAGCCGGTGCGTTTGGTGGCAGGACAAGTGCTGTCCTTGTGCCTGGTTCGAGCTGAGGCTTTGCGGGAGCGGGAAAGATTATCCATCACCATTCTTGAAACCACACAGGATGGTTTCTGGGTGTTTGAATCAGAGGGAAGAATAATTGATCGAAGTCAACCAGTCATACTGCCGCATGTTGGGCTATACCCGAAATGAACTCTTACACATGCACATCCGGGATATGAACGCAGCGCAATGCCGGATTAAACAGCAGAACGGATAAAGTGGGTTATCAGAATCAGATTCAGCGGGTCCTGAGCAGTATGGGGTTTAATGAATATCTGTTGACATGACTTTTAACATCCGATAATTTTGCTCACTCATTGTTGTCATCCACAATCACTGGGCAACCTACGAACTCTTGAGAGGAAAAAAGCCATGCCTAAAGAGGTTCAAATGTCAATCAAAATGGAGTCGGAATTGCGCGACAGATTTATCGTAGCGGCGGCTGCCATGCACCGACCGGCGGCGCAGATCGTTCGCGAATTGATGCGTGCATTTATTTCCCGACAGGAGCTGCCAAACGCTGATACCATCGCAGCCATCGAAGCTGTGGAACGTTGTGAGGTGACGACATACGACAGCACCGCCGACCTGTATGAAAAGCTTGGCATCTGATGGGACGGCGCAATGTACACACGTCCCACAGATTCGATAAGGATGCGGCTTTGGCGATCCGACGCGGAAAGGACACCACAAAGCTGAGAGCCGTCATCACATTATTGACAAGCGATCAGCCATTGCCGGGTGAATTGAAAGATCACCCGCTTAAAGGATACTGGAAAGGCTATCGAGATATACATATCGAGCCTGATTGGTTGTTGATATACAAGCGTGATGAGAAAAATATCTGGCTTGTTCGTACCGGCGCACATGCGGACCTGTTTGGCTAATCTTCAGCTTGAAAGCAACATCTCCAAATAAAATCGGGTGATGGGGTCTGACGAATCCAATGAATGCGAACTGTTCTTATTTCTGGCAGCCATTTCTTTGCGGATTTCCCCAGCCAGAACTTTTCCCAGCTCCACACCGAACTGATCAAAAGGATTGGTATCCCAGATAAATGCCTCAAAAACGGTTCTGGCTTCGTAAAACGACAGGAGTTTTCCAACGCTTTCCGGAGAAATATCCTTTAAAATCAGCGTTGATGACGGACGATTGCCGGGAAAATACCTGGCTGGATCTGCATCCTCTTTTCCGATGGCAAGAGCCATGGGTTGGGAAAGCAGATTTGCCCAGAGCTCCTGATGATTGGTTACCCCCTTGGACAGAGTCTGGTATTGAGGAAACTGCGGATGGACAACGCCGATAAATTCGATCGGAAAAGCCCTTCCCTGGTGAGCAAGTTGAAAAAACGAATGCTGGGCGTTGGTGCCTGGTTCCCCAAAAATTATGGTTCCGCAAGGCTCTTCCATGAATACGCCCTCGGTATTGACCATTTTGCCGTTACTTTCCATATTGAGCTGCTGAACATGTGGTGCCAGTTTTGCCAAAGGGGCTGAATACGGGATAATGGCCTGAGCAGGATACTTTAGAAAATTGTTGTTCCAGATCGCAATCAGTGCAGCCGCAAGAGGTATGTTTTCATGAACCTGGGAGTGAAGGGCATGAAAATCCATGGCTTCTGCTCCTTTCAGAAAACGCTCAAATATCTCATATCCCAAATACAGGCTGAGGGGAACTGCGCCGACTGCGGAGCTAACGCTGTACCTGCCTCCGATGAAATCGAACATGTTAAAGGATTGAAGTACGGGATTGGCAGGATTGTCCCCAGGACTTCCCTTGCTGGTTACAGTAACAATATGTTTTGAGGGGTCAATTCCTTTTTCAGCCATGAACGCCCGGGCCAGGCCTTCGTTGGATAAGGTCTCCGGCGTTGTGTAGCTTTTTGAGATAATTAGCCACAGCGTGGCTTCAGGGTCAATTTCTTTGACAATCGCCCCAAAATTATGGATGTCCACATTCGACAGATAGTGAAGATCAATCCCTCTGTCCGCATACGATTTGAGTGCCGTTGAAACGAATTCCGTTCCCAGATAGGAGCCGCCGATGCCGATAACCACGACATGACTGAAACGCTTACCTGTAGATCCGCAAATCACTCCGCTATGAACCTGATCGGAAAATACTTTTATCTGGCGGTTAACATCTCTGAGTTCGGAAAGGATATCCTTTCCATCAAGAAAAAGGGAAGTGCTGGAAAAATCGCGGGTTGCCGTATGAAGTGCAGCCCTGTTTTCCGTCACATTCAGTCTTTCGCCTTGTACCATAGCTGCAAACTTTTCCAGAACTCCGCGGGTGCGGGCGAGTTCAAAAAGCAGTTCGAGGGTGATTGAGTCGAGCCGCTGCCGTGAAAAATCAAAAAAAATATCTGCGGCGGACAGGGAAAATGCGTTTAAACGGTTGGGTTCGGCGACAAGATGCTTCAGATGGTTTTGCGGCTGATTCATCACCTCTGCCCTATCCATGAGCTTTTTCCACGTTTTTTCGGTATAAAGACTTTGTGAAATCATTCCGTCTCCTTATGGGTACTTTCTATAAATCCTCTGGTATTAAACCTGTTTTCTTTGCAATACGTGATAACATGCGTGGACCTATTTCTTCATTGTTATGAAAAGAAAATACAAAATCAGCCCACCCCTTTTTTGAAAGTAGTCGGTGAGAGCCTTTTGCTTTGCGTTTAATCGCCCAGCCTATATGCAACAATGCAGATAAAACAAGTCTTGCTTTCGCAGCTTTCCATTGACTCATGCGGCTATCAGGAAAACCTGTTCCATTTCAGGAATACTTTCGCCATGCTCCAAACGGTCCGCCAATATTCGCAAAGCTAATGATTTTACCGAAATAACAGCTTGTTGACTGGTTTGTCCGTAAGTCATAGCGCCCGGAATCTCCGGAATTTCAGCAATCCATCGACCGTCTTCTTCCTGCTCAATCTCAATTATCAGATTCATCATAACCTCTGCATTTTCCCTATCATTCGTTGAAGAGCCTGCCGTTTGGTTTACGGCTTTGAATAATACTCCCTGTACCAGGCAATGAACCTTTCAATCCCGACTTCAAGAGGAGTTTGGGGCTTGAACCCCACATCTGCAATCAGATCGTCGATATCGGCATAAGTGGACACCACGTCTCCTAACTGAAGATCCATATATGTTTTGCGTGCGGTCTTTCCAAGATTCTTTTCAATGATCTCGATAAATGTTGATAATTCTACTGGGTTATTGTTCCCGATGTTATAGATTTTGTAAGGAATATATGATGTTCCAGGATCAGGGCAGTCCCCGTTCCATGAAAGATTGGGCTGAGGCAGTTTTCCCATGATCCGGAAAACGCCTTCGATGATATCGTCAATATATGTAAAATCCCGTCTCATTTTGCCGTGGTTAAAAACCTGAATGGGATTGTCTTCAAGAATCGCCCGGACAAACAGAAACAAGGCCATATCTGGCCTTCCCCAGGGACCGTAGACAGTGAAAAACCTCAGTCCTGTGCAGTGCATGTTGTAAAGGTGGCTGTAGGTGTGGGCCATCAGCTCATTGGCTTTTTTTGTGGCGGCGTAAAGTGATATCGGATGGTCCACGTTGTGATGCACCGAAAACGGCATCAGCGTGTTCGCCCCATATACGGAGCTGGAAGAGGCAAACACAAGATGTTTCACCTGGTTGTATCGGCAACATTCCAGAAGATTCACAAATCCGACGATATTGGAATCTATGTATGCATGGGGGTTGGTCAGGGAATACCGAACACCTGCCTGGGCCGCCAGGTTCACTACCACGTCAAAGGGTTGGTGCTTCTTGAAAACAGATTCCAGCCCGGATCGATCTGAAAGATCATCAGGATGAAACGAAAAATTGTCAAATGCAAGCAACTGATCCAGTCTGGACTGCTTTAGACCGACATCATAGTAGGGATTCATGTTATCAATACCCGCAACCTGGCAACCCATTTTCAGCAGCCGAAGCGAGAGGTGATAACCTATAAAACCGGCAGAACCGGTGACCAGAACGTTTTGAAAATTTAAATTCATATCAATTCCTTTGGGATGATGAATTTCATCATTATTTTTCAGTATCCACCAGCCCTTTAACAAACCATCGCTGCATGAAAAGCACAACCAGAACCGGAGGCAGCATGACAATAAGGGCTCCTGCCAGTGCTACGTTCCATGTGGGAAGGTCTTCCATTTGAGGAATCAATCGTATCAATCCGATAACGGCAGTTGACATCTTCGGGTTGGTGGTGATCAGCAGGGGCCAAAGATACTGGTTCCAGCCGTAAATAAAATCAATGACGATCAAGGCGGCAATATTGGTTTTAGAAAGCGGGAGCAGAATCCGTGTAAAGAACTTCATTGGAGATGCTCCGTCGATTTTGGCGGCTTCACAGAGTTCTTCCGGAACCGTCAGGAAAAATTGCCGAAACAGAAACGTTGCGGTGGCAGAGGCGACCAGGGGAAGAATGAGACCGGCATAACTGTCCAGCAGGCTGAATTCTATGGAGATACGAAAACGGTTGCCAGTGAAAAATCCGATGAGCGTATCCACATGAAAAACCGCCAGTATCTGCTGAATCGGACCAAACACATTGGCGGTTACCTCGTAAGTGGGGAGAATACGGACCTCTACCGGCAGCATCAGGGTGCAGAAAACCGACACAAAGGCGATCTTTCTGAATCGAAAATCAAAATAGACAATGGCAAAAGCCGCCAGCATGGAAACGGATATTTTTCCGAAGGTAATTCCTGCCGCCATGATAAAGGAATTCCACATCTGGATGCCAAGATTGCCTTTGATCCAGGCGGTCTTCAGATTGACCAGCAGTTGATCGCCGGGGATCAGGGGCATGGGGATTCTGGACACTTCTTCAACCGGGAGCGTTGCTGCAACGATGGTGTAGAAAAGAGGAAATCCGACAATGCCGATTCCCAGAATTAACAGGGTATAGGTCAATAAATCCAGCCAGGGCGTTTTTTCAACCATAGTGCTTATCCCGTATATTGCACCTTTTTTTCAACATATTTGAACTGCAGGACTGTTAATACAACGATCAAGATCATAAGAACAACCGACTGGGCGGCGGATGATCCCAGATCCAGCCCCACAAAGCCATCCTTATAAACTTTATAGACCATGGTCATCGTGGACCCGCCGGGACCTCCCTGGGTTACAGTGTGGATAATGCCGAAGGTTTCGAAAAATGCATATACAACATTCATGACCAGAAGAAAAAACAGGGTAGGGGACAGAAGGGGAAATGTAATGACCCAGAACCGCCGCAGGGGGCTGGCGCCGTCAATGGCGGCTGCCTCAATCAGGGATTTGGGAATGGACTGAAGTCCTGCAATGAAAAAAACAAAATTATAGCTGATCTGCTTCCACGCACTGGCGATAACCACCAGAAACAGCGCATCGTTTCCGTCCAGTATCGGATTCCAGTGAATACCGAGCCAGCGCATGACCGAATAGGCTATCACTCCGAAAGAGGGATGAAACAGAAACAGCCACACTATGCCGGAGATGGCCGGAGCAATGGCATAAGGCCAAATCAGAAATGTCCGGATGATTGCTTTGGCCTTTAATACCCGATTGGCCATGGCGGCTACCAGCAGCCCGATTGAAATCGACAGAAGGGCTGTTGAAAAACTGAAAAAAAATGTAATACCGATTGATTTCCAATAATACCAATCTTTAAACAACCGACTGAAGTTGTCAAACCATACAAACTGGGAGTTCACGCCAAAAGGATCGCTCAGCATGAATGACTGGAAAAGCGCCTGAGCCGCCGGCCAGTAGAAAAATGTCAAAATGACAAGGGTCTGGGGCAGAATCAACAGGTAAGGCAGATATTTGCTGGAAAAAAAAGAGCGTTTCAGCATGGATAAGCGCGGTTGCCTTTTTGTGGATAATAAAGACCGTTGACCGTTCACAGTTCACAGTGAACGGTCAAAGTTCAACGTTTTAAAACCGGAGTTATTTGCTGCGTTTCTCAAATTGTCGCAGGATATCATTGCCCCTGCTGACTGCTTCATCCAGCGCCTGCTTGGCGGTTTTTTTGCCCTGCCAGAGCATTTCCAACTCTTCGTTCATGACATCGCGGATCTGAGAAAAGCTTCCCAGCCGGATTCCGCGTGAATTCGCAGTCGGGTCCTTGCGGGTCAACTGAAGAATTCCCACTTCCTGAATGGGTTCCTGCAGATAAAAACCGTCTGCCTTCAGTTTGTTGTAAGCCTGCAAGGTGATTGGTAAATAACCGGTTTCCTTGTGCCATATTATTTGCATTTCTTCACTTGCCTGAAACGCCAAAAAATCCGCTACGCCCTGATATTCTTCCTGGGGGAGACCTTTTAAGACCCACAGGGATGCGCCACCGATGATACTGTTCTGGGGCTCTTTCATAGAAGCTTCAACCGGAAGCGGGGCTGCGCCCCAGTCGAATTTGGCGCTCTTCACGGCGCCTATCGCACCAATGCTGTCCATCAGAATGGCGCATTTTCCGGAGATGAAAGCCGCTTCAGGGCCTTTGTATTCGCGTTCTTCATAGACAAACCGTTTGTCATCCATCCAGCTCTTCAGCCGTTCTATATGTTTCACCACCATGGGATTATTGATGGTCAGTTCGGTGTCCAGTCCATCGAAACCGTTGGATTTGGTGGCAAGCGGAATATTCTGAATGGCGCTATAGTTTTCAATCATTACCCAGGTTTGCCAGGCGGATGCCATTCCGTATTCGGTACCGGAGGCTACCAGCTTTTTGGTGTATTCGCCCATTTCATCCCAGGTTCTTGGGGGGCCGGTGAGTCCGGCTTTCTTGAAAAGGTCCTTGTTATAATACATGATTGGGGTCGATGAATTAAACGGCATGGACTGGAGTTCGCCATTGGAGGAAACATAATAGGAGAGAACCGGTTGGAGATATGATTTCCAGTCGATATTGTGGCCAGTATCCTTCATGAGGTTGAACACTGGGTATATGGCGTTTGAAAGCATCATGGTCTGGGTTCCGACTTCATAAACCTGGAGAATGTGCGGTTGTTTTTTGGAGCGGAAAGCGGCTATGCCGGCGTTCAAGGTTTCGTCATAAGAACCTTTGAAGGATGCGACGACCTGATATTTCGTCTGAGATTTGTTGTAAGCTTCCACAATTTTATTCAGGGTATTTTCCCGAGGTGGTCTTTGTGCATGCCAGAACTGAATCTCAATCGGGTTGGCCATCGCATCCGATGCCGGAAAAAGCATCAGAATCCCCAGTGCCAGGACAACTGTAAACTGTCTTAGTTTCATTTGGACCCTCCTTTAAACTTAATGGTTTGAATATATCAATCGACTGTGGTTGATACCATGGATACGCCATAAAACGATGATTGGTTATCACTTGGGCCTATAACGATAATATGCATTCGAGTCAAGAATAAATCTTGTCCGCAGTGTCATGCAGTTGAATGATGCATCTTCGGCGGTTTATAAAGAATGCTTGACTTGAACCCTGAAAACATGTTTTTAACGTCCATCGTCATCATCCATATTTAACGAATAGGACCGTATCGTGGCAAACGTTATTCTGGAACAGGTGGTTAAACAGTTTGGAAAGATTGAAGTCGTTCACGGCGTGTCCCTTGATATAGAGAGCCGGGAATTCATTGTCCTTGTAGGCCCTTCGGGGTGCGGGAAATCCACCATTTTGCGGATGGTTGCAGGTCTTGAGAAAATCACCGCCGGAGTGATTCGTATCGGAGATCGCGTGGTCAATGACGTTGCGCCAAAGGACAGGGATATCGCAATGGTTTTTCAGAATTATGCCCTGTATCCGCACATGAATGTGATGGAAAACATGTCTTTTGGATTAAAGCTCAAGAAAACGCCGCATGAAGAGATTAAATCCCGTGTTCAGGAAGCTGCGGAAATTCTTGGCATTGAACAGTTATTGTACAGAAAGCCATTTGAGCTTTCCGGCGGTCAGCGGCAGCGGGTGGCGATGGGAAGAGCCATTGTGCGAAAGCCGGCGGTGTTTTTATTTGATGAGCCGCTTTCCAATCTGGATGCCAAACTGCGAACCCAGATGCGCGCGGAAATTAAACGGCTGCATCACAAAGTGCAATCCACCGTCATTTATGTCACACATGACCAGGTGGAGGCCATGACCCTGGCCGATCGTATCGTAGTGCTTCGGGACGGCTATATCGAACAGGTGGGAAAACCCATAGACATTTTTCAGAATCCGGTAAATACTTTTGTGGCGGGCTTTATCGGAAGCCCGCCCATGAATCTGGTTCCTGCCCGAATGGCTAAAAACGGTACCGAGTGGAATCTGGACTTTGGCGGGAAATTTCAGGTTCCGGTTCCAGATAAACCACTGTTTTCGGGAAAGGCGTTTCAGGAAGGACAACCGGTTATTGTGGGACTTCGTACTGAGGATTTGATGGTGGTGGACAGCGAATCACCATTTCCGGAAAATTGGAAGATCAATGGCATCGTGGATGTAGTTGAACCGCTGGGAAATGAGTCTCATGTTCACATCCGCTTTGATGGCGCATCTTTTATCGCCCGGTGTGACGGGAAAAAAATGATCCGCATAGACGACCGGGTCAGGATTGTCCTGAACCTCAACCAGCTTCATATTTTTGATGCGGCCACGACACTGGCTATCTACTGATAAGGGAGTTCTTTTCCATGCAAATCCATAAAACCCAGGCTCTGATTATCGGGGGTGGAGCCACCGGCACGGGAATTGCCCGGGATCTGGCCCTTCGCGGTGTCGCCTGTATCCTGGTTGAACGCAGGGACATCAATGCCGGCGCCTCCGGAAGCAATCATGGTCTTTTGCACAGTGGCGCCCGCTATGTGCTGAATGATGCGATGACATCAATGGAATGCCGGGAGGAAAGCCTCCTTTTAAAAGCGTTGGCGCCGCACTGTGTTGAAGATACTGGTGGCATGTTTGTGGCCATTGAAGGGGATGATGCGTCCTATATCGCGGAGTTTCCGAGTCTATGCGCCAGATGCGGCATTCCCGTTGAAGCAATAGACCCAAAAGCGGCGAAAGAGCTTGAGCCGGAGCTTTCAGATCGGGTGATAGCAGCCTATCTTACCCCGGATGCATCAGTTGATCCATTCAAGCTTTCCCTCGAAAACATCTCTCATGCCCGGAAATTGGGGGCGATCCTGCTCTGCCATCACCAGGTGCTGGGGTTTGAGATGGAGAAGGGGCGGATTTGCAGGGTCCGGCTAATACACACGGAAAGCGGACAGGAAGTTTTTATTGAAGCAGATCAGATCATCAATGCTTCCGGGGCCTGGACAGCCGAGATTGCGGCCCTGGCCGGCATTTCCATCCCCATGGTATATTCTCAAGGCTCGCTTCTGGTCACCTCGGACAGGATCACCCAGCGGGTCATCAACCGTTTGCACCCTCCAGGGGACGGGGATATTCTGGTGCCTGGTGGAACGGTATCTCTTCTGGGGACGACATCGGTTCAGATTGATGCACCGGATCACGCCCATCCTTCCATTCCCGAAATCGACAGGATTGTTGACCAGGCATCGCTTATGATTCCAATGCTGGAATTCGCCCGCTATATCCGGGCGTATTCAGGCGTCCGGCCCCTGATTGGAAGCCATACCGAAGACGGCGGCCGTTCCCAAAGCAGGGGCTTTGCCGTCCTGGACCACGAAAAAGACGGCCTCGTCAATTTTGTCACGATTGCCGGCGGAAAGCTGACGACTTATCGGCTGATGGCGGAAAAAGGCGCGGATCTGGTCTGTCAACGTTTGGGGGTTTCATCTCCCTGTTTGACCCGGATACAACCCCTTCCTGCGAGCCCGGAATGCCAATGGAGCGAGCCTGGCCTGTCGCCAAAGCTCTGGTTCAGGGCGCATGATGTTGGAGATATGCTTCTGTGCGAGTGTGAAATGGTTCCCAAAAGCGTGGTGGAAGGTGTGATCTCCGTAATTCAGGAACAGAACATGAAACCGGACCTAAAATCCATTTCCCTCAGAAGCCGGATCGGAAAAGGACCCTGCCAGGGGGCCTTTTGCAGTTTGCGGGTTTCAACGTATCTTCATGATCGGGATGTCCGGTATTCCGACCGCAACCTGACCTGCATCAGCGATTTTCTACGGGAACGATGGAAAGGGCTTCGTCCTGTTCTCTGGGGGGGGCAGCTCATGCAGGCCGAACTTCAGGAAGCCTTGCAGTGCGGACTGCTGAATCTGGAGCTTCATGCAAAGGAATTGACCCGGAATGACCCAAATTATTTCTTGTGATCTGGCGGTGATTGGAGCCGGATTGACCGGCATGGCTGCATCAATGTTTGCGGCGAATCGAGGAATCAAAGCCGTTCAGGTCGGTGTCACCGGTGAAATCATATTCGCAAGCGGCTTTCTGGATATATTGGGTATTCATCCCATTTCGGAAAAAAAGCCCTGGTTGGATCCATGGGCCGGAATGCGCGAACTGATTCAGGATTGTCCCGATCATCCATATAGCAGGCTGACTCCTGAAGAGATTAAATTCGCACTTGAGGAGTATCTTTCCTTTGTGAAGGATTTCGGAGTTCCCCATTACTGGGAAAAGACGCATAACATAGAGATGATGACACCTCAGGGAACGCTGAAACTCACAGGCTGTGTTCCCCAGACCATGAAAAATGCGGTATTGGCTTTAAGGGAAAAACCGCCAGGGTTGATTGTGGATATCAAGGGCTTGAAGGGGTTTAGTTCACATCAGATTGTGGATAACTTGAAGGAAACCTGGCCTGATATCCGCTCTGCCAGTATCGTGTTTCCGGACTCCACACACCTCGGAGAAATCTATCCGGAATATATGGCCAGATCTCTTGAGGCCGGTATAAGTCGGAAGAAACTGGCCGCAACAATCCTGCCCCATGTTCAGAATGCAAAGATCGTGGGTATTCCGGCGATTATGGGCATTCACCGCAGCCTGGAAGTTCAGTCGGATATGGAGAGCCTGATCGGCGCCAAGATATTTGAAATTCCCACCTTGCCGCCTTCCGTTCCGGGTCTGAGGCTCAAGGAAATGTTTGAAGAGGTTCTGCCCGAAAAAGGGGTTCAACAGTTTCTGCAGCAGCGTGTCACCGCCGTATTGCCAGAGCTGGACAATTGTTTTCTGCTGAATATCGCGGGCGGAAATGCGCAGGAGCAAAAAATACGGTGCAAAGGCATTTTGCTGGCTACCGGCCGCTTTTTTGGAAAGGGATTAACCGCAGATCGAAAACGAATCCGCGAATCACTTTTCGACCTGCCGGTATTTCAGCCAGTCAGCCGGTCCAATTGGTATCGGATGGATTTTCTGGATCCCAAAGGCCATCCCATTCACCAGGCAGGGCTTGAAATTGACGATAATTTCCGCCCGGTGAGCGCATCTGGAATCCCTGTGTTTTCAAACCTCTTTGCCGCAGGCTCCATCCTGGCGCATCAAGACTGGATACGCCAGAAATGCGGATCCGGTCTGGCCATCGCCACAGCCTATGGAGCTGTTTCTTCTTTTATCAAGCTTGGGTGTTAGCGGAACGAGATCGAACATAGGTAATTGCCCGGCTTGTCCATCCGTGTGTTCGGCAGCATCGGAAATGGGCCAATCATTGCTTTAAACCTGAGTTTACTACTTGTGGGCATATGTATCAAGCTAACCATGTGATTTGACAAAACTTATAGACCTATGCGCTTTTGGCCTGCACCCTGTCCTTGTGTATGATCACACTTTCTGCATGATCATTTCCCTTCAGGGTAAATATTCAGCCCCACCTGCGTCAGCAAATCCTTTCGGATATTTTCCATAGCAATGTCTCCGGGTCTGGTGTCAATCAGATCGCTGATCGTGGTCAGGGTGTCGTACCAAATTCCCTCTTCAGCGAAAATTGAGATGCGCTGCAGTGGATCACTCTTAGATAATTTTTGTTTCAGCGATTCTGATGGATTAATCCGTTCGATAACGCCGCCAGCAATAACATCCTTTGACCGGTGATCCTGATCCATAACCATGGCGACAAACCATTTATAGGTTTTTCCCGTATCAAGTTTCAGACCGGTATCTGCAAGCCGAATCCGGTGAAACCCTGCAAGAACCGGCTGTGATATACGACTTTGCCACAACGGCTCATACTGACTGTCGTCAATCAGGCTGAGTTCGATGAAACAGGGCGCCGGTTTGGAAAGATGCCAGTAAAGTACAGGGTGAGCCTGAATTGTTAGTCCTGTGTGTTCCGGTACGATCGCCATAATGGTTGGCAGTTCGCTGACAGCACTCCGGGTCGCTGCACCTATTCGATTAACTGGCATTCCGCGCAGTGGTGGAGAATAAATCACGACAAACTGGGCGGCTTTTTCAGTGTTAACACGGACCGGTTCATCGGATAAAGGGACAGTGGCAGATTCACTACCTCCCATCGCCATTGCCGGAATCATAATCCCAATCAAACACACCCATTGTAAGGCCATCGTTTTCCTAAATCGCATCATGGTTGTTTTCCTTTTATTTATGAAAATTACATACAGACTTCCGGAGTGTCGGTTACAAACCCTTTTTTCCGGAAGCAACCTCGGTCGGATGATCTTCATCGCGGATATAGATAGACCCGGCATCTGCATTGACAAACCGACGGGCTTCGGTTAGAAGGTGTTCCATCAGCGCATTCAATTTTTCTGTTTCGCTTAACATGTCAGGCTCAAGAAC
>JBAXVB010000900.1:0-1711 GCA_037129415.1 Deltaproteobacteria bacterium
TGGCGCTGGTTTCCTGAACAATGTTCTTGATCCGCTCGTGCTTTCCGCCAAGCGCCTTGATTTTAACAGACAATGGCACATGTTCATTAAACGCTGCGTGAAGCAGCATCAAATTGCTGATGCTGCTGGCGGAAGTAGCCGAAAAAATGGGGATGATTATTATGTTGCGATCATCATTGCGGCCCCTTCCGATAAACACATTTCCTTCCCGAACAATGATGCGTTTGGTGCCCTGAAGCCGCGAATCGGTTTCAACCCTTGAAGTCAAAAGGGCCAAAGAGCCGGTTTTCTGTTTGACCGAGATGGTTGTCCGATCTGTAATCTCTCCCAAAACATTCAGACCGTCAACACCATAAAGAATCGCACCGTTGATTTTCGAGACAATGCCTTGAAGATTCTTCAAGACCCGAATGTTGCTGCTGGTCAATTGAGAAATGCCAAACCCGCCTTCCTCCAGAACGTCAAAGATAATCCCGTCAATTTTTTCAATGATCCGACTGGTGCCGACTGTTACGGTTTTGGCCTGGTGTTTGATGGCATCTATGGGTCTGGCCATATAATTAATGGCTTCTCCGAGAGAATCAAATAGGGTACTCAGCATGTGCTGGGCTGTGCCCTTTTTTCCAAAATCAAGTTCAAAATCCGAGACGGGAAGTCTTCCGGCCAGGTACTTCAGCAATATGGACAGATCAGCGCCTGCCTTGTAGCCCATCGTGGCGCAAATACCTTTTTTTTCATTTTTCTTCTTTAAAAGATAATAGAATTCAGCAACTTTTTCCCGGAACGGCCTTTCCAGAACCAGCTCATACACATCCATTCCATCCTGAATATATTGATCAACCGTCTGCTGAAGTTCCTCACGAAAATCATATAACAGCTTTGAGCCTTCATTGATCGCCAAAGCTGCATAATATCCCCAGATATGGCCGACCAGTGTGTTGACAATCGGCGACAGATGCTGGGGAACAGCCGGAACGTGAAACACGTCATCCGCATAGGGCTTAAACCGGTCTTCACCTTCATCTGCAATGACCACCACGGCGGACTTATGGGCCTTGAAAATCGCCGTATCCTTGATGACATCTCCAATTACAATTCCACGCGTCCCGGCAGCGCAAACGATGATGAGCGGCTCTGAAGACAGATCAATGTGTTTTTTGTCCTCAACATAATCAGAGCTTATGGTTTTATAGCAAAGCTCGCTGAGCTTGATCCTGATTTCGTCCGCCGAAGACTTGTTGGGACCGCTTCCGACAACAGCCCAGTAAGTTCGGGTCTGAGCCAGCTTTCCGGCCGATTCGCTGATCTCTTGCTGAAGGGAGAGAATCTGGCGCATCTGCTGCGGAAGTTTTAGCAGATGATGAAGTTCTTCTGCAATAAACTCGGGTGTCCGCCTTCCCTGAAGTCCTGCCAGAAACAAACCCATCAGCGCGCCTGCAACGATCTGGGAATAGAATGCCTTGGTTGAGGCCACGGACATTTCGATATCCCGACCGCTGCTGGTGTACATCACCCCTTGAACCTTGAAGGTAATGTCTGAATCCCGGCGGTTCACGATGGCAAGGGTGCTTGCGCCCCTTTCCCGCACCATATCCACGGTGCGATTGGTGTCTGCTGTGGTTCCGGACTGAGTGATGGCGATCACCAGGACATCACGCATGTTCTCCACCGCTCCTGGGCTGGACAGCTTGAATCCGCTGAGTTCAGAGGC
>JBAXVB010000901.1:0-1702 GCA_037129415.1 Deltaproteobacteria bacterium
CAGAAGCGATCTTGTAGCGCTTCAAAAAACTGCTTTTGAATACAAATTCCCGGAACATATCCATATTATAAGCAGCCATAAATGCCATTTTCCCCCGCTTTCCGTCCGGTCCCTCACCAGCCCAGGGATCGCTTCGAAACAGACGCATCAGCTCTGACCACCTTTTGGTCATTCTGTTATAGTCTTCAGCGCACTGATCCTTGATCCATCTGGATGGTGTCCATTGTTTCAGTCCTTTTGATCCCTGGCAGAAACCGGGCGGCTTGAAATAATGGATTTTTCGGGTTCGGCGGGTTTTGGCTTCATAGACGAGTCCCTGTTCGATCGGAAACATGCGGCAGGCTTCCGGACGATTCTGATACACGGAACAGCCGGAAGGCGACAGAAACGGGCAGGGCTTTTCCGGAAGTTCCGACATGGTCAGCAGCACTTCAGGAAAAAAGCAGCCATCGCGCAGCACTACATCCACATGTTTTTCCAGAAACTGATCCGAGAATAATTTCAAGTGGTGCTTTAACCGGATGACATCGTAAGGATAAAGAAACAAATTGAGGTTGTGACAGCAAAGGTTAAAGCAGGAAACCCCGGGATTACAGTCGAATGAAAACAACGTGTTATCACCAATAGTTTTCCCAGGCATGCTTTGAGAATCATCCAATTCGATATATTTCATGTCCTGGTCAATCTCCAGGGAACCGGATGAGTTTGCCACCCAGAAATCCGGCAATTGCTGCTGCACCCAGAATGACTATGTGGAGAAACAGATAAGTCATTCGGGACTGGGAATATGATAAGGCGACCATCGGGTCCACCCATCGCCAGACAACCAGAAAAAGTCCCAGCAAAAAAACCGTGGCTCCGCAGATCATTTTGGTTAAAATCAAATTGGTTAAATTACCGCCGAGCCTGTGTTTCCAGTCATTGTACCCGGTAAACAGTACCTTGGGCATGACCAAAACAACTATGATCATATTGTAAAACGAAGCAGTTTCAAGTCCTGACACCTGAAACAGCATGGAAAGCACCAGAAATAGGATGGCTACGGGCAGGACACCGTTGGGAATATGGACGGTGATGGGATGAGCATGATATTTGACCAATAGCCGGGCGACGGCGGCGTAATATTTCTGCAATACGGTTTGCGCCGCTTGGGGAATATCTTTATCCGGCAGGTCAAAACCTGTATCATGGCCTGGCGCAGGTTGTTGCGCCATAGCCCCGGAAGGTGTTTCTCGGCCGGGTTCATCCTGTTGAGGGACTTCTTCAACCAGTTCAACAAATTTGCTGCGATCCGCCCCGCAAACCGGGCATTTTTCGGGTGGTTCATCTCCCGTGTGAACATAACCACAAACTGTACATTTCCATTTTCTCATAATATCATCTCCTAAGTTGTCGAGTAACCATCTGCGTATCGCAGCATATCAAGCCGTCTTCTTCAAAAAGCAAAAAACGATAACGACAAATTTTTCCATTACCAATACTGATTGATTCATTAAAAGTCAAATTATGCTTTCATAAAAGATTCACTGAAAGGAACCAATGAATTGAGTAGTGATTCTGCCTTGAATGCTATCAAGAGTTGATATATAAGGACAAGCATGATGAATCCTTTATCTTCCAAATTGAACGATGGTTTAATAAAAGCCATTCAACAGGGTCTATGGGCGGCATGGCCGATATGTATCGGCTATATACCGATTGG
>JBAXVB010000902.1:0-1695 GCA_037129415.1 Deltaproteobacteria bacterium
CAATATCTCCAATTTTCTCCAATGGAAAGCATTTGGGCAGCGTTGAAGCTGCGGCTGATATTTCAGAGATTTTACAGAAAGTCAGCCTGGTACAGAATTATGGAATGGTGATTGTACTGAACCGGGATTTCAGCGGTATCTGGGAATCCTCCCAAACGGTCAAATTAGTCGATCAAGGGGTGATATTAAAAAGCTATGGTGATACAGATAGCAACCTGGCCAGTACCATCCTTAAAGAAAATGTCTCTGAGGGTCGAACCGCGGGTGTGTTTTTTCATCGAATTCCTTTTCAGGATTTTCAAGGACGCGTTATCGGTGAGTTCATTTTAACCTATAATGGAAGTAATCTGATACAGAAAAACAATTTACAGGTTTCACAATTCTTATGGTTTTTTATGGTTGGCGCAATCGCCTTATGGATTGTCGTTTACCTGAACGTCAAAAGGATAAAATTGTTTCTGCAGAAATTGGAAAATATCATCATCGCATCCCAACACAATGATTTTTCGGAACGATTTGATTGTGATCATATCCATTGTCTTGATATTCTTGATTGTATCAACAAAGACTGTTCAGTGTATCAGAATCCATCTTTGGTCTGTTACCTTGAAAGAGGATCAAAAGCCATTTCACCAAAATGGCGTAATACTTGTGTTTTTATTGATAAATATAATACCTGTGATACTTGTCCTGTATATAAAATGCGTAACAGCGACGAGTTGACAAATATGTCTAATGTCGTGAACACTATGATGTTGACCTGGAGATTATTTCTAAGTCGGGTGGGAACGCTTTTGTCCGAGGTTCTCCGCAATCAGAATCAACCGTGGAGTCTTCCATCCATAGATCAAGTTTCAGACTACCTTGAACAAATGGCGAAACTCACAGCTTTCAGCCATGATCTGCAGGGGGTTTACACGCATGAAGAGATTTATAAACAACTGTCATATATTTTCGACAATCATTTTTTACTCAATGATTATGCACTCATGGAAGTCAGCACCAGCGACAACCACATGACGGTTGCCATCGAAAAAGTAACCATTGAATTAAATCTCAGTCAGGAAGTCATGCTAAACAGTGATCTATGCAGGGCCAAGCGAGTTGCTGAGGAAATCTGTTCCTATCCCAATCCGGTGTTATGCCCTTATTTCAATTGTGATCAGCAAACCCATATCCGCTGTTGTCTGCCAATGGTTATGGGCGGAAAAGTAGGCGCTGTATTCTCTTTTCTGGTATTAAGAAGCGAATGGGAATCCCGGCGAAAACAACTTGTAATATTGCGCAGATATCTGGATGTAACGGCGCCCATGCTGAGTTCCTTGCGACTCCTTCAAAAAACCAAGGATCAGTCTTTGCGTGATCCACTTACACAAAGCTATAATCGAAGATTTATGGATGCATATTTTGTTCAATATGAGCCATTGGTAAAACGAAATGGTCGCAACGTCGGTTTTTTAATGACGGATCTGGATTATTTTAAACAGGTCAATGACCAGAACGGACATCAGGCAGGCGACAGTATTTTACAGCAGACTGTGAAGATTATTATCAGTCATATACGCTGCTCCGACATGCTGATTCGTTATGGCGGGGAAGAGTTCCTGATCATTTTGCCTGATGTGGAATCCGATGCCTTATTGTCAATAGGAGAAAACATTCGAAGTGCTGTAGAGAAATATGGTTTTGATCTTC
>JBAXVB010000903.1:0-1692 GCA_037129415.1 Deltaproteobacteria bacterium
CAGATCATTTTCAGGGCTGTGGTTTTACCTGCACCGTTGGTCCCCAGAAGGGCCACGATTTGTCCGGAGGGGACGGAAAAGGAGATGTCCCACAGGACTTGAATATCCCCGTAATAGACCGAAACTGCTTTTGCATTTAAAATATTCATTTAGGCGTCTCCCCCCAGATATGCCTGGATTACCCCGGAATCCTTGACAACATCCCTGGGAATGCCTTCCGCAATTTTCTGGCCGAAATTGAGTACAACAATGCGATCGCTGATGTTCATGATGACCCGCATGATATGCTCGACGATCAAGATGGTGATACCCTGCTCGCGCAAGGATAGAATCAGTTCGATAGTCCGGTCCGTCTCTGTCGGGTTAAGGCCCGCAACCACTTCATCCAGAAGGAGTAGTGACGGCTCCAGGGCCAGGGCTTTGCTGACCTCAAGGCGCTTTCGGCCTGCCAGTGTCAAACTGGAAGCCTGGTCGTTGGCCCGATCCGCAAGTCCCGTTGTTTCCAGAATTCGCCAGGCGTGTTGTTCCGCCTGACGGCGCTTGGGATGGCGTGCAAAGGATGCGATGATAACATTTTCCAGAACCGTCAGCCCAGCAAAAGGCTTCACTACCTGAAAGGTGCGGCCTATGCCAAGAACCGCCAGCTTGTACGGCGGCTTTCCGCTGATGTCCTGTCCCTTAAAATGTATCTGGCCCTTGTTGGGCGCATAAAAACCGCTGATCACGTTGAACAGGGTCGTTTTCCCCGCACCGTTGGGGCCGATAAGTCCGATAATCTCGCCGGGAGTTATGTGGAAGGATACCTGGAACACCGCGTGTAGTCCTCCAAACGTTTTGGTGACAGCATTCACCTGAAGGAGAGGTTCAGACATTATTGGCTCCTTTATCGGTTTTTCCTTGAGAAATCGGTGCTTGTTTTAACGCTTGTCGGGTTTGCAGATAAACTGTTATCGTTCCCCAGATACCATTGGGGAGGAATACGACACTGGCGGCGATCACCCCTCCAAGGATGATCAAATAAAGGACCTGATAATCAGATAAATACGCCCAGAAATAAGTCTTGAACAAAAAGATGATGATGGCTCCAATGGCTGGGCCAATCAAGGTTCCCAGGCCTCCGAAAACAGCCATGACAACGGCTTGATCCGTAACCAAATCTCCCAGAACGGATGCCGGATCAATATAGGTGATCCAGTATGCGTAAATGGCCCCCAATATTCCGGTGGGGACTGCGGAAAGAATAAATGCCTGGAGTTTGATCCAGGTGGGATTCAGTCCCAGAGACATGGCGCTTTGATCATCTTCGCGGATGGCTTTGACCTTAAGCCCGAAAGGGGCTTTTTCCAGCAAGAACCAGTATAGCGCAAAGATACCGCTAACAACCCCAAGCATGAGGTAATAAAAAAACTCCGGATGTAAAAATGTGGGAAGCCTCATACCGTCTGGTCCTCCGGTGATATCCATGACCAGCGCCATTTGTTGAATTGCACGGGCCAGCGCCCAGGTGGCTATGGCGAAATACGCACCTTTTAGCCGAAGCGTCGGAATGCCGGCGATCAATGCAACGATACCGGCCGCCACTCCAGCAACCGGAAGCGCAAAGAAAAAAGACCAGCCGCATAGCTTCATGAGCAGAGCGGTGGTGTAGGCCCCTATGCCGAAAAAGGCGCCATGCCCGAAATTCAAATAACC
>JBAXVB010000904.1:0-1691 GCA_037129415.1 Deltaproteobacteria bacterium
CAACCAGGACAGCCGTAATCGCAATCAAGCCGATGATCTTTCCGAATAACGAACACCTCATATCATTTCTCCTTAAGATAAGTTTAAGCTATCACGGCAGTGGTCTCTAATTGCCTCAGCAAGGAGAGGTTCAATGCCTGTTCTTCATTATCCGCCAGCTTCATGGATTCACCATCCCTTCTCAGTGTCAGTTTCAATCTTCCATTATAACACACGAAGTGCGAAAATCGCATTCATGTTTCAATACCGTCGATGGCAAGAGGAATCACCATGTAAGACATTTCTTCGTTAATATTGCCGGTGAAGATCAATTCTCTATGAAGAAATTCCAGTAGTCGTTGCTTCATATTGGTCGCGCATAAGTCTATATGTTGTGGTTTTCTATTTCACTTTAATTTTCAATAAGATAGCCCCTATCACAGCGCCTTTTCAGTGAACAAAAAGGCATTGTGCATATTCATGACCTGAATCCAGGGTAAATTATGTGTCTGGCCAGCAGCCAGCATAAAAGGACTTTTACCAACATTCTTTCTTATCCACAGTTGTATAGCATCAATACTTTCTTCTATCTCCAAAAATATTGCCGGATACTGCTTTCTGTGAAAATAGTTCAGACGGCCAAGTCTGTCCAATGCCTTTTTTAGCATGGTCAGACTTCGCAACATGTTATTCATTTCATGTGCCATAATATCCTCCAATTCAAAGTGTGTAATCGAATCAGATTCAATCATAACATCAAATTAATATTTTGTCAGGGGGGGTGTTGTCTTTCCTATATTTTTGCATATTAAATCAATACCACAACATATAGACGCGATGTTTCTATTTTAATGCGATTTCATTAGGATACCACATCGCAAACGGGATTTGCATCTTGCGAACGATGCATCTGGGACGATGCAGTTCTGTGATCCTGTAAGGTTTTCGCTTACAGGATCTTTGATTTGAGCGTCGTGCCAAAAGAGATTCAAACTGTTATTTCTCGTTGAATATTAAGGTGTTAGAAAAACCCACAACATATAGACTTATGCGATTTGATTTGACAAAACTTATAGACCTATGCGCTTTCCCTGATGGCAAAGAACAACACAACTTATCGACCGACGTGAATGACGGCTTCCATTACGCGCTGGATTTATTTTTGAATAGTTTTTCCCGTATCATTAATCATGGTTTTCTCTGCATCACTGATTAAGGTTTTTTCCGGATCATTAATGACTTTCTTGAATTCTCTAATAGCTTTTCCCATGGAACTTCCGAGTTCGGGAAGTTTTCCAGGACCAAAAACGAGCAGCGCAATGACGAGTACGACCAGCAAATGCAACGGCGAAAAAAGTTCTCCAAACACAGTTTATCTCCTTTTGCGAATTGATAATGACATTATACTCTGAAATAACGATTTCTTCAATAACAAGGCATCAGAAAAAACTGATTTCTGTTTTTTCGTTTATAACCTGGGTTTACCACTTGTAGGTATATGTATCAAGCTAACCATTTGATATATTAACGATTGAGCAAAATTTGAACTTCAAAATTACGTCTAAGAATTTATTTAAAGATACATAAAAAAGGCTTGATTTTCTTGACAATGTTATTTTATAATGCCGTCTAAGAAAGGTAAGCTATGGAATTAGAGAAACTTCATCTTCACTGGCGAGTCAGTCAATATCAAGGAAAGACCTATCGTTCTT
>JBAXVB010000905.1:0-1690 GCA_037129415.1 Deltaproteobacteria bacterium
TATCGTTATAAAGGAGGGTCAGAAAGCAGGTCTTCAGGGTCAGTTCATTGGCCTGGGCATAGTCGCGGTTCTTGAAGACCGAAAAATAAACATCCTGCACAAAGACGCATACCGGCTCGATATCGCCGTATTGATAGACCCGCTTGGCCAGGTCCAGCCCCCTGTCTCTGGTTACGGGATCGGGCAACATCATCCGTTGCACCCGCTCCACATACAGACCCTGCATAACCAGATTGGGAACCTTCAGAACAAGTTCTCCCTTATTCGTCTCCCCGACCATGGTAAGCACGCCAAAATAGTAGAGAAATGAGGCAATGAAGGTCTTGTCCTTGGAGTGATCCGAAAGCATTTCGCTTAGACCGAAGCGGCTGCTGACTCTAAGTACTGCTATGCTCGCCTCCCTTTCGGCCAGTGTGAACACCATGTTTCGGCCCCCTGGCAAGTTCGCCGTGTATTCCAGTTTGGAGTCGTCCACGGCCAGGTTGGCATCAAGCATCTCGTTCGGGTAGGCGCATCGCTTCTGAAACTGCTTGAAAAAATAGAGGCAAAGGGTGGGGTTGTAAACTACAACATGGCCGCGGGGAACGAAATTGTAGCCGTTGTAATAGGTGCGCATCATCTCCAATGCCTCGGATGCCTTTTCCTCTCCCAGCCCGCAGCCCGTGGCAATGTCGCCCAGGGTTTTCGCCACCTCCTCCTCTCGAAATCCGCACAAATCTCCAAACTCAGGCTCGAAAAAAATATCTTCGGCAATGTTGTAGCCGCTCGTGATATCGCTCAGCACCACGGGTGAAACGCCGGTGATGAATACCCGGTCGAACATGACACCGCCTGTGGAAGACTTGACCATCTTGAAAAAGGTTCGAAGCACGCCTTCGTCATGGACCAGCGCCGTGTAGCGATCACGGGAGTCCAGAGTCGACAGCATCATGACTGTATTGGCGAAGTTGTCGTACTCATCAATGAGCAGGTAAACGGGGTGACCGGCTCTTCCTGTAGCACCCACCAAAGACTCAATGGTGGATAATGCATTATCCTGATTGACATTGATTCGGGACAGATCAAAGCCTTTGTCCCCATAGTACAGGATAAAATTCTCGATGCGGGCGTTGATGTGGCTATACAGAGATCGCCTTACGTCAACGGGTGCGCCCGTGGGATCGACACAGGAGAAGTCCAGACGCAAAACAAAATAGGAATTGCGAGAGGCGGTCGGATGCCGGCTGATCGCCAAATGGCCGAACATGGCATCGAAAGCGTCTTTGCGGGCAATATCGTAGTAGTTCTCCAGCATGGACAGGAGCAGGCTCTTGCCAAAACGGCGGGGACGGATAAAGAGCTGCGATTGGGCCTGCTCCAGCAAGGGGATGGCGCTGGTACGGTCGCAATAAAAATAGCCTTGTGTGACGATTTGTCTGAAATCCGCCATTCCGTAGGGGAATTTGATCATGATTCACATCCTTTTATACTGCAAGCGAGCATAATTAGAGGGAAATACATTTAAACAAAAAAAATTCACATGGATGAACAGGATAGACAGGATAAAAACAAGAGTTGACTCAATTCAGGTTTTTTGCTGTTATCCTGTTTATCCTGTTTATCCATGTTAAATTATTTGTATTTCTGCTTCATGGTATTATGTTTAACTTATTGATATTGCATTTTATAGAGATGGAGAAGATTCAGCTTT
>JBAXVB010000906.1:0-1683 GCA_037129415.1 Deltaproteobacteria bacterium
GGTTTTCTGGCGAAGAAGATGATCCGCCAGAACCAACTTCACCATGGCCTCACAGACAGGATTGATACGGGGGATGGCCGATATGTCATGCCTGCCCTTGATCGAAATCGTTACAGGCTCATTCTGGCTGTTGACGGTTTGCTGATCTATCGAAATGGAGGGAATGGGTTTGACGGCAACCCTGACCAGGATATCGTCTCCGTTTGAAATGCCTGCCAGAATGCCGCCGGCATGGTTGGATGAAAAACCCTCAGGGATAATGGGGTCATTGTTTTCAGAACCCAATCTGCATGTGGACGCAAAGCCATCCCCGATTTCCACACCCTTGACTGCCCCGATGCTCATCAATGCCTTGGCCAAGTCAGCATCCAGTTTGTCAAAAACCGGCTCGCCCAGACCTGCAGGCGCGCCAAAGACGCGGATTTCGACAATGCCGCCAACGGAATCCCCTTGTTTTCGCACCTGCTCCACCCGATCCGCCATAGCCGCAGCAGCATCCCGGTCCAGACACCTGAATGGATTGTAGTGAATCTGACTCAAGTCCCTGAAGTCCGCCGCTCTTATGCCTCCCAGCTCCAGCGTATAGGAGACCACTAAAATTCCCTCCTGATCCAGAATCAGACCGGCTACAGCGCCTGCGGCAACCCTTGCGGCGGTCTCACGGGCCGAAGCCCTGCCGCCACCGCGCCAGTCCCTTATGCCAAATTTGGACTGATAGGTGATATCGCCATGGCCAGGTCGGTAGAGATCGGCGTAAGGCGTGTATGATCGCGAATCTGCGTCCGTATTGGCGATCATGATGGCGATGGGCGTTCCCGTGGTCTTGCCCTCGAATACACCGGAGAGAATGACGGCTTTGTCCGGTTCCCTGCGCTGGGTGCTGGCGGATGATCCTCCGGGCTTTCTCCGATCCAGGGCTGATTGGATCACAGATTCATCCAGATTTAGTCCGGGAAGACAACCGTCCACCACCACGCCAATTCCAGGGCCGTGGGATTCTCCCCATGTTGTGATGCGAAACAGGGTTCCGAATGAATTGCCTGACATCATGTATTTCCTTTCTGAGTGAGTTCAAGAATTTTCTGGCTAATGGTGTCAATTCCCAGTAAGTCAGTATCCAGAGCCTGATGACAGGCATTTTCATAAAGCGGTTGTCTGACCAGAAGAACGGCATCTATTTCATTGATGTTGCCGGTTGCAGTCAGGTCTGGACGCTGGATGATGGTTTCAGGATCAGCGGACATCCGGGCTCTGATCGTTTCCGGGCTGACCCTGAGCCAGATCACTCGTCCTGCTTTTTTCATGTTCCGGACATTGTCATGATTCAGGATGGATCCGCCGCCGGTTGCAATAACATGATTGTTCAGCAAAGTGGTCTGGTCAATCACGCTTTTTTCCATGTTTCTGAAAGCATCCCAGCCGTTTTTTGCAACGATGTCGCTAATGGTCATACCGGCTTTTTGAACCACGACTGCATCGGTATCCAGAAACGGTTGACTTAGAAGCTTTGAAAGCGCTTTTCCCACAGATGTCTTGCCGCAGCAGCGGTATCCTATCAGGTAGATATTCATGGATACAGGCTTTCAAAAACCTTCCAGAATTCGGAGAAGGATTTTTTCAAGCAGGATTCCATGCCTGCGGCCCAACCATTACCGTACTCTTGTTCCATCGTTCGCCCTCTGC
>JBAXVB010000907.1:0-1679 GCA_037129415.1 Deltaproteobacteria bacterium
AAAGATGGAACAAATCAGGGTGCTGATTGTTGACGATGAATTGTTCGTAGGGGAATTGCTTAAGGAATATCTTTCTATCAAAAGTTATGAAGCGTTGGCTGTTTCAAACGGCGAGGACGCACTGACCATTTCCGAGCAATTTAAGCCACATATCGTCATTCTGGATATTCGTATGCCGGGAATGAGCGGCATGGAGGTGCTGAAAAGCATCAAGGCAAAAAGCAAGGCAACGGGCGTGATTATGCTGTCTGCCTACGGAGATACAGAGACCGTTGATGAGGCGTTTCAGTTGGGAGCCGACCATTACCTTCAAAAACCCATGAACCTGAAGCATCTGGTGGAAACTCTGGTACTGCTGCATCCCCACCAGGATGAGAGCACGGGATGCATCTGATTGATCTGGAAAAGGCAAAGCCGGGGATGATGCTGGCCAAATCGGTTTATACCCTGCAGGAAGTGCTGCTGCTGCAACCGGATGTTCGGTTAACCGAAAAAAATATCCATATCATGAAATCATGGGGTATTCACGAGATATGGATCGGTGATGCAGCAGGCCAAGGCGTTGTCGGATACGTTGAGATGGAACATGAACTCAGGGCTTTCATTGATAATGAGCTCAGAGCAAAATTTTCTGAAACACTTCCAGATCCATTGATGGAAGAGATAATGCGGGTTGCCGGAAATCTTCTGGAAAAACGATTGCTGAAAAAAGAAAAAAAACATGGCGCCCAAAAATCTTAAACGAATCATCAGCCAGATAGACGATCTCCCCACACTTCCAAGGACCGTACTGAAAATAACGGAACTTGTCAATAACCCCAAATCTTCCGCCAGAGATATTTCCAGCGTGATTACCGATGACCAGGTGTTGACAGCCCGCCTGCTTAAACTCGTGAACTCTTCCTTTTACGGATTTCCCCAGAAAATATCCACCATTACCGGCGCTATTGTTCTGTTGGGGTTTGATGCCATACGCAACCTGCTCCTGACCACTTCTGTATTTGATATGTTTTCAAGTCGCTCTCGGGAAAATCGAATGATTCAGGAAAGTTTCTGGGATCATTCCCTGGGATGCGCCATAGGGGCCAAAGTGATTGGAACCTATATGCGGTATGAAAAAGTCGAAGAACTCTTTGTCTCGGGTCTTCTCCATGACATTGGGAAAATTGTGGAAATGCTGTTTCTGCCGGATGACTTTGCAGAAGTTCGCAACGTGGTGAAAATCCGCAATGTTCTGATCATTACAGCAGAGGAAGAGGTTCTGGGATTTACCCATCCGGATGTAGGCAGGCTGCTGGCGGAAAAATGGAATTTGCCTCTTAAGCTGATAAACATTCTGGAACACCACCATCAGCCGGAGCAGGCCGGGCGTTTTATTCAGGAAACATCCATTATTCATTTGGCGGATATTCTCTGCAGATCCATTGATTTGGGATCCGGCGGCGATAGAAAAATGCCTTCCCTGAATTCAGAAGCTTGGACTTCCCTGAAACTGAAACCCAATGTTATTGAGCCTATTTTACATGAAATGGAAAGGGAATTTCAGGATATCACCTGGGTGGTAACCGGATAATAGTAATGGCCGATACAGACGATAATATCGAGAACTCCGAAAAATCAATCGCCATGCTGGAAAAGGGATATCAGGCTATACTGGAATTCATCGACCAGATGGATGA
>JBAXVB010000908.1:0-1678 GCA_037129415.1 Deltaproteobacteria bacterium
TGCAGGCAGTATCGATCCAGTATGCGATACAGAGTTGGCCGTCAAGTTAAACATGGCCTTCCCAACAGAATTCCAGATTTTAACCAAAAAGATCATGCGATTGACTGGCCTCGGGTACGAGCCGGGAAAATAGAAGCCCTCTGGAGTCGAAGTGATGTACGACTGTCATTGAAGTTGTCGGATTCCAAAGGGCGTTTTTTATTTGAAACCAGACCAGATATCTTCCCGCAAGGGTTTTTAACAGAAGACGAGATTCGTTTATGGTCGATTTACTACGCAAACAAGCCAAGGAGTAAGAAACATGTCAGACCTTGAGCGAACAGTACAAATCATCTTCGAAGCTGTTGATAGTCTCACCGGCCCATTGACAGATATGTCATCCTCACTTTCTGATTTTGGAGCTAATGCAGAAACAGCGTCCGGAGAAGCAATCGATCTCGGCGATTCCATCACCAGTGTCCCCGCAGAAGTTGATATAGGCGTAGAAGTCACTGGCGATTACGCACAAGACTTTGATGCCATCGAAGAATACACAAATACTTTAACCGATATGGAATGCGTTCAAATAGACATAGATGCAGGGACGGCGTTGGAAGACATCGAGTTATTATCTAATGATATTGAAGAACTACCAGAAGACATAACAATCGATGTGGGTTTTGAAGATACTGGTACAGATAAACTACAGGCTGAGATTGATCTCCTTGAAGCGAAACAAAGGGCGATAGAAAGCGGTGAAGGACTGATTAAGATTGATTCCACCGGTCTTGAGCCTGCCTTGGAAGAGATTATGTGGCAGATTCTTGAAAAGGTGCAGATTCGAGCGGTCGAAACTAAACCAGAATTTCTCCTGGGGCTGCCAGTATGATGATCGTGATATCAGCGATTGAAGCTGGGGAATGTGTCGTTCTGAACTCCGATAGCCAACTCGTCAAGGAAAACACAAGAAGGTTATCCCGGTCGGCCACGCTGGACGGCGGGGCGGTGATTTCAGATGGAGGCGTGACGGATGCTGACAGAAGCTTTGACTTTACCGCGAAACAGGTTCCGGAAGAAACACGGGAAACCCTGTGGGCCATGTTTCAAAACGAAGACTGTGTACACCTATCTTGCGCCGAGGGTGTGTTTGCAGGGTATTTGCAAAGGGTAAGGATCATGGCTTCTGACGTGAATATCAGATTTATGGTTTACGAGAAATTGACTTAAAAGCTGTTGACCGTTGACCGTGAACGGAGAGTGAGGGCGACCGCCGGTCGCCCCTACAATGGTCAACGGTTTTTACAATGGTCAACGGTTTTTATTTAGGAGGGGAAAATGGCAGGCGTTGCAACGGTTCCAAACCATTATAAGTACCTGCTCAAAACAAAGCAGATAGATGAGTCGAGCGATACGTATAAAATCATTCTGATGAACACGACATTTACTTTTGATAAAGATTCCCACGCCCTGCTTGCGGATGTGACGGCGGATCAATTGGCAACGGCGTTCGGTTATACCCAAGACAGCAAGATATTAACCGGGGTTTCGGTCATTGAAAATGATACCACCGACAAGGCTGAAACAAGATGGGCATCAGTATCCTGGACAGCTTCCGGCGGATCCATCGGGCCAACCGGCGCAGCGATTATTTACAACGATTCGGTTACTGGTGATCCGATTGCCTGTTGTGTTGATTTTG
>JBAXVB010000909.1:0-1664 GCA_037129415.1 Deltaproteobacteria bacterium
TATTTACCAAACGGACATTTCGGATATGAACAGGTTTTGCAATCCAGACAAAACGCGCCGTGCCCCATGCGAGCCAGATCCATCCTGGTAATGGAAACGCCTGCCAGAAGACGCGGCAGAAACAGGTCAAAACTCGTGGTTTTGAAAAACAGGGCGCATGCCGGCACGCCTATCACCTGCACAGCGCCGATGCGGGCCAGCAGCGTCATTGCTCCAGGCAGAATGGGCGCGCCATAAAGTATGTCTTCCGCGCCGGCTTCGATCAAGCCTTGGCGGGTGACATCATCCGGATCCACGGAAAGCCCGGCAGTGGTCACCAACAGATCGACTCCGGCGGACAGAATCTCCCTGACACCTTCAAGGATCGCCTCTTGTTCATCCGGAACAATTCTGGAGTGGACAACGGAGCATCCGTATTTTTCGGTTTTGCCACGGATGATGGGAATAAAGCGATCCTGTACCAGACCCCGGAACACTTCTGTGCCGGTAACCAGTATGCCGACCTTTGCCTTTCGAAGCGGCAGTATCTGAAAAAGCGGACCTTCTTCCAGAACCTGCATGGCTTTTTCAAAATCAGTTCTCGGCAGAAACAGGGGAATAGCCCTGGTTCCGGCAAAATCCTGTCCTTCCCTAAGCACTGAATAGCCTTTTCGGGTGGCGCACATCACACCAGAAATCCTGTTGAAGATTTCCAATTGGTGATCGCTAACCACCAGGAGTCCGCCGATGGCAGCCTTGAAATTGATTTTGCCTTCATGGGGTGGCTCAATATACGTCACACCTTTTCCGGCCATTTTTGCTGCAAAAGATAGAGCAACCTCATTTTCGTGTACCCATCCATCGCCTGGTCCCTTGCCGTCGTCCACATATACGTGCTGTTTTCCCATCCGATGCAATTGGCAAAGATCGCCAGCGCCGATGATCTGCCCTTTTTTAAACACCGCTCCTTTGCTTTCGCCGGGAATGATTTCCGTCAGGTCATGGAGGATTTTCCGGCCGATGGAATCCTCGATCGGCGCGCTATGAAGCATAGGCATGGATGGCGATTCGGCCGCCACCAGGTACGGCGACTGGCCTTGACATGCGCGGCAGATCCGTCCGTGATCCAGAGGATAGGCTTCGCCGCAGAGCGGACAGGACGCAATACGGTCCTTGTGCCGTTTTTGAAGATACTGCGGCTGAATCATTACCGGCTCCACACTGCAGATCGCCGAACCCGCTTCCCGTATCTGAGTCATAAGGAGTTTATCGTCCTGTTCTTTTTTTGGCTTCAGCTTGAAAAACCAGGTATTAATTTCAGAAAACGCCTGGATTTTTCGGGTATCGACAAATACCCGAAAGCCATTCCCCTGATACTTGTCATACAGGCTTAGGGCATAGCGCCCAAGATTGAAGACCCGGAGCCAGCCGTTTCCTGTCGTGCAGGGGGTCAGCAATTGTATGGCGTCCGGAAGGCAGTATGTGGTTTCGCTGATCGCGTCAAACAAGGTGTTTGACGGGAGTTTTTGCATCGCAAAATCCACCATGATGCCGCCGATAACAACACCGGGTGCTCTGTAACCGTGAAAAGATTCCACGGCATCCAAAAATTCTTCATAAGTGTATTCGCCCACAGTCGGAGATTGACTGGGCAAGGGAGTTTGGTTCGACATGATTTTATCCTG
>JBAXVB010000091.1:0-13044 GCA_037129415.1 Deltaproteobacteria bacterium
GCCTCCAGACACCGCTCCCGGTCGCCCTGCATGGCGTGGGCTGTCATGGCGATGATTGGAATTGAGAATGATGAATTATGAGTGGTGTGTGGTGAATGCGCTGCCAATGCTTCAGGTTCTTTTTCTTTCATCATTTCGCATTCAGCATCCAGCATTATCTTTTCGTAATTCCTGATTCTTTTCGTGGCTTCAATTCCGTCCATATCGGGCATTTGTACATCCATCAGCACCAGGTCGTAAGTCTGGGTTTTGACGGCTATTAGCGCTTCCGCGCCGTTGGTCACGGCATCCGCGCTAAGGCCCAGTTTCTTCAGAATGCCCAGCGCCACCACCCGGTTGGTGATATTGTCTTCGGCCAGAAGTATCCGTCCCTTGCGGCCGGCGAACAGGTTCATTACTTCGCGAGCCAAGTGTCGGGTGACTATGATCTGCGGCTCTGAGCTGTTTCGATCCATCAGCGCAAGGGACAGAACTGACTTCAGTTCCATGTACCGTATCGGCTTGGTTACATAAGCTGAAAAACCGATCTCCTGGAAGTGACGGGCGTCGCCCCTCGTCCCCAGGGAAGTTAGCATCATCATCCGGGTGCCGGTTAGGCGTTTATCTGTCTGGATGAAACGGCCCAGAGTTTCGCCGTCCATGCCTGGCATCCGCATGTCGATCACGGCGAGACGGATGGGGTCATTATCGTCCAGAGCCTGGTAGAGGCAAAGGATAGCAGCCGGACCATCTGGAGCCTCCGATGTGCGCATGCCCCATGATGTCATGAAAGTGGTCAGGATTTCGCGGCTGGTGGCGCTATTATCCACGATCAGTACGTGTACCCCGTGCAGGTCTGGAAACTCGGAGGACGAAATAGATTCCGCATTCGTCCTTGCAGCCTGCTTGCCAAAGCGCGCGGTGAACCAGAACTCAGAGCCTTTGCCTTCTTCGCTGTTGACACCGGCCTCACCGCCCATAAGCTCGGCCAGTTGTTTGGAGATGGCCAAGCCCAGCCCGGTGCCGCCGTATTGCCGAGTGGTTGAGGCATCCACCTGGGTGAACTTTTCGAAAAGCATGGAAATCTTGTCCGCCGGAATGCCGATACCCGTGTCGCGCACCGAGAAGCGCAGCAAAACGGTTTCGCCATCATGCTTTTGCTTTTGTTCCTGCTCCCCTGCCTCCTGAACCCTGTTTATTGAACCCTCTTCGATTAATGAGATGCGGACCGAAACCTCGCCCACAAAGGTGAACTTGATGGCGTTGCCCACCAGATTGGTGAGTATCTGGCGCAGGCGGCCTGGATCACCTCTAAGCAGCGTGGGCACATTAAGATCAGCGGCGCAGATCAACTCCAGCCCCTTTTCATGAGCCTTCAAGGCCAGTGTGCCTGCGAAGTCGTCCAGTATACTTGACAGATCGAAATCCAGCGTCTCTATGTCGAGTTTCTTCGCCTCAATCTTTGAGAAGTCGAGGATGTCGTTGAGCAGGCTTAGCAGCGATTCGCCGCTTGCTCGCACGATTTCGGCGTAGCGCCGCTGCTCATTGTCAAGTTCGGTATCCAGCAGCAGCCCTATCATGCCGATAACCCCGTTCATGGGGGTGCGGATCTCATGGCTCATGTTAGCCAGGAAATCGCTTTTGGCGGCGTTGGCCATCTCGGCTTTCACTGTTAATTCACAGGCCAGCGATGTACCCTCCTCAAGATAAAGGTTGGCCTCCTTAAGTTCCGCTAAGGCTCGCTTGCGTTCGGAGATGTCTCTGATGCACCCAATCGCACCTGTAATATTGCCGGAGCGATCGTGCAGGGGTGCGGCCTTGGCGAATACCCATGCACCCTTGTTGTTGTGTAGGGCGCAACAGAATACTTCCGCCGAGAATGTCTCACCCTCACGGCTAAGGTTGGGATATTGGCTAATAATATCTCCCTGGTCCATAAAGAACAAGTCTATCAACTGCGGCCGCGCCTCGCCATGAAATGGGACTGAGTATGCATAGTCGCCTTTGCCGATAATCTCTGAGGCTGGAATGCCGGTCATTTTCTCCATCGCCTTGTTCCAGATTGTGACACGCCTTTCCTTATCAACGATCAGGGTGGCGTTCGGCTGAAATTCGATAATGTCCATCAGATGCCTCTGGCTCTCCTGGAGTTCCGCTTCGGCCAGCTTGGACTTGGTGATGTCGCGGATACTCTGAATCGCACCTACAATATCGCCAGACTCAGAACGCAGGGGAGAAGTCTTGGCGAACACCCATGCGCCCTTTTTATTGTAGAGGGCTCTACAGTACACTTCAGCAGTGAATGAGTCTCCTGCATGGGTGAGGTCGGGATAGTGGGTAATAATATCTGCACGTTCCATAAAGAACAAATCTATCAGGATCGGTCGCGCTTCGCCATGAAATGGGACTGAGTATGCGTAGTCACCTTTGCCGATCATCTCTGAGGCTGGAATGCCGGTCATTTTCTCCATCGCCTTGTTCCAGACGATGACACGCCTTTCCTTGTCAATGATCACGGTGGCGTCCGGCAGAAATTCGATAATGTCCGCCAGTTGCTTCTGACTCTCCCGAAGTTTCGCCTCGGCCTGATTGCGGGCGTACATGTCATCCAGAATTGTGCCAAGAACGTTGTGTTTGATTTCCTCCTCGTGTTTGAGCTTGTACATATCATGCAAAATCGTGTTCAGAACGTTGTACTCGATTTCCTCCACATGCTTGCGCCTGTACATGTCATTCAAAATTGTACTCAGAACATTGTGCTTGATTTTTTCCTTGTTGAGGTCATGGATAATTGTGTGCAGAACCAGGCGATCTCTTAATTTAATGATGCTTGCCGATACTTCCACATCGCGTAGCGAACCATCCGCCAGGCGATGTTTGAACTGGAACTGCTTGCCCTGTTTCTGTTTGACCGATGCGATGACCTGCTGGACTTTGGAAGCGGGCAGGGTGTTTATGTCGGTGATACGCATGGCCTGCAACTGCTCCTGCGTATAGCCGTAGAAAGTAATGGCGGCGGTATTTGCATCAATGATCGCTCCACTTTCGGGATCTATCAGCATCATTGGCGATGAATTGTCAGTGAATTGATTGTGGTATGATTCCTCGCTTTCCCTGATATCTACGGTCAACTGATCCGCCAACTGCTGCGCCCTGGATTGTGATTTCCAAAGGGATACGAGGTTTCCGAACAACAGAAGGCTGATGATTATCCCGACAGAAAGAACACCATAGACATGGTCGTAATCCAATTGCCCTTCTTTTTGGGTGAAGCGCAGATACCATACATGGTCGTTGAAAGCAGTTCGGGTTTGCAGGGTCAATCGTGATGGGTCTGGCGTTTCCATCTCGCCCATCGTTTGACTGTCGTAAAGCAATGAATCGGCGGACAACTGCTCGTTATCGAAAATCTGGATGCGAATCTGTTTGACTGCTTCCGAATCCCACCCTTTCAAGATACCTTGCAAGAGGTCATTCATGCGATAGGGACTGTAAACCCATCCATACAGCGCAGCACGGCGATACAGGGCGGTATCGGTTCTCGCCCCCCTGCGGTAAACCGGGATATACATCAAGGTTCCTGCCTGAACATCATGATCAGTCTCCTGTACCAGAATCACCTTTCCGGAGAGGACCGCCATATCCAAATCAATCGTTCGTTCCATTGCCTTCCGGCGGACGGGTTCGGAGTACATGTCGTAACCGAAGGCCTGGAGGTTCTGTCCTGAAAATGGTTCGAGATAGATGATGGATGTATAAATTTCCCGATCGCTTTCCGGCTTAACATTGTACTCAGGATAGCCCTGGCTGCGGATTTCCTGTATGTGCTGTGCAAGCCGCTCGCGGGGGATCACCAGAGAGAAGCCAATGCCCTGTATGCCGGGAAGATTCTGTTTGATATTTTGTCGCGAGGCGAAGGCATGCCATTGCTCCCGCGTAACCTCATCCGAAGCATCAAAAAGTGTAGCTGCGTTTATCAATATCTGTTCATGGGCGGACATCCGCTCATTGATCCTGAGCTGGATCTGGCTGCACGCAAAATCGAAATCCTTTTTTGCATCCGCATCAACCACCATTTTCATATAAAAAGTGGCGATTATCGTAACAATCAACCCGGCAGAAAGCAAAATCCAGGCCAACCAAATACTTTTGCGAATATTGTTTTGATTCGACAACATTTTTCAGCTCCTGTAAGTTTCGTAACAGTTTTGTTAAACATTCAACGATGCTTGACAATATCTTGCTGGTGTGCATCCGCCCAACCAAAGGCGTTCTTTGTTTCCATCAGCTTTAACAGCAATGCGCCAGATACCAGGATAATTTCTTCCAGAGTATAATAACACATATTTATGCAGTCCGCAGTATATACTTGAGACTGGATAAATTTATGAATTACTCGTACATGAAGGAGCTTTCATAAATTCATACGGGCCGCAGTATAGATACAATCTTGCCAGAATATAATGTGTTGTTTTATTGTATGCTTTTTGGAAACCAATTTTGAGAGAGAACATCTTGAGTTATCCAGGGAAAAGTTTCAGGGAAATTTTCTAAATTAGTTTCTTTGATAGCTATAGTTACAGCATCAGCCCATACTGAATCTATCCATTCAGCATCATACAATTTTGATTTTAAACTGGGTACTTTTTTTAAATGAAATTCAAGCGATTTTCTCTGTTCCTTGATAGTTCGTTCCCAACTGGAACCACGTCGCTCTGGCTGGAATTGCCACTTTAACAAGTGCGCTATCAGAACCGCCATGCGATTCGCCAATTCACGTTGTTCGCTTTTACCCACGTCTTCTATTTCCTCAGCGATATGCTCAATATCCAGCAATTCAAACTTTTTGTTACGAACCAACCACGCTTGTTCATTCGCCCAAGCAACAATATCTGTTTCGTAATTAATATCTGTCATTATAATATCTCTAATTTGTCGAATGCGGTTATTATCCTGCCTTCCAAAATTCTGAATTTCGTATGTAATTTTTTCTTCAACAATATCACTGGGCAGAATGAATATGTTGGGATATTGCCTTTCGTAATGAGATTATGTGGATTTTTTCCTCACAACAATTGCATCAGTGTTATCTTTAAGGTTTATTGCACTTGACAATCTTCTGCTTTCGTACCATCTAATAGAAAACAAATCAACTGCCGATATTCCTGCTGAACGTCTGAACCAGATTTTTTTTGCCATTTTTCTTAAGAAGGCGGCTGATAAAATAATGTTTGAAAATAACGATTCCCCCCTTTGAAAAGGGGGGCCAGGGGGATTTAGTGGTTGTTGGTAGCTTACCCCCGTTTTCAAATCCCCCTTAATCCCCCTTTTCTAAAGGGGGAAATCAGTCATAATGATCTGGATGGAACGACGATCAAGGCCGCCAAAATATATAAAACTGGTGGCCTGAGAATGGGAGGAAATATGGCTTACGGCAAATTTGTTACTTATGAAGAAGTCGCTGCTAAATTCAAGATTAAGCTTGCGGAATTGTCTTTTTTGCAAGAACGGGAAATTATCATCAAAGAGGATATATTTAACGTTATCAAGGAAAATTTGGAACTGAGACGAAACTATGTGAATGAATATGTGATCTGCGAGAGCATTATTTTTCCGATACTGAGTGTAGTGTCAAAGCATAACAATCTGCCTCTCTGGTCACACATGAGATTTGATGTTTCAGAGGAAGAAGGTCTGTCAGGTGTCCCTGATTATATCATTGCTCCAGCATCTGATATCGGAACAACTTTCGAGAAACCGGTTATATGTGTATCAGAAGCAAAAAAAGACAATTTCAATGAAGGCTGGGCGCAGGCTCTTGCAGAAATGATAGCAGCCCAAAGGTTTAATCAGGATGAACAGACAGAGATTTTCGGTATTGTTACAACAGGAAACTTCTGGCAGTTCGGAAAACTAAAGAAGAATATTCTTACAATGGAAATCATTTCCTACTCCGCTATAGAAAATATTCAGAAACTGCTTAATGTACTTAACTGGCTATTTTATGAAGCCGGGAATAATATCTTGCAAATTCAAAACAAGGCATAATCCGTCGATAAAGATGACGGCGGTTGCTTTTATTCCTTGACAAATTAATCCCGCATGATGTTTTTGCCTCCGTTCTCTGGATGGATGCAATCGCATTTTCAGGGTCGAAAAAGATGTTGATTTATGGTACAGTACTCCTCAATATACTGCGAACGAGCATAATCTTTGATGTAGAGCTGACATCCTGCCGGCTCTACATCTCCCTCCCCCAGCGGAGAAGGGTTTTGGGGTGTGGGTTCAAAAGTGCAGATTTTTTGGTTGAAATGCCCAAACAACTGATGTTAATGAAGGAATTCGTTGAGCGGGGCCAGGCGAAACAGGCTGGTGTGCAGGCCCACAAAATCAGGGGCGCAGCGGGTAACATCGGAAGTCCAGCGCTTCAGGAAATCGCCCACGCCATGGAACAGGCAGGAACGGCTGAAGAAATTAACCTGCTCCGCACCCTGATGCCGGAAATGGAAAAACAGTTTGAACTATTAAAAGAAGCGATGGAAGCGAGCGAACCATGAAAGTGTTGATTGCCGAAGATGAATTTATTTCAAGAACCATTCTTGAAGCTATACTGACCAAGTGGGGTTTTGAGGTTGTAGTCACGGACGATGGTGAGTCTGCTTTGGCGGCTATGAAACAACCGGATGCTCCGCAGTTGGCCTTGCTGGACTGGATGATGCCGGGAATGGATGGTCTTGCCGTCTGCAAGGAACTGAGAAAACTGAAACGCCGGGACACTGTATATCTGATCCTGTTGACATCAAAAGGCGAACGAGGGGATATGGTTCAGGGACTTGAAGCTGGTGCCGACGACTACATCGCCAAACCATATAACAACGAAGAGTTGCGTGCCAGGATTCATGTGGGAAGGCGAATGATCACGATACAGAACGAACTTCGGGAATGGGAAAAACTTCAAGGCGTACTGGAAATGGCTGGTGCGGTTTGTCATGAGTTAAACCAACCCCTGCAGAGCATTTCCGGCTATAGCGAGTTGCTTTTGCTGGATATGAATGAAAATGATACAAAATATCAGATGCTGCAAAAAATTAAATCACAAGTGGATCGGGTTGCTCAACTAACGCGAAAAATCATGAAAATAACCCGGTATCAATCCAAACCCTATGCAGGCCAAAGCAGGATTATAGATATTGAATATGCATCTCATCAAATAAAAAAGGAAAACGATTATGATGGCTGAAAAACGAATTTTGGTGGTTGACGATGAAATAAGGATTCGCGATTTGTTTTCAGAGGTTTTTTCTCGAGCCGGTTACATGGTGAAGACTGCGGAAAGCGCCGAAGAGACGCTTGAGATCATGGTCAAAACCCCTTTCATGGTTCTTTTTCTGGATCTGAATCTACCTGGTTTAAACGGTGTCGAGTTGTGCCGACGGATTCGCAAAGGCTGGCCCATGTCAATATGTTTTGCAGTCACTGGCTATGCCTCACTGTTTGAACTTAGCGAATGCCGGGATGCAGGTTTCGAGGATTGTTTTACCAAGCCAGCGACTCTTGCGGACTTATTGGCTGCGGCTGAGCATGCTTTCACGAAAATTGAGCGATGGAAACAACGATAGGATCGGCGGCGACACCTTAAACTGGTTGCAAAAGTTTTCGGTGGCGCCTATCTTTGTTTTAATCTACCAGCGACAGGATTGACATAAATGGATATCAGGGTGCTTTTAATTGCTCAGAATGATAATGCCAGACAGCAATATCTTACTGCCCTCGAAAAATGCGCTGTTCAAGTTTTTGTCTCTGAATCCTTTCAAGACTTAAGCCCTGAAATATGTAATCAGTCCTATCATGGGATATTCCTGGACTTGCAAACCAAAATGAAGGCCATCAAAACAAACAGAAATTATGTTTATGGCCTTGTTGCAAACTTTCCTGTTTGTCAGCTCAAGATTAATGATCAAACCGGAGAGATTAATTGTATCCACAACAGCCAGAAATTCGGAGACACAATGCTTGACTTCATTAACAATGAATGCAGGTATATTGTTCCTCGAATGATTCGCTCCGATACGAGAAAAGAAATTCATTTTAACGTCATTCTCTATAGATGCAAAGACAAAATTCAACCTGAATTTTCGGCTACCGTAAACATCAGCAAGGGTGGCTGCTTTATATTTTCAACACGGGAATGGGAAGAAGGTAATGATGTGTGGATACAGATCAAGGAATTAAAGAATAATGAACTGATCTGCGGGCAAATACGTCATGTTGTCAGATGGGGTAAATCCATGCGGTTTCCTGGGATTTCTGTTGAATTCAGGTGCATATCAGTATCTCAAATTGAGGAAATATCCAATCAATGCCAGTGACCGGGGCTGGATGTTTTCAGTAATCCTGTCCATCCTGGCCAAAAGATAAGACTGGCCATGTAAATTATTTTAAAACGTTGTTTATGGCCGCTGAGAGTATCTTATTCCTTCATGATTTTTATAAGTCTATCGTCCAGACAAGAGCGCATAAAGGCGTTCATTGGCTTCTGATCACCAGTATCATAGAAATTCAACATCAATTGATTAAACTCCAGTTGTCTCTTTGCAGGAAGATTTATTGCAGGATAGCCATTACTTAATAAAAGGCCATTCATGATGAAACGCCCCATGCGTTTATTGACATCATAAAAAAACTGGGATCGGGCCATTGTAAGAAACAAGTGAATAGCTTGATCGTATATGTCTGACATATTAAATGCTTTTTTTACCATTTGATCAAATAAATCCAGCAATAGATTCGCTTTTGGAGGCATATAGTTTGTACCGGCGATAGTAACCCCGCCGGAGCGAAACTTCCCCCATTCCAAAGCCTCTTCCTTTGCTGCTATCGAATGAAGATTGCAGACTTTTTCAACCGTGATTTCGAACTGATCGTTTTCTATCCATTTAAATAATGTTCGCCAGGTATTCCCCTGATTCAGCGCAATCTGTTGATCGGTTAGGGTGTGTCCGCCTACTGTAATCCCATCCAATAATGTCTGGATTTCCGGTAATGTGAAATTTATGCCTTCCAGGTTTACTGCATCACAAACAAATTCGGCCAGTTGGCGCCTGGCAAGCATTATTGCCTTGGCTTTATTGGATTTCATGATCCAGTGATGGTCTTTCATTGCTATTCCTTTCAAACCAGTTTCTTGCCAGACTTGAACGCCTGATATACTGTATGCGGGCATAAACTGCACTTTTCAATTCTAAAAATTAAGTCATTGACCGCTCAAATCAATGTATTTTTTCCATAAGGTTTAGCATATAGTAAAAACCTTTTTTAGACATCAGCGCCTCATGAGTTCCGGATTCAATGATCAGGCCTTTATTCAGGACCAGAATCTGGTTTGCAAGTCGTGCGGTGGACAGCCGATGCGCAATGATGATTGCGGTTCTTCCAGTCATTAGATTAACCAGGGCTCTCTGGATTTTCTGCTCGGTCTGAGAATCGATGTAGGAAGTGGCTTCATCCAGGATAATCAGATCCGGATTCCTGGCAAAGGCCCTTGCGATAGAAATGAGCTGGCGTTCCCCGCTTGATATGGAGGAGGCGCCTTCGGACAAAATGGTATCCATCCCCTGTGGAAGCTTATCCACGACATCTTTACAGTTGGATGCGGCCACCACCTGCTCCAGTTCGCTCTCTGAAAGGGCCTTGGCACCATGAAGTATATTTTCCCTTATGCTTTCGGAAAAAAGAAACGGGTCCTGAGTTACAAGCGCAATTCTATCCCTGATCCGCCCGGAATCGATACTTTGGATATCCTTGCCATTAATCAAAATCCGCCCCGCATCCGGAGTGTAGAAGCGGGTGACCAGATTCATCAGGGTGGTTTTCCCTGATCCGGTTGGCCCGACAATGGCAAGGGTATCGCCTGCCTTAATTTCAAAGGATATATTCTTTAATATAGGTTCATCCTTGACATAACTGAATGAAATCTCTCTGGCTTCCAGAGAAGAGATAACAGACAGCGGCTCTTCTGCGATCCGGGCTGACAGCCCTGTTTCTTCAATAATCAGGGGCGCGTCTTTTTCTGTATTGTCCAGAATTTGAAACAGCCGCTCCGCTGATGACATGGCGTTTTGCAGGATGTTGTATTTTTCGGCAATATCCCGAATGGGCCTGAAAAACATTTTGATGTAGGAGATAAATGCAGCCAGCGCGCCGATGGTAATCTGATCCGAAAGAACGCGGATGCCGCCGTAGTAAATGATTATAGCTACTGCGGTGATTCCTAAAAGTTCAACGACTGGCATGAATATGGCGAACACATGGACCTGGCGCATGCCGGCCACATAGTATTCGTGATTGATTTTTTTAAATTTTTGATAATTATCCGCTTCCTGGCGGAACAACTGAATTACCTTCATTCCTGTAATAGTTTCGGAAAAATGGGTGTTTATTTCCGCTGTTTTTGTCCGGATAATCCGAAACGCTTCTCTGCCCTGTCTGGAATAATGAATGGAAAAATAACCGACTGCCGGCAGAACTATAAAAGCGGTAAGTGCAAGCTGCCAGTTCATGTCGACCAACATGATGGCAATGCCGACAAGCAGGAACAAATCCTTGAATACAAGGGCAATGACGGATGTGAACAGTTCCTGCATGTTCTGAACATCGTTGGTGGCTCGGGTAACCAGCCTGGCGACAGGATTTTGATTGAAATAGCTTACAGGCATATCCTGAATATGGGTAAAGAGCTTGATTCGAAAATCGTGCATGATTTTCTGGCCGGAATATTCCATGATCATTTGCTGAGAAAAATTGAGAATGAAATCCAGTACAATGATACCCAGAAATATGACGGCTATCCGGGAAATTCCGGATAAATCATCTTGTCGAAGTGTCTTGAGATCGCGGGGCGCCAGTTTATCCAACTTGTTGTATGCAATCAAACCGGATGATCCGGAAACTGTAAATACTTCCGGGTAACGGCGAACAATTTCTGCAATATCCTGCCGGGAAATATCCACGCCAAGATAGCGGGCTGCAATGGAATGAGTCGTTTCAACGCCGGTTTTGGGAACAATATACCGGTCGATAGCGATTTTGGTGATATAGGGAAGGGTGATATCCAGAAGGGTAATCACTATGGCCATGGTGATGGAAAATATCAGTAGCAGGCGATAGGGTTTTATAAACGGATATATCCGCACCAGCAGCTTGATATCATAAGATTTATCAAGATTTTTTTCTTCAAATATCCCGGCGTTTGTATGCATCCAGCTCCTCTTCAATTTCCTGAAGGCGTAAGGTTTTGGCATAATAGGCATCGGATGCAATCAACCGGGAATGAGTCCCGGATTCGCAAATCTGTCCGTGATCCAGAACCAGAATGAGATCAGCGGGTTTAAGCGCCGATAGCCGGTGAGAGACGACGATCAGGGTGCAGGCTCCGGTTCTTGTTCGAAGGTTTTTCAAAATGGTATTTCCGGTTTCAGTATCCACCTGACTGATTGGGTCATCCAGAATGAGAAGGGCAGGGGACTGGATCAGGCACCTGGCAAGGGCGATTCTCTGCTTTTGGCCTCCGGACAGGATTACGCCTTTTTCTCCCACAACCGTATCAAGTCCATGGGAAAAGGCCTGAAGGCCATGGTCGTAAAGTGCGGCATTCCTTGCAGCCTGAATGATATCAGCATCACTGTACCGCGGATTGCCAAAAGCAATATTGTCACGAATGGTTCCGGCAAAAAGGAATGGCTCCTGGGGCATGAGCGCGATCTGCGAGCGGAGATCAGACAGGCGCCATTCCCGGATATCGATCTGATTGAGGCTGATCCCTCCCTGCGTGACATCATAAAGTCTGGGAATGAGGTTAAGGAGTGTGGTCTTGCCGCTGCCCGGCGGCCCGGTGATTCCCAGAAAAGCTCCTGGCTCCAGCGTAAAATGGACCCGATCCAGGGCAGGTTGAAGACCCGCCTGATAGGAAAAGCCGACCTGTTTAAATTCAAGCGTGTTCTTCAAGCCTCCGCCCTCTGTCGTCTGTCCTCCGTCACCTGTTCTCTGTGGTTTGTCATCTGTCTTGTCGGCAATGTCCGGAAGCCTTTCCATAATCCGGCTGATCCGGTCCATGGAGGCACGTCCACGCTGAATGAGGCTGGTTACCCAGCCCATGGCCATCATGGGCCATGTCAAAAGCCCCAGGTAGCTGATAAAGGCCACGAAATCTCCGGGAGTGATCTCCGCCATGATGGTATGGCGTCCTCCCAGAAAGAGGATAATTGCAAGACTGATGTTTGAAAAAAACATCATCATGGGAAAAAGAGAGCTGGTGATTTTAACCAACCGGATGTTTTGCCGAATATACTCTCTGGAAACCGCATCCACTCGCGAGGCTTCAAGCAGTTCGCTGTGATGGGCTTTAACAATTCGAATTCCGGCAAAGCGTTCCCGAACCACTTCGGTAAGATTCGAAAACGCGGCTTGCACATCCTGATATCGCTGGTGCATTTTTTTGCTGAAGAACCGGGTGCCCAGCACTATTAAAGGCATGGGAATCAGCACATAAAGTGTGAGTTGGACATGGATATATGTCATGAATCCGATGGCTGCGGCGCCCATGATGATGGCATCGGTCAACGCCACCATGCCCATCCCGACACCCATGCGGATATGCTGAATGTCATTGGTGGCATGAGCCATGAGATCGCCCGTTTTGACATGATCAAAATATGGCGCGGACAGGGTTTGCAGGTGAAAAAAAAGCTGATTTCTCAGTCCTTCTTCAACTTCTCTGGACGTTCCGATCAGACAGCGCCGCCACAGATACCTGAATCCGCTCATGGCGATGGCGATTCCCAGTATGTAGAGCGCGTACATAAGAAGTCCGCTCGGGCTGATGAAAAACGCGGTCAAATCGTCAATGGCCCATTTGATGATTCGGGGAATGAGAAGCTGCAGAAAATCCACAAGAATCAGACAGGCGATTCCGGTAGTAATGATCATACGATTCTTTCGAAAATATGGCAGGATCAACTGGAACGATTTCATATTTCGACTATAAGTCAATTTGCGTTAAAGTCAATT
>JBAXVB010000910.1:0-1655 GCA_037129415.1 Deltaproteobacteria bacterium
GAAAAATCAGACCGCTCTGGAACAGCAACGACTGCAAGGAGAGTTGGGGAAAGCGCTTTCTGAAAATCATCAAATGCAGAATAAAGTCAGCCAAATCAGGCAAGAATACGAAACATTGACGCGTCAATGTGATTCCCAGAAAAGGGAGCATGAAGCACTCGAACAGCGAACAAAAGAAAGTTCGCACAAATCCGATATTGCATACGAACTGTTCAAAAGCTTTGTTGACAGCGACAGCCGGAAGGTATTCTTGATCGATACGACATATACCGTTTGCTACATAAACCGCTCAGCCGCAGCCCATCTTCAGTTGCCAAAACCCGGTGTCATCATAGGTCGCCGACTGTTTGATTTTTTTACGTACAAAGATGGGTTGAATGTTAAAAAGAAAATCGATGAGGCTTTTTTCAGTGGGGAAAAAGAAAAAATCAAGGGGGTGGTCTTTCTAAATCCAGCAGGTGGTGAAACTCAAATTGATCTGAAATTGACGCGGGTGCGTTATCGGAACAGGCCATCAATCAAGATGACCATCAAATGACCGAAACAATGAGTCTTGACACGTCATGGAATGCCCTGCTTCGGCCGTGGGTTTCCAGCCGGTATTTTGATGTCCCCTGTCCGCCTCCGTTTGAGACGGCTGCGCCGGATTGCAGTTTAATCAATGCCTGGTGGCTTTGTGAGCTCTCTCGCCTGATTTACAGACAGGGCCCGGATGAGGTGGGCGCTGACGTGCATCTTCCGGCTCGCTCCGAAATTATGAATGTCGTGGGGTTACAGGAAATCGAAACGTTTTCCAATGGAAGCAATCATTGCGCACTTATCGAATCACAGGACAGAACATCCCAGCCGTTTGCAGCTCTGGTATTTCGCGGAACCAGTGGATTTGAGGGATGGCTGTCCAATCTTAAAGCGATTCAGACGGATTGGCCCGGAGGTGGTTCGGTTCACAGCGGTTTCAAGACGGACTTTCTGGGCCTCTGGCAAAAAATCGAACCGATTCTTAATAATATCGATCTTCCCATATATTTCACGGGTCACAGTCTGGGCGGTGCGCTGGCCGTTCTGGCAGCTTCGATATTTCCGGTCAAAGCGGTTTACACATTTGGCGCACCCAAAACAGGGGATGCTGTTTTTGCCGAATCAGTGAAAAACGCCCGAATATATAGATTTGAAAACAACCGTGACATCATCACTACGGTACCGCCTTCCGCCATTCCATTTGATTTCTGTCATTGCGGTGTTCCGATTTACCTGAAAGATGACATTCGAACGGGTCTTGAATCCAACAGCATCCGCGGTTTGACCGATCCGCCGGTATTCCTGTCCGACCATGCGCCGGTCAACTATACGATCCGCCTGGAAACCGGGTTGTTGCTATCCCGAGATTTCTGACCTTCTCCAATTTACCCTCGCCTCATCCATGTCTTCCCAAAACGGACATAGGATCGTCATAAACCTTTTTAAAGCATATGGAAAAGCGCCGAACAAAAAATAGTCGGTTTATGAACAGAAGAGCAAGAAGTTCTCCTCGCCCACAGCCTCGTGGATTTCCACGTTGGCGCCATCGAGTGTCTCGATGGTCAGCGCCCCGTTCATCGTGAATTTGTATCTTTCTTAAATTCGATCACCCCATATATGAAAATGATACTTCCCCC
>JBAXVB010000911.1:0-1654 GCA_037129415.1 Deltaproteobacteria bacterium
CACATAAATTCGGTCTGGGTCGGCAGATTTTTGCTCCGCTCAGAAGGGAGCTGTCTGGTGCGGAAGAAGGCGCCAGTTCCATTTACTCTTACGTTGAAGAAACAATCCGCGCCTCCGAGCCGGAGAAGGAGAAACTATGAACCAGCGACATTGGAAGATTGCGCCGGAAATGGTGATGCGACAGGGGCCAGTGATCCCTGTCATGGTTATTGAGAGACTGGAGCATGCCGTACCAATGGCCAAGGCATTGCTGGCCGGCGGAGTCCGGGTGCTTGAAATCACACTGCGTACACCGGCCGCTCTGGATGCAATTGCGGCGATCAGTCGGGAGGTGCCGGACGCTATAGTTGGTGCTGGTACAGTGACTTCCGAAGCCGACTTAAAAGCTGTAACCCTTGCTGGTGCAGTGTTTGCAATCAGTCCAGGACTAACGCCCAGACTTCTGGAAACGGCCAATCGGGGAGAAATTGCGCTGATTCCCGGAATAGCCACCGTATCTGAGCTGATGACGGGCATCGAACTGGGCTATGATCATTTCAAATTTTTCCCGGCTCAGGTGGCGGGGGGAGTTCAGGCGCTCAAGGCTATTGCCGGTCCCTTTCCCAGGATTACTTTCTGTCCCACCGGTGGTATTACATTCGAAAATTACCGAGATTATCTTGCTCTGAAAAATGTCGCCTGTGTTGGCGGGTCATGGCTTTGCACCACAAGTGCGGTTGAACATCAGGACTGGGACAGTATCACCAAGGCGGCGCGGGCGGCCGTGGATTTTAACGCCGTTGACCGTCAACGGTGAACGGTCGATGGTCAACAGCGTATTTCATGATATTCTTTGTTGGAAATCACGTAAGTTCCCGTACCACATAATTGCTGATCCGAAAAACAAGAAATATTGGAAAACTTTGAATATATGATTCCAACTACGCCAACATCAGAAGTCAGCAACAATCGACTTCCTACTTGTTTTGCAGTGGGGATTTTGCTGCTTAATCTCCTTGTTGCCTGTATTGTCTGGTTTTCCCTTCAAAACAGCAAAACCCATTACGAAGAACGGGCTACTGTTACAACCCGAAATATCTCGCGTGTTCTTGATGAGCATCTCTCCAGTATATTTGAAAAAGTTGATCTCGCCTTGCAGGCAGTATGCGATGAGGCTGAACGTCAACAGGCAGGCGGCTTTATTAAGCATGAGGTAATGAACAGCTTCATCATACGACTGCACTCTCGCCTGCCAGAGCTATTGGTCTTCAGAGCAACAGATGCTTCTGGAGATGCCATTTACGGACCAGAAGCGAAAGCTGCAACAACCACAAGCCTTGCACACAGGGATTATTTCAAATTCATTCGTGATAACCCGATAGCCGGCATGGTTATCTCAAAGCCAATTGTCGGTGGGATTTCGGGAAAATGGATGGTAATATTCGCCCGTGGCTACCATCGTCCAGATGGCGCTTTCGCTGGATTGGTCTATGCAGGTCTTGGGCTTGAATATTTGACGAAAATCTTCAACGAACTGAATGTCGGGGCAAATGGGTCTATACGCTGCTCGATGATGAGCCGTCTATTGTAGCCCGCTATCCATGGCAGGGATCAGCCAGCGCCGAGCCTGGTCTGAAAATCTCTTCCCCCCAGCTTCTTGATCAGATCAAATCCG
>JBAXVB010000912.1:0-1652 GCA_037129415.1 Deltaproteobacteria bacterium
GATTCAAGCAACCCTTCCGGACTGCCCGGCACAAGCGGATTGCCGACCTGGCCAACCTCGAACGAAATACCACCGTAAACCCCCTCAAGCAGGCTTCCTTTCAAAAGCCTGTGGTAATAGATGAGCCGGCCGAATTTCAAATCATCTCCAACTAACTGACCAGTCGCGTAGCCCGACTGCTGCATAAAACCACCCCACTGGAACAGGTCATAACGCGGCAACGTATCGGAGCCGATTCGGCCGCCGGCTTTCGCACTAAAGTGGAACGTATGCGAACCGAATGAACGGACGAAGGATCCATCGCTGTCCCACTTGGTATAGTCCTGGTCGGCGCCGAGCAGGCTGCTCGAGTTGAACATATTCAGTCCAGCGCTCCAGCCCGAACGCGGAAATTGTACGCTGTCGAGCTGATCGAGAAACAGCCGTGTCTTAAATGCCCCTTGCGTGACATTGTCATCCCCCGGTGACAGGCTTTGCGGCCCTGTGTCGAGTTCCGGGGAGAGTACGCCCCCTAACATGCCGATCCGCAACTCGCCATACCGCGTGAACTGGCTGCCGATGTCAATTCCGGCAAGAATGGAAGTCATGTCATAGCTCGCGATGCGACGGCTGCTATTGTAGATATCTGTCGTGCGCCTCTCATATGAGGCGTGCGGCGCTATAAAGAAGAAGCCGCGGTCATCAAGCGGCTGGTAGAACTCACTCATGAAACTGCTGGTGCGTCCGATCTGTAAATTGTTTCGCCACTCCGCACCAAGCGTGTTAAGCCAGGTTCTGCGATAGTTGGCAAGAAGGTTGAAGTACGCATCGCCCTGCAGATCGCTGCTCAGCCCCAAGCCGAAACGCAGGTAGTCCGGTCCCCAGGATTTCTCGACTGCATCCACCGCAAGCACCCGTTTGCCAGGTTCCTCCAGGAAACGATAATTCACATGTTCAAAATTATCTGTGCCGTAAATGCGACGCATGTCACGGTCAAGTATCTGCTGATCTATTTGCTGACCGGCCTGAGTCTCCATCACTGCCTGCACAGTTATTGGGTTGACACGCTGCAGATTCTCCATCCGGATCTCGTCAACCGGCCGCAGGTCAGGTGCTGAGGCAACCAGTTGATGCCGGCGCAACGCAGCGTATTCTTCGGCTGGGATGGAGAGCTGTGCGAGACGTTCGGCCACCTTGCGCGCCGCAGTCTCGCCAAGAGGGCTAATCTGTGGCAAGTTGTCAAAGTCGCCGGTCGAAAAATCTCCCAACTCCGGCGAGATCAGAATATCGGTTGGTTTCAGTAACGCAAGCGAGGTCTGGACATTTTGCTCGGTCAGAATACTGAGTACCTGCCCTGATACACCGAGGATTCCGGTCAACTCTTCTCGCTTCAACAGTGGCGTTCCAACATTCACAGCGATAATGATATCGGCGCCCATTGAGAGTCCGGTTTCCACCGGCAGATTCTGGGTGAGCATGCCATCAACCAGCAATTTCCCGGATATCTCCACCGGAGCAACAGCAACAGGGACAGACATGCTGGCGCGCATCACGTTGGCGAGTTCTCCATCTTTGAAAATTACGACTTTGCCGGTCACAAGATCCGTTGCTACGGCGCGGAAAGGAATGGACAAATCATCGAAATGGTGAAAGCCTTTCGCCTTGGAGAGCTG
>JBAXVB010000913.1:0-1651 GCA_037129415.1 Deltaproteobacteria bacterium
AATAGATTTTTTTTTCATAAGCGCACCCTGCAAATTGAAGTTAATCTGAAAGTGAGACCAGTTGAATCAAAATAACAAAGGCGGATTTTCATTGCAATATTTAAATCCGCCGTATAAATTAAAAGTGAAGACAAAAGGCGATTGGTTGATTTAATGACGTGGATAACCACTGCTCACAAGGAGGTGCTGTATGGAAAAAAAAGACATTGTCAATATCGCTGAAGGGTTAAGGCTCATTGAAATGGGCGTTGAGAAAATTCAGGGCGTGATGCGGGAAAAAAAAATCAAATCACTCAAGGATATCGCTGCTGAACTCATCCCTTTTTTCAAGGAAGACGATCATGAATTAACTGATTCGGTCATCAAACGGCTGGAAAAATAGTCATTAGGTGATGGGTGATGGGATCATAAAGACGATAGAGAACAGTTTGTTCCGTCATCTTTATACGTTGCCCTTGTCACTCATCACTCGTTGTTATCAGACAGCCCGCGACATTATCGAATCCGACCCTTTATATATTTGGGCTCATCAAAAAAAGTGTCAACTACTTTTGAGGTAATATGAAGGGCACCTTTTTCACGGATATATTTTTCAGCTTTCAGCCTATCCCTACGGTGACACGCCGAATCTAAGCCATTTGAATTGAGTCTGAACCTCTTTTGAAATGGAATTGCCGACTCTTGCCATGAAAACATTTTCCGGTTTCAGGCAGATGTTAGGCTCGTTGGTCTGAAATTCCTGAAATCCGAATTGTCCAAACAGGCGGATGAGCATGGTGCGATATTCCTGCGCAGTTTTAAGCGCGCCGTCCAGATCCCAGGTCCAGGAATATCCCACCATATAGGCTATCATGTCTTCAATACGGGGATGATTCACCAGAAGCTGAACTATGCCGCTGGCGACTCCCGTGGATCGCCAATCCCTGCAAACCTCAATGGCCTTGATCTCGATCATGATCCCAGTACCCAGCTCCGCCCACCGTTCCTCCGGCTCCGGATGCACCAGCACCCCGAACCCGATGATGTGCTGATAGTCGATCAAGGCCAGGACAACATTGGCATCCGGCATTCCGGCGATCTTTTCAAGCGTCTCTTTCCGGGTATAAAGGGATTTATAATGAGGATGAATTCCGAATTGACTATCGAAACTGCACATCCTGATTTCATCCCTGCTACAGAACGACCGGATCAGAATCTTTCCGACAGGTGTTTCCCAAACGATTGTTTTTGACGCTGATTCATCCATTCATCCACACCCCCGCACGCACAGACAATCACTATACACTCAAAAATCGCCCCAGTTTTTGTGCAGTCGTTTGGTCATGATGACCATGTTGTGTAAATTGCCGCAGGAATCCTTGACATAATTTTTCAATTCACCCCGCTCGAAAAAGTCCAGTTTGTGTGCAGCCTCAATGGCCGGATCTTCAACCCCGACAACCAGATCGGTGCGAAGCTCTTCCAGGCCCTTGTCCATGCCCAGTTGAATCAGATCCAGAAGCATCCAGGTTCCCAGGCGAATATGGCGGTATTGGGGCAGAATCATCACCCGGATTCGCCCTACATGCCGGGTACAGCCAAAACCCCGAAGGTGAAGACTGGCATGTCCCACGATTTTATCTTCCGTAACCGCAATCATGGAAAAAACCGT
>JBAXVB010000914.1:0-1648 GCA_037129415.1 Deltaproteobacteria bacterium
TATTTGCCAAAAACGCTGGCGCAAAGTTCTCCCAATGTCCCCAGATTTTCACACACTGTAATGCCGCAGGCTTTCATGGCGGCGATTTTTCCCTGACCCGTGCCACTACTGCCGCTGATGATGGCGCCAGCATGACCCATTCTCCGGCCCGGAGGCGCGGTGAGTCCGGCAATAAAACCGATAACCGGTTTGGTGACGTACTGTTTAATAAATGCCGCCGCCTCTTCTTCGGCAGTCCCGCCGATTTCTCCGACCATTACGATTCCAGTTGTTTCGGAGTCTTTCTGGAAAGCATCCAAACAATCAATGAAATTGGTGCCATTGACCGGATCACCGCCAATACCGATACAGGTGGTCTGCCCGATTCCCTGGCATGTCAGTTGATGAACCACTTCATAGGTTAAGGTTCCTGAACGGGAAACCACGCCAATCGGTCCTCCTGGCTTATGAATCACCCCCGGCATGATACCGATTTTGCACTCGCCAGGCGTAATGATTCCCGGACAGTTGGGACCGATCAAGCGGGAGGTTTTGCCTGCAAGAAAGTTCTTAACCCGCATCATGTCCATGACCGGAATGCCTTCCGTGATGGCGACAATCATCTCCACGCCAGCATCGGCGGCCTCCATGATGGCATCCGCCGCAAACGGCGGCGGCACGAATATCATGCTGCAGTTGGCGCCGGTTGCCTTGACTGCGTCCTTGACCGTATGAAACACAGGGACATCATCCATCTTCTGCCCGGCTTTTCCAGGCGTCACCCCTGCCACGACATTTGTGCCATAAGCCACACATTGACGGGTGTGAAACTGCCCTTCCTTGCCGGTGATTCCCTGAACCAGAAGCCGGGTATTTTTATTGACAAATATGCTCACGGTGTTTCCTCCTAACCCTTAACGATGGCGGCCACTTTTTGGGCTGCATCTTTTAGATCCACTGCGGTCGTCAAATTCAGACCCGATTCACTCAATATGCGCCGGCCTTCCTCGACATTGGTGCCTTCCATGCGGACAACTACCGGAACCGTAATGCCGGTTTTTCGCGCTGCCTGAACCACGCCTTCCGCCAGAATATCACAGCGAAGGATTCCGCCGAAAATATTAATGAGAATGCCCTTCACATTTTTATCGCTCAGGATGATTCGAAACCCGTTTTCAACCATCTCGGCATTGGCTCCGCCCCCAACATCCAGAAAATTGGCAGGACTGGCGCCCGCCTGCTTGATGATATCCATCGTCGCCATGGCAAGACCTGCTCCATTGACCATATTGCCGACGTTTCCGTCCAGTGCGATATAATTGAGATTGAAATTGGAGGCATCCACCTCAAGTGGATTTTCCTCATCCAGATCGCGATATGCCAAAACGTCCTTGTGACGGAACAGGGCGCTGTCATCAAAATTGACCTTGCCGTCCAGGGCGATCACTGCCTGATCCGCAGTGATTATCAGGGGATTGATTTCAACCAGAGAACAATCATAGTCAACGAACAAGGCATACAGGCGGCTTAACAGCGCCGTGAATGGCTTGATGGTTTCCGGCGCCAGATTAAGGCCATAGGCAACTTCCCGGCAGTGGTAGGCCTGAATGCCGACAAGCGGATTGATATAGACCTTGATGATCTTCTCCGGCGTTTTTTCCGCAACCGC
>JBAXVB010000915.1:0-1648 GCA_037129415.1 Deltaproteobacteria bacterium
TCACCATCGGCCAGGCCGATATTCTATGGCTGATGGCGCTGTTTGTCGCGCTTATACTGTTTCAGGTATGGGGATATAACCGCATGCTGTACATCGGCCTTAATCCGGTTCTGGCCGAGGCGCACCAGGTCCGGGTGGCAGCCTACCAGTATTCTTTTGCGGCGCTGTTGTCGTTGATCGTCATTTTTTCGGTCTGGGCAGTTGGCGTCCTTCTGGTCACGGCCATGCTGATCGTACCGGCTGCAGCCGCGCGCAATTTCGCCCGTTCCGCGGGAAGCATGTTCTGGTGGGCGCTTATGGTCAGCCTTACTTCCGCAGTGATCGGCCTGATCCTCTCCGCCCAGGATTGGGCTCGCACGGCAACCGGAGCCACCATCATCCTGATTTCCTTTGCATGGTTTATTCTCAGCACTGCCGTGACCAGGATGCGAAGACAGGAACAATGAGCCAATCACGCCACTTCATTTCTTTTAAGTCAAAAGATATTATAGCATCAAAAATGTGCGAGTACTGCTCGCAGATGGTCCAGCCACACCTCCACGATTTCCGGATAATCGGCAGTTCCCTTTAGAATGCTTTCACACTGGTAGCCATTTCGGGTCAGAATGGATTTCCAGCTCTCCGGTTCGTCACCGGCCATGTCGTTTTTCGCATGATCGCCGGCAACGGACATCAGTGGCACCAGATAGACTTTTTTGATTTTAAGCTGTTTGAGCTTGGGCAGCAGGGTTTCGATCGTCAACTTGCCTTCCACTGTTCCCACGAATGCCCGCGAATCAATTTCCTGAAATATCTGATTCATGGCCAAATACAGGGCATCTGCGGGATGATTTCCGGTGCCATGCCCCATGAAGAGGACAGCATCAGCAGGCTTTCGGCCCGGAATGTTTTTCATCATGACCCTGGCCACGGTATCCATGTCTTTGGCCGATGACAGCAGGGGACGCGCCACCAGAATTTTCTCGAACCCGCCGACCATTTGGCCGAAGAGTTGGGCATTCTGATAGAGTTCATGAAATTCCTCTCCCGGAATCGTGTGCAGGGAGAGTACCGCCAGATGGTTGAAGCCGTCATTCATGAGCTTGGCCATCGCCATTTCGGGAGAATCCAGCGTCTTGCCTTCCTTGGCGAGCTTGGCTCGGATCATTTTCGAGGTGAATGCCCAGCGGACTTCCACGCCGGAAAATGATTTTCGGGTTTGTTCATCGATCCGGTCAAACACCTTTCGGGCTTCCGGGTCGCTTGTGCCAAAGGAAACGAGCAGAATCGCCTTTTTCTCCGATTTTTTCTCACCGTGCGCGGCAAAACCGTTCAAAGAACAGCAAAGCAGTGCGACCATGATCAATAAAGACAGCAGATGTTTAGTAAGCTTCATTTCTCTTCCTCCTCCATAATTTAATTTTTGACAAAAAAAATCCCGGACCGATTCAAGATCGATCCGGGATGCCCAGTTTATCGCACGGAATCCAACGGGCCTGTCGCTGTCCTCGGGAAATAGGCTGAATTGTATAGGCAGGTCTTCTGACTTCCGGTTCACCCTACTGGCAGCGCCTTCCCGATCCATGAATTGCAATCAGTGGCTTTAATGCTGCGGTCGTCCCCGGTTACAGCGGCGGGCCCGTCCCCGATTCTCACGGGGTTCCCTCTT
>JBAXVB010000916.1:0-1647 GCA_037129415.1 Deltaproteobacteria bacterium
ACTGATTAGCTTGATCTCTCCGCCATAGTCCTTGACAATCCCGTAAGTAATGGCCAGTCCAAGCCCCATATCGATACTGCTTTCCTTGGTGCTGAAAAAAGGCTCAAAAATCTTGTCCCGTACCCCATCGACTATACCGATACCGTCGTCTTCAACCTCGGCCACAACCCAATCGGCATCCTGATAAGTGCGAATGATGATTTTTCCGGCTTGCGAATCTGGCATCCGCTCATTTTTTTCAGTGATGGCATCCCTGGCATTGGTGACCAGATTAAAGAAAACCTGCTGAAGCCGGTTGTCGTGCGCCATGATCGGGACGATGGTTTCGGCAAGCTGAATATCCATGCGGATATTGTCCAGCTCGAACTGACGGACGAGCAGGGTGAAAACCGCATTGATGGGCTTGTGGATATCCAGCCGCTCCGTAATGAGTTCCGCCTTGCGGCCAAATGAGCGCAGGGTATTGATGATTTCGGCGGCCCGGTCAACCTGGGTGCTTATTTCCATGACCACGTCCCTTAGATGTTCCGGCGGACAAAATATCTCTTTGTCCCGATTGCGCTCCACCATCATGCAAAGAAAATCACTTCCCATCTTGATGGCATTCAGCGGCTGATTCAGCTCGTGCGCTATGCCGGCGGACATCTCCCCCAGAGATTTCATCTTGCTGGCCTGAATAAGCTGTGCATCCTTTTCGATCATTTCCGTAATGTCGGTTGAGGCCACTACAATAGCAGGTTGTCCTTTGTAGGTGATATTGCAGGCATGCAGATTCACATAGAGAGGCTTATGCCCTTTTTTATAATGGAGAGCCTTGGGGAAATTGACAAGGCCATCGGCATCGGCCTTGTCCTGAAGGGACTGAAAGAACTCAAGGGTATAATCCGGGCTCATTTCCGTAAAGGATTTCCCAATCAATTCCTCCTTGTCGTAACCATAGACTTCCTCGGCTCTGGGGTTGGCATCGATGATTTCAAACGTCTGGTAACTCACGACAAAAATGGGATCAGGTCCGCTATTAAAAAGAGATCTATATTTTTTTTCCGATTCACGCAGCCGCCTGCGATAGAGGCGGATGCTCCAGATCATGTTGTAAAAGGAGTTGGCCAACTGCACGACCTCGTCCCCTTTGTGTCCGCGATAGAAACGGCAGTCCATGCAGATAGCCGGGCTGCCTGCCGCCCCGTCTTCGCCGGTGAGCGCTGCGCCATCAAGATGCCAGCAAGGCAGATCCGTGTTTACAAACGCCGGGCATTCGGGCGGCTGATCCCCATCGGTAAAGAACTCCGTTTCTAATTTCACTTCAAAATTGCCTTTGCTAAGTTCATCAGATATTCTGGTGAGTCTGGATATGGGCAGGGTGATATACTTGGCCAGCCAATGACTGAGTACAAATATGATCACAATGACCATCGAGATGAAGCTTAAAAATGTAAAGCGCAGCTTGGCCACCAACTGATCAATATGATTCTTGTTCAGCCCCACATGAACCGTGCCAATGCGATAGATACCCTGGGCGACCGGAATGGCGATATCGTAGGACATCTGGTTTCCGAACTGGCAAAGCCGGACGCTTTTGGCCTCGGCGCTCGGCACCTGGTTGGCCAGACGCAGGGATTCCGGGAACCGGCGTGTGAGCGTGTGGCT
>JBAXVB010000917.1:0-1647 GCA_037129415.1 Deltaproteobacteria bacterium
GGCCCCCAAAATCCATATTGTTCACGAAAAAGCCGAATCCGATGCTCCCTCGGAGCTGAAAATTCATTCCAATATCCGCTATCGGGCCGTGCCTCTTGGGCGTGAACTGGCTCCTTTTTTGGAAGCGCTGTCCTGGATTTTTACGGAACAAGCCATACCGTATTCGCCTTTTTCATTGCTTCTGGATAAGCTGACGCTGCCGGCGGAATTGAAACTCTATATCGCTGAGCAATGCCCGTTTTGTTCCGGTGTTGTTCAGAGCCTTCTTCCCCTTGCCATTGCAAGCGACTGGATTAAGGTGACGGTAATTGATGCCGGATTGTACATGGAAGAAGCCAGCAGCGACCGGATTCAGTCAGTTCCCACGCTGGTTCTGGATGAGCAATTCCGCTGGACCGGCACCGTCAAAATCCAGGAAGTCCTGGAGGCAATCAACCATCGGGACCCTTCCAGACTTGAAGCTGATACCTTGATGAACATGATTGCGGATGGCAATGCAGGCCTGCTGTCGAAAATGATACTGGAAAAGAATATGATTTTTCCTGCCCTGATGGATCTTTTGGTTCACCCCAAATGGCCAGTCAGGCTCGGAGCCATGGTGGCTTTGGAAACGATAGCAGAGGAAAATCCGGTGCTGGCGCAAAAAACGATGCTGCCGTTATGGGATCGATTCGATGCAGCTGATGACAAGGTTAAAGGTGATATTCTTTATCTGGTGGGAGAAATCGATAATGGTGTTTCTATCGAACGAATTCAGGATGTCCTGAATAAAAGACTGAATTATGATGTCGAAATCATTGAAGCCGCCGAAGAAGCACTTGAAAAGCAGAAAAATTACTGGAAAAAACTGGAATAATTTGGTCTAAAAATGTTTTCTATGGGTATTCGGCATTTTTATATTGACGATGTTCTCCATTTTATGTAAACAGGGTGAATAATTGAGGGATCGTCTAGCGGCAGGACGACGGGTTCTGGCCCCGTTAACCAAGGTTCGAATCCTTGTCCCTCAGCCACATAAAATCAAGGGGTTACGAAAAACATTCGTAACCCCTTTTGTATTTAATGGCATTTTGTACCTGTATTGTACCTGTTTTTTCGAATCACCCCCCCTGCAACCTGATATTTTTTCAATCAACGGAAACGTCTTTGCCTGGTGTTGCCGTGTTTATTTTGATCCCGGTGTCTGGGGGAAGAATGAATCCATATTTCCGCCATGCCGGAAAATTTGGTGGTTTGATGTTTTGACCGGCATCAGGAAAAACCGCAAGACAAGAAGAATGGTCTTTGCTTTTTGTCCTGGGCATCAGGAAGCCTGCGGTTCCCCTCTCTCAGATATTCAGCATCAGGAAGCCTGCCGGATCATTCGTGCTGACCGTCGCTGGTATCCTGATCCCCCGGCCAACAGAAGATCAAGCCTGCGGTTCCCATCGAATGATAAATTAGTTCATCAGATGAAACATGCTGTACATCACCCCATGCAAAAGCTCTTTCACTGGTAGAACATATCAAACATTCAATTCTGTCAAATACTTTTTATAATGTGATGTTTCATCACATTTAAACCTGCTTCCCATGCGCGCGCGGGTGATACGTATTCAGCCGCCTTAAAAACAAGGAGGCTAACAGTGTTTCCCCGCGCTCGCGGGT
>JBAXVB010000918.1:0-1643 GCA_037129415.1 Deltaproteobacteria bacterium
GAATTTCAGTGCATTCATAAACCGCCGAGGGCTTGAATTGCCGTGATCCCGGGCGCTGTGCAAGATCGTAGTAAAACCCAGCGCACCAAACACCCTGGCTCTGCTGACCATTCGGTTCCGATTCCGGCCCCATCCATGAGCCAGAACCACTGTTCCCCGGCAAGGCCCGTCTGGCTCGATGCGCCATACCTCAAGAGAGCCGCCGTCAATGGCAGGAATCCGGGTGTCAAGAATTTTTCCCCAGTCGGGCTGATCTGATACCGGGTTTCTGGGATACTGCTGTACCAGATAGGTCAAAACCAGCGACATAAGAATATATGCGCCTATCAACCACAACAAGCTATATGCCAGAAAACCAATCATGACTGTACCACAGGATTGATACCCATCAGCTCGCGGCGCAGCAGATCCAGCGCTGTCATGGCAAAAAACTGTTTGTTCATTTCCCGGCTTCTGAACCGGAACTGAAACCTGTATGACCGGACGTTATCCGGAGTCGCCAGGCCGATGCAGACCGTACCCACTGGTTTTTCATCGGTCCCGCCCCCAGGCCCGGCAATGCCGCTGGTGGCAAGACCGTATGTGGCGCCGGTGATTCGCTGGACATTCAGAGCCATTTCCCTGACGGTCTCTTCGTGAACCGCACCATGCCGGTTCAAAATATCCTGGGAAACCCCCAGCAGATCGACTTTAGCCTGGTTGGCATACACCACGCCGGAGAAGAGAAAATAGTCGGAGCTTCCGGCAACATTGGTCAACCAGTGAGCGATCAGCCCGCCAGTGCAGCTTTCTGCAATTGATATGGTTGATTTTTTTTGAGAAAGCATACGGCCCACGACCACTTCCATGGATTCCCCATCAGGAGAAATGAGTTTATGGCCTAGTTTTTCCGAAACCCAGTGGGTTGCGTCCTGAATCAGCATTTCCACCTGATTCGCATCGGTTCCGCGAAGATAGAACTTGACTTGAATTTCAGGAAATTTGGCGCGAAATCCAAGTTGAATCGCCGGGAAATAATCAGAAAAATCTTTAAGTCTTTCGCCTGTAAGTGATTCTGTAAAGCCGAAAGTGGTGAGGGTTTTGACCCGGCAAAACTGCCGGACTCCTCCCTGAAGCGCTTCGATTCTGGGAAGCACGGATTCAGAGAGCATTCTGCGCATTTCGGATGGAACACCTGGCAGAAAAAAAAACAGACATCGCCCCAGTTTCATCATGAATCCAGGAGCCGTGCCAACAGGATTAGCCAGACAGGTTGAGCCTTCGGGAATATAGGACTGTTTGATATTGGAAGCAGTTATCGGACGGTGAAATGATCTGAAAAAGGACTCTACGATCTCCAGGGCCTCGGCGTTTTGAATCAACTGAGTCCCGGCCGCCCTGGCTGCGGCATCAGCGGTAAGATCATCCGAAGTCGGGCCAAGCCCGCCGGTTACAATGGACACGTCTGCGCGGGACGCAATTTCCTGAAGCACGGAAACCATAATCGGAATGTCGTCGCCAACAGAATGATGCCTGACGACAGCGACACCGATTTCTTCCAGTTTTTGGGCGATATACGCCGAATTGCTGTCAACAATCGTACCGGATCGAATTTCATCTCCGGTGGCCAATATTTCTGCGATCATGAGTATTCTTCCTAAAGG
>JBAXVB010000919.1:0-1638 GCA_037129415.1 Deltaproteobacteria bacterium
AATAAAATCTCGCAATGAACCAACGGCAGCCTTAACGGCAAAATCTGCACCTCGGTCACTTCGAAAACACCTGGGGCTGCCATGCCCATCTGAAACAGCAATCATGACCGTATCACTTGCACCCTGTCCAGGATAATAGTTGATATCATCCTGGTTTGTCATGCCCGAACGACAATGCGATGCACCCCGAACACTTTTACCGATCACTTCCCAAAACAAACTTAAACTTACCATACATCACCGGCTGATGTTGGGTCTGGCACCGGTAAGGGAGGCAACGGAACATTTACAACGCTTTGGCTATTGGTTTCCGGCTGGCTTGGTGGAGATGAAACGGATTTGATGACCGCTGTGGATACCCATCGTATATAATTGATCAATTGTTCTGGATTGTTGGCTTTAAGAGGCTGCATCTCCGAATGGCCGATAAACTGCTGCAGGGTGTCACAGTCCGCATCTTTTCCGATTGCAATCGCAATTCTCACGGACTTTTTGCCCCAGGGCAACGCCATTAGCGCATTTAGTCCCTCATTGAATTCATCCGTTGGCTGACCATCAGAAATCAAAACCAGTACCGGAGGTAATGCCCGGTCTGTCATGGGTGGTATTTTTAATTGCTCTGCAAGCAAGGACATCGCCTTCCCCATATCTGTCATACCCCCCGCTGACAAATCCGACCACTTAAAATCTGCAACAGGTGTGGGTTGCGAAATATGCCACTGAGCGCCATCTGAAAATTTGATGGACCTGATCAGGAGGCTGGCATACGGATTTTCTTCCGCCACTTTTTGCATGTAGGGAATGGTTTCCCGAATGGCGGTATTCAACTGTTGAATCTTGTCTCCGGACATGGACCCCGAACAGTCTGCTATCCAGAAAAAATGTAATGGACGGCTGGCCAGTTCACCGCCTGGTCTTTTTTTAATCATGAACTCTCCTTTTATTCCGCTCGAATTTGACCCTCTGTAATTCCAAACTTGATTCGTATTCCGTTTGTTATGGCGATGCTGTTGCCGGGGTTAATATCCCTCAATGAACCATTCAGATCAATAGCAGTCCACTTATCATTTGACAGATTTTTGATTCCCCATTTGTTCGGGTTTGATGGATGCTGGGTGACCTCCGCAACGGGTTCTGAAAGATCATACAGTTTCTGCGGATTAATGTGATGAGGGAAAAGCCGTGTGTTATGATTGAGCATTACGATATAATTGCCCATTCGAATTCGAGGCGGCAATCTGAGATCCTTTTTACACGACCAGCAAGGATTCAATGATCCGGTTTGTTTCAACTGTTCCATGTCATAGAAGTTTTCAGCACCGCAATGACCGCAGAACAGAACCGAATCCCGAAGCTGCAAAAGCGCCATCCGCCATTCACTCTCCCGGACCCGGCCATTTTGTGGATCATGGATGCCATCGGTAAACGCCTTGACAAACAATTTCCGTAAGAACTCTGGATAAATGGGCCAGTAAACCAGCGCGTTGACATGATATCCGGGTACCGGACGGTTGGAATCATTCTGGGGGTCGAAGACAAAAATGGGGTTGGTTCCATAAAGTTTGTTCATTGCGGGCTGATCAAAGCATCTGATTGAGGCTTCCTGTTTGCCCTCCAGGGGATGATGAATCATAAGAA
>JBAXVB010000092.1:0-12655 GCA_037129415.1 Deltaproteobacteria bacterium
AAAGTCAAAAGATACATCAGAAACAGACAGGATTTTTCCAGATTGCCACATTCTTATTTAGGCATTGATCATCAATTCGCACAAAACCTGTAATTCGTAAAATTGATATCACCGTAAAGGCGCAAAGATTGCAAATAAAAGCGATAAAAAACAGTTTGTTGCTTTACGTCCTTTGCATCTTTGCGGTAAATTCAGTGCTGATCATATGGCCGAAACGATGATCAAGGCCCTTATAATATTGAGATAATTGTAAAAACTACCTAATGTAACTCAAAAAATAATCTACCATGAGCCGAACTTGGCCTGCCATAAATGGCCCTTCCAGCCTTCCCGCAAATTAATATGCCTTGCGTACCGTACATGGGCCTCTGAAAAACACCGGAACAACGAATCAGCCTTATTTCGGGGGCGGCACCCGAGGAATCCGGCTTTTCATTTTTATTCCTTTACTTTGCACTGCCCGATTTGGCTGCCGCAGCCTCGCCTGCAAGTGCGTTCGGCCCGCCTTTGAGATTCTTTTCAAGCCAGCCCAGACCACCGGTCAAAGGTTGGCCGCCGATTGAGCCTTCAAGCGAGCCCCAGAATTCCACGAGAAACGGATCGTATCCTGCATTCAAATCGAATGTCGTTATCAAGTCTCCTTCGGACGTTTTGGCTGTCAGCAGGAATGACCTGTTGGCGATGATCGGCGTAAAATGATATTCGGTCGGAATGACATATTTGCCATTAATGGACAGCCCGGCATCATGATATTTATCGGAGATGTAGAACAGCCCTTGAACCTGGTCTGAATGAAGGACTATCCACATCTCATTGCCATATTTGGCAAGGTTCGTCCTCCAGTCCACAAATTTTTCTTTCATATTCAATATGGCGCTATTGTACCAGCACTCCGAATTTCCGGCGCCGTTTTTCATATTCGCCTTTTGGCCACGAATGGTTATGTTCGCCATAGATTCTGAAGGTTCCTCAAATCCGGCCGAAGGCGAGTCAGGGAATATCATGTCAACGCCGGTATTCTGCCCGTACCAGTAGGTCATCTGCGGAGTCAGTTCCACATGGACATCTATCCCAGGACCTTTTGCATCAACGCTGACAAGGGTTGCGCCGTCAACTTTTTTTACGGTGTAGGTTAGAGACTTTTCACCATCAATAGCTGAGTAGCTGATCGAGTCTGAGGTTTTTGTCATCTGCGGGATGCAGTTGAAAAACAACCTGTTCGGGTTCTGCGGTTCTGCGCTGGAATAGATGTTAAATATGGCGGGGGATACGGGCTGCCCCGTGCCGTGAAAGCTTATCGCGGCCACGCCGCCGTACCAGTTGCCGTCATCGCCTTTGCCCCAGAACACGGTGGAATAATCCCAGAGCTTCACGCCGTAGCGTTCAAGCATTTGATAATCCGCGACTGTGGCCCTTCTTATTTTGGAATAATCCTGATCTTTCAAAGGTGTCGGAACGTTAAACTTTGATAGTGCGCTCTTGTCATATTGGTTCAGCAGTTTGTCAGTCCGCTCAAGAAGCCTGTCTGCCTGTACATATTTGCCGGAGTTAATAAGGGCATCCGCTTTCTGCAGCAGCGCTAAAGCTTGGGGGGCTTTTGCAACCCATCCTTTTTCATAGGCGTCGTACCACTGTGTTTTTGCAATGTTATATTTGTTCTGCACCACCTGATATTTCGTTAGGACTGAAGATACCGATTCTTTAGCCGGGTGTTTCGGGTTGCCTGCTGCATAAACGGAAACAGCTCCGCACAGCATCAAAGCAATCAATAAAACTAAATATTTTCTTAATCTCTTCATCAATTGTTCCCCTTAGTTTGAAGGACGGGCCCATCAAGCCCGCCCTATATTCCGTCACATCGGGTCAACTATCTGCGGATATTCCTGCACGGCCGCTATGCCGTCCGGCGCTCCCTTGAATACATGCTCAAACCAGGCGCCGCCGTTGGTAAGCATCTCACCGTTGAATGTACCGGCCATTGTCGCCACGCGTTCGGTATAGACAGGGTCATGAAGCATGATCACAAAATTCATTACCAGGTCGCCATACTCTTTTGTTTTTGCGATAAGGGTGATCGTCTGGTTTGCAACGCCGGGGACAAGCCTGTACTCTATCGGGATGATATACTGGTCCTTGTAGTATATGGCGGCATCACGGAATCTGCCGTAGCTTATAAATTGCGCGTTCACCTGATCGGAATGAATGGAGATGTACCACTCGTTTCCGTATTTGCACATGTTCGTGCGGTATTCATCGTATTTCTTGCCGGGCGCTCCGCTTATCATGCACACTTCCTCCACGGCGCCCGCCGTTTTGTTGAATGTCGATGTTTTTCCGTCGATTGTTATAGTCCCCCATGCAGGACCCGGCTGCTCGAAGCCTGCGAGCACGATATCGGGATACATCATTGCGGCGCCAAGATTCTGGTTGTACCAGTACGAGAATGCGGGTGTCATGGTCATCGAAAAGCTTATGGCAGGGGCTTTGCCGGGCACTGCCGGGAATTTGCCCTCAGATATGACAGTGGTACCGCCTTCCGGGATATCCTTCACAAGACTGCGGAAGTTTTTCTGGCCGTCGATGCAGTTGTATTCCACTGAGTCAGTCGTTGATGTAACTTTTGTCTCGGAGTTGAGAAGGTAAACATACCTTTTGTTCGGATCCTTGGTACTCATGATCTCAACCACGACAGGCTTCACGATTGTTCCTTTGGCGTGGTAATTATAGAAGGTCGTTATCAAGTAATACTCGCCATCATCCGCGTATCCCCAGAATGAAGGTCCCACATCGTTCATTTTGACGCCGTATCTTTCAAGCACAAGGTAATCGGCGGCCTTCGCCTTGTATGTCTTGCTTGCATCCTGGGCTATAAGCGGTGTTGATGTTTCATAAGGGAACTGGTCCGGGCTTTTCAAGTGGACGCTCAAAAGCTTGTCGGCGTCACTCATCAGTTTGTTGGCTTTATTGAACGTATTCATGTCAGCGTTTTTGGCGCCGAGATCAATCAGTTTCCTCGCACTGTCCAGTTTCGTTTTTGCCTGAACCACGTTTTCGAGAGGGATTTCCCCGTCGGCAAATGTGTCGTACCAGAAATAGTAGGCGATGTTGTATTTGTTCAGGGTACTCTCGTAGGTATCAAGGGCTACTGCCTGAATCACTTTTGTCATGTTGGGGTTGGATTTGCTCAGCTTGATTGCCTTAGGCGCCTGCTCTGCCTGAGCGAACGCCAATGTTGCTGCGAATACTGCGCAGCATACAACAAGGACCGCTATCTTTTTCATTTTTTCTTTCCTCCTGTTATTGGATATTAATTTTCAAAAAAAATCAAACTCGCCTATGGCTGACTAAACTCCTTTGTCATGGCAAATTGGCGGTACCGTAGGCCGCAATGATCCGTACGTTCTGATACCGCTGCTCGACCTGCATTGTAGAATTTTTTGGCGCATACATGTCGCCGATGCCCGTAACTTTATAAAAATTGTGAGGAATGTTCACAAGGTACTCGTCGATGATGGACAGCGGGAATTGTGAACGCGCCATACTCAGTTTCTTGTTAATCTGGGGATTTCCGATGGCGGAGGCGCTGCCGATCGACACCAGGATAACGGTCCGCCCGCGGCTCTGGCGGCCCAGATAGTCCAAGAATTCGATGAGCCGCTGGGTCTGCATTTTATCGAGTTTATCGGAGCCAGTGTTGAAGAAGAGCGTAATCTGGCCGGTACCCTGTTCGTTTGCCAACTGCTCGAGTTTTTCCAATGCCTGATTCTCGGTACCCTGCATCTTGTCGAGACGCCCGTCCACCTGGTCGAATTCCTTCATCTCGTTATTGTTGGATTGAGCGATTTCCCGAGCCAGGGCATCCGCTTGTCCTCCAGATGCACCACCCGTCCATGTGCTTCCGGGCATATTTGTCTGTTGCTGCCCGCCGGGTCCCTGCATGTCCACCAATTCCGACTGGATGGCGCATCCGCTGATAAATACCACCGCTACAAATGCTGCAGAAAGAACTACTGAAAATTGTTTTGCTTTCATCTGTTTTTTCCTTTCATTGTGAGTTGTTGTCAGGCTAAGCCTGCTTACATATACAGCCATCTTTTCAAAGTATGCATCGAATACCATCAGTGTGACTTACTCCTACATTGTCTTATGCCCCTTCTTTGCCCGCGCTTTCTTTTCAAACGGATAGATGACCTTCCAGTCCTTCTTCATGTCGACGACCACCCAGCCGCGCATGGCCGCTTCACTGAGTCCGTCCTTGAGCTGTCCGATATCGGACGGATTGTCATAAGCCCATTCGCGCGCCGCATCGGTGTGGTGTACAAGAAGACCCAGTCTCAAGCCCTTTCCAGTGGTGGCGTACTCGATCATTTGAATATCACCGTCGGAATTGCCGAAAGCGGCTATCGGCCTTTTACCGATGCTGTAATTGATTCCTGCCGGCTTGTCAGGGCCGTTGCAGATGAAGTTCACATCCTTGCCGTAGGACAGAATGCCTTTGCCGTTCTTCAATTCGTATTTCACCTTGACGCTGCTTCCGACAACCATCTCAGGCTGAATCCCGAATGCCTTTTCCGACCACAGTCTTATGAATTCGCTGTGCGTTGCGGTCACAATATAAACCTTGAAGCCGCTTAGCTTCAGATAGTCGATGAGTTCGATCATGGGCTGGTAAACAAGATCGATGAACGGGCGGTTGAACCTGGGGTGCATCATATTGGATAGAAACGAATCCACTTCAGCCATGAATTCTTCCTCGGTTTTTGATGTGCCTGTTGCCGGATCAACCAGGAGATCACCGAAAGGGTCCGAAGCCAACAGATAATCGATGGCTTTTTTCACGGACTGGTTATCCTTTATATCAAAGCCCAAATCTTTGAACTTCACTGCCTCGAACAGGAACTGGAAATAGATCGGCTGCTCGGCCATCAGCGTGCCGTCGTTGTCGAATGTCGCAATTCTTTCAGCAGGCTCTACGTAATACGGGCTCCCTTTTGTCGTCACCGCCTTTACGAATTCTATTATCGCCTTTTTCGAAGCCCCCTCATTCCATGAAGGGAGCCGGTCTGATGCGGCTAATGCAAGAGCGGATGCTAAAATGAGAAGTACTGAAACAGATACTGTTTTGCGTAAAAAGTTCATTTTATAAACTCCCTTACGAGGACGAGACATGGGATGTCGTTCCGGCTTGAGCTCGGTATGTTCATCTTGACCCGCCCTATGATCTGGTGGTGAAGTTGCTGTAATAAAACCCACGAAAGTGGGTTTTAATTTCACTCATGGCTTGCGCTATTTCTTGAGATTTGACGGCGGCGGGCTGTTGTTTACTCCACCCTGCGGGATATGTTCAAGCCAGGAGTAGCCGTTTGTCATGGCTTTGCCGTTTACCGTTCCGGAAGCATTGCCCCAGTGCTCGTAAAGTTTTGCATCCCATCCCCACAAGTCGATGATCAGGTGCAGGTCGTTGCTCCCAAATTTCGCGTCGATGGTAAACGATTTGTTTCCTTCAAGAGGCGTTACCCTGTACTCGGACGGAATGTAATATTTGCCGTTATAATAGAGACCCGCGTCCTTGTATCTGCCGGTCATGCAGAACAGGCCGCTGATCTGGTCGGAATGGAACGGCACCCACCATTCATTTCCATATTTAAGCAGGGCCGAGCGGTAATCCGCGCTTTTCGGACCGCCGCAGAACAGGTTTTCCTGCTCGGCGAATCCCTTGCATCTGACTGTCTTGTTCTTGAATGAGAATACGGCTGTTGCGGCGCCCATTTCCTCAAACCCGGCCATCGCGGCGTTTGGCATCATCATCGCCGCATCATTGCCCTTGTCATACCAGAAAGAATATTTAAAAACGGCATTGGTCTTGAACGTCATATAAGCATCTTTATATTCAATGCTTACCTTTCCGCTGGCTAAAGTGTAACTAAGCGATCTGTCCCCTTCCTTTACTGTATAGGTGATGCTATCCCTGCCCTCTGTATATACCGGCAGGGTATTGAAATTAAGCTGTCTCACTTCATTGGGGTTTTTGGTTGACGAAACGGCAAAGAGAATCGGCAAGGTCACCTTCCCTGTGCCATGATGATTAATACAGGCATAAGCCATGTATTGTTCGCCGTCATCGCCTTTTCCTACAAAATTAAACCAGTAATTCCACCTGGGAACTCCCGCGAATTCCAGCATTTTCAAATCCGCCAGTGTACCCAGATGGATTTTGCCTAAATTATCCGGATCTTTCATTGGCTCAGGCGCAACATATTCCGGAAGACTCCCTTTTTCATAGGTATTCAGCAGCTTTTCAGCCGAATCAAGCAATGCGCCTGCCTGTTGAGTATTTCCTGCGGTCAAAGCTGATCTTGCGTCGATAATCATTTTAGCCGCATCGTCAGCACCCTGAATCAGTCCATCCTGATAAATATCATACCATTGAAATTTTGCAACATCACACTTGTTCTGGAGGTTGGCGATCCGTTGCGACAGGTCGGAAACAGCAGGGTCTTGTGTGATTTTACCGCCAGCCCATGCACTGGTTATGCATAAAAAAACAAACAATACCAGCGATGTTACTGCTTTTAACGTATTAATTTTCCCTTTCATTCGTGTATCTCCTTGCTATAGTTGTTTTAGAATCAGGTCATGCGCTTTTGCGCCGCCAAATGTTACATCGTATTCTTTTGCACCGCTGAATTCAGCGTTCATTGTTCCGTCGATGGTAAGCTGGTATGTCTTTGTCGTATCCAGGTTCACGATCTTGAAACCGCTATCGACAGCACCAGATTTTGCAGGCATTGTCGAAACAATTAGCGCAAGCTTCGACCTGTCGTATATCGCCCGCTTGAGCGCCGTCTTATTCAGGTCAACTCCTGTGATTGCGGGTTCGGTGAAATGAGCCATGTCAAAGGGTTTATTGTGCATAAGCCATAGACCTTTGGGGGGTAGTGCTCTCGCCAGGCCGATGAGTCGGTCGGAAAGATCAGAGTGCTGCGGGAATGTCTTCATATTGTTGACATCCCCGTGATGCTCTTTGACCAGTACTCCTTTGGAGATAATGGCCAAACCCTCCCCGGCTGGCGCAGAAGGCTGTTGCGCCACTTTAGGTGTAGCAGTTGTGGATGTTTTGGAGCTATCATCCGCAGCAAGGTTAACCGCGCCTGCCTTGTCAACAAACGGATAGTGGTATGTGCCGTCTATCCATTCAGGGGCAAACATCTTGTCAATTGACTTCAGCAATCCTGTTTTTACCGGTTCATCACCCACTTCGGCAGCAAGCGCAACAAAAAAACCATAATATGCATCTGGAGTCAAAGAATCGTTTTGCAGCGTGACAGAACCGTCTGCGTTCATCCGTACATGAGCCTTTTTCATGTAGTGATACAGGCGATCAATCAGTTCCGGGTTCCATGCATGCATGAACATACCGATCCAGCCGTCATTGCCTGATGAACTGAAATTGGCGCCTTTCTGGATCATATCCAGAATCATTGGGTCCATTTTGTTGCCGTAGCGCGGATTCCATGACGAGAACACAAACCCCTGTTTGACGAGATAAAACGCACCAATATCTTTTGTTTTGGGATTGATGAATTCCGATTCAAAAAACTTGTCGAAGAGAGGATGGGCCGCATCAAAATAGCGTGTACCGTGTGTTTTGTCATAAAGGAGCCAACTGAGCATGGGATGTGTATTGCATGCCGGGAAAATTGCATTCGGTTCACATTCAATCCCGGGGACGGTGTTATTAATCAGTTGTAAAAACATTACTTCCTGAAGGCTTCTGTTGTTGTAAACAAATTTGGTAGTGTCGTCCCATTTGAATACAATAGAGCCTGGCTCATCCCACTTTCTGTCATTGTAGAGCATCTGGTAGAGATTGATCATCTGTCCTACATGACCTGAATACATGATGTTCCTGTATGCGACAGGGTCTTTGGACGCAGGATAGGGTCGATCCATATTGGGCTCAAATTTTGTTACTCCAGGGCTCTCATGTTCCCAGTACTGCCATATTTTCTTTTCGAGCATTCGCCTGTTTATGGGATCAAACCCATTTTGTATGGTTTCACGCCAGGCCGGAAATTTGTGATACTGCTCGGCAGCAAGAAAATAGGCGGCAAACGCAATCGAATATCGGTTGGCGCTGATACCCTGTTCATCAACTGACTGGAAGTTGCTAAAGTCACTGATATCCTGATTGGCTAACTTCAACTGCCACAGGAGCTGCCCCCATTCCTTCTCATCCGCAGCCGGATATGCATTCGGGTCGATCTTTGCAGCCAAGCCTGCACCAGCTTTGCCGGAAGCAGGTTTTTTAGCGGCGTAAACTGTTTGAGATACAAGGAAAGAAATACTTAAAACACCGATCAACAGGTACAGATAAAATCTTTTCACGTAAAACCTCCTTAGACACATTATAAAAGGGTTCATAAAATTCCCAGGTGCTTGAAACCGAGGAATACCAGATAAATCGCAATCAGAATCAAGGTGATGTTGCTGATCATTTTCTTGTTTCTGTCCAGAAATTCGCCTATCGGATTGATAAGGGCAAGCGCCTTCTCCTTGTTAAAGAGGAATATTAGCCAGATAGCTATCAAGGGCGACATTGTAACAACCATTATCAGCGTACATAAAATGGTTGATGACATGACTGGAAGATGGGCGCCTGATACATCCTTTACTGCGTCAATAAACGGGGGCACAGTATTAGCGCTGACCAGCCTCATCAACGCGCCGGAAACCAAATATGCGAATACACCGCCCGGCGGTTTGGTTTCCTTTTTCTTCTCTGGTTCATCCTTCTTTTTTAGCGACAAGATGACAAGAATCAGACATATTGCGGCAAGTATGAAATTCGCCACTGCATGTATGTTGTTATGGTAAGGCGATGAGGCAGGCGCCGCATGGCCGAATGAAAACAGGACTGCGAACATGATGACGGCATTGGCGATAACGCCACCTATTATGAATGCAAGGCCATTTTGCAACTGATTTTCCTTAGCCAGGAGTGCTGCGAAAAACAATAGAAAAGATGTTACGCTGACAGAAGCAGCCAACGAAAGAGGCAATGTTGATAGAAAGATTTCAACCACAATATTACTCCTTTTTGTTTAATTCAAGAGATTGGACAATTTTCCGAACGGCTTCCATGGCTTCGTTATCAGTTGGCAAATCCCATAGCGGGTGGCCTTCGCGGTCGAATTGCTTCAGCTCGTCGTTTTCTGGGATTATGCCCAGCAGCTCCACACCTTCGGGAAGGTCAATCGCTACATCGGCTGAAACCCGGTTAGCGACAACCTTGATCTGGGAAGCGCCGAGCATTCGTACAATCATGCTTAGCGTATCCATGCTTCTTTGTGATGCATCCACCACAACAACAACGCGCGTAACGCGGCCTGTGACATCACGGTTTATCTGCTCAATACCAGCTTCGGCATCTATCAAAACGCCTGCAAACGATGAAATCAGCGAGTCGATCGCATTCTTTAGAAGCTTGTTAGCTGGGCAGAAACACCCCTTTTCCGCATTGTGTCCCATGGCAAGCAATGCATATCCCTTGCGTTCAACAAGTGCATTCAGCACGAAATAATCAAGCTGGTCAGCAGCCTGCGCCAGATTGGCCTTGTTTCCTTTACGCGCTTCGCCAATGAATCTGTCTCGCACGCCTGCAAGGGTGTTGACAGCCTTTTCGCCTATGGCTGAAGTTAAGCCGCCAACAGGATCAGCGTCAACAAGCAGTAGCGGCGTCAAGCCTTGCTCAATGAGTACGCGGGAAAAAAGAGCTGAAAACACCGTCTTTCCCACTCCACCCTTGCCGCATACCGCCATGACCGGCTTTGGCTGATTTTGACCATGCATTCCGCATTCCTCGTACATAATAACTTCCTTTTCCCCCGTATTATTCGTTCGTAGGGACAACCCTCCGATGTTACCCTTAAATCTCGGCGGTTGCCCATCATCAGGACAGGCACAGGGGCCTGTCCCTACATCAATTCCTATTTCGGACCTATTTTGTCTGTGCCCAGTGTTGCCGGCGGGAAATGCGCCTGCATATTATCCATTACATCACTGATCTTAAGTGCTCCGGAACCCATTTTGTCTATGGTTTCAACGCCGCTCATTCCGCCGACAGGCGTTTTTTCCAGAGAGCCATATCCGTTTGTCAGTTTGATTTCGGCAAAAGTTCCAGTTAACGAAGCGCCGTATTCGTAATAGAAAAGCTCGCTGGTTTCGCATTCAACTTTGAGCTTCAAATCGCCTTTGGACGTTTTTGCTTCAACCATGAATGACCTGTTGGCGACGAGCGGGATTATCTTCACTTCTGTCGGGACGATGTATTCTCCCTTGTAATATATCGCAAAATCCCGAGATGAGCCGATTATGCAAAGGAAACCGCTAAGTTGGTCTGTCCTGAATGGCATCCACCATTCGTTACCGTATATGGTCATCTGTTTGCGGTAGCTGATCTTGTTGATATCGGTTCCCGGCTTCGGTCCGTTGAACAGGTTTTCCGACTCGCCAAAGGCGTTTTTGAATTTCGCAGTTTTATTGCCGATGGTTATTGTCCCTTCGGCAGGCCCTATCTCTTCAAATCCGGCGAACGATGTGCCAGGGTAGATCATGTAATCGGGCTTGTTCATGTTGTACCAGTAGGTGAATTCCGATTTCATAACGACGTTAAAAGCTACATCAATGCCACTCAAGTCTTTCCCTTTGCCCTCGATCCACACAAATGTTGTATCGCCGACCTTGGATGCTGAATAAAGCTGATAATTGCCGTTTTCTTCGGCGTAGAACACGATCGACTGATCTGTCTGAAGTATGATTTCAGGCTGTTTCTTGATAAGCACCATGTGCAGTTTCCCGAATTCGTCGCTCCGCATGATCTCAAACGCGACAGGAGCTACAATTCCGCCTGAACCATGGTAATTTATCAGCGGCATGATCTCATAAAGCAGCCCGTCATCCCCCCGGCCCACGAATCCTATGGCGATATCCCCCTTTAGCAGCCCGTACATGTCCCGGGCCTTGTAATCACCAATGGTGGAGGGCCGGATTCTGGACAGGTCAGGGTTCTTTATGTTGTCCGTTGCATCGTATTTCGGCAACACACTCTTGTCATAAACATCAAGCAGCTTATCAGCCTGATCAAGCAGTTTTTCAGCCTCCAGGTTTTCTTTTTTATCCATCAGGTCTTTTGCCTGGTCTATCATCTTGCCGGCCTCCGGCGCCTTGACCATCACGCCATTGGCATATGTGTCGTACCACTGGTAACGTGCAATATCATATTTGTTTTTTACTGCGTCATACTTTGCTGTAACTTCATTCCCGGCGGAATTTGCTGCGCCGGAGGCGATAATCGTTACAACGGCGATATACATGAATACGAAAACTGTTTTCTTCGTTCTTTTCATCAATTCTGTCATTAAAAATACCTCCTGAGTCAATATTCTGTTAACAACACGGGACGAAAGCCCAGCGGACTTGCCTTAAAATCAGAACTCCGTCCATAACTCCGATACGCCACCCGGCAGTCGCCTGCAAAATCATCCCAGCCCCCGCCACGGCCAACACGCCCCTGCCCGGTTGCAGGCCATGCAGGATCGGTCACATCATTCGCCGGATATTTTCCATAGAAGTCTATACACCACTCCCAGACATTGCCGTGCATGTCATACAGACCCCACTCGTTGGGCTTTTTCCTGCCGACTGGCTGGGTCTTCATGCCGCTGTTACCTGCGAACCAGGCGGAACCGCCAAGTTTTGCAGCGTCGTCGCCGAAATAGTACGCGGTCTTTGTACCAGCTCGGCAGGCATATTCCCATTCGGCCTCGGATGGCAGCCTAAGATTTCCTGCCTTCTGTTTTGCAAGATATACATTCAATTTCGCAATGAATGCCTGGCAATCGTTCCAGCTTACCGTTTCAACAGGGGCATCCGGTCCTGAATCAATGAATTTGCTGGGATTGTTTCCCATTACCTGCATCCACTGCGCCTGTGTCACTTCGGTATTAGCCATCCAGAAACCTTTTGTGAGAGTTACCTGGTGCTGCGGGCCTTCATTTTGAATGGCAATAATCGTGGACTGTTTTGTGTCGTCAGACAAAGCTCCGGGCAGCGCTTTTATGGCGCTATCCTGCTGAGTCTGAGAGCTTCCCATCATGAAACTACCGGGCGGACACCATACAAAATCCATCTTCATGCCCCCGCCTATGTCCACGGTTTTGACGGTTCCGGCCTTATGTGAAAGCTTATCCATGCCCGGTTCCGCCGCAATCGACATATATGCAAGAACAATCACGAACAGCACAACACCTGCGGCTATCGTTTTAGTTTTCACCAATCCTCCCTGTTTTGGCATTAATATGCAGTACACTTTTACATCGGGTCAACAATCTGTGGATACTCCTGAACTGCCGCTATGCCGTCCGGCGCGCCCTTGAAAACATGCTCGAACCAGGCGCCACCGTTGGTCAATATCTGACCATCGTATGAACCTGCTACGGTAGCTACACGTTCGGTATATACCGGGTCGTAAAGCTTTATCTTGAAATTCAATGTTAGATCGCCGTGTTCTATTGTTTTGGCGGTTTCTTGTCAACCCTCTTATCAATCCGCACACTAAACCAATGGGGATCAAAATTGAATATGGGTAATGGGT
>JBAXVB010000920.1:0-1633 GCA_037129415.1 Deltaproteobacteria bacterium
TTGGTTCAGGATGGTATTCCATTCCCCCCTTCACATCTGGTGCGTCAACCAGCGGGAATGTTTTATATCTCCCGGATTCTCGTTCCTTAGCCAATAAAAAGTATTTGGGCAGCGTATCGAGATAGGTTGGCTCATTGTTGTTTAATCGTTCTTGAAACAGCACAGCGCCCTGAGCAATAGCTTCGCTGCCGGGGTTTAGCCAGATATGTCTCACCTCGCAGGTATCCCACGGTTTTTCGGTGATTAGACCATGAGCTTTTAAAACTGGCAGACAACTTTTTAGCCATGATGGCATTGCCGATGGCGCCAAAGGTCCGCAGACAACCATCCCTATCATGCGACCAGCCGGGTGATTCTGAAGAGAATCAATGACCAAATTTGTTAACTGCTCTGGCCAGGTACTATCAGATGGTTCGCTTCCCTTGAAATTACAAGATGATTTCAAAATTGATTGAACCCGTTTGGATGGACCGCCGTTAACCAGTTCCATTCTATCCTTGAATTTCTGACCATCCGGGGGCCATAAAGCGTATTTCTCATTGTGACCCCATACCTGCTGCAGATTTTCATTTTGAAAATCTCTCCCAGCCAGACTTAGCCAGACCTCCGGAAATTTGGTGAATGCCTGCCAAAAAGCGCCGTCACCGCCCTCACGAGTGCTTGAACATTGTTCTTCAAGAAATCGGCCGATCCAATCGTAACCAACAAGAGGGGAAAGATTGCTTTGCCGTTTACGGCGGGGCAGTACATAGTCTATTTTTTCGTGGTTCTCAATCGCCAAAAGAAATGTCACGCACTCAATGCCATCCGGACCAAGATACAGCACCAGTAAAAAATCATCAGGATTATTTTTCAACACGGATATCATCATTGGACCAGCCTTATGGAGCCAGACAAGGGCTGCGGCAACAGGTCGCCAGAGGAGGCTGACTTCATTTCTAATTTGCCGTTTTTCAAGCTCACGCTTCATTTCGGACAGCAAGTTTTCCTGGCCGTATTCGTCAAGGTCGTTGGGGATCGTTACGACATAAGAGAGTTTTTCTATGCTTTTCTTGGGTGCAGACAGGTTGATAATATGAGTCGCCAAAATTTTAGCGAGAGGGAATGATACACCGCTACCTACTTCCCAGCGGGCCTGACTGTCGCGCGCTTCAACAAGGGCGCGCCAAACGCAGGATACCGGCGCTCTGCGCAGGTGCTCCCCTTTCTTTATCCATGCTTCAGGAGGCCATGGAAGACCGGAATGGATTCGCTCTTCTCGTACTTGATTTCCAGTGATGATTGAGCCACGAGGATGACCAGGTAGAAGCGCACAGGAAAGAGAAAAGATATGGTCTTTGATAATTGTACCATCAGATCCGGAGACTATGTCATCCAGCCCAAAGGTTGCACAACCAATTATATTTGATTCGTTACTGTTCATAGGATCATTTTTTCCAGTAATGTATTCAGGACAGTGTAAATATCTTCTACAGCCCTTATCCACTCACCAGGTTTTGTAGGAACTGTGACCAAATATAAACTGTCATTTTCCGATGCAATATCCGATTTAATGGCATCAATGCTGCTGCATAAAACAAGACCGTACAATTTTGGAGCGAAAGGGATTCTGGCCATGTTCAGAAAGCTTTGA
>JBAXVB010000921.1:0-1631 GCA_037129415.1 Deltaproteobacteria bacterium
TACGAATTCTAATAGTAGATGATGAAGAAGATATTGTAGAGCTGGTGCGATACAATCTGACAGTAGGCGGCTATCGTGTTAGTTGTACCGGGTCGGGAGAAGACGCCATCCGGCTGATCCGCTCTGAACCGTTTGATCTGGTGGTTCTGGATGTCATGCTTCCTGGAATCAGCGGGGTCAAGGTTGCGGAAACGCTGCGATCAGATCCAAAATTTCTCAATATTCCCATCATAATGCTGACCGCCAAAAGCGAAGAACCCGATATCGTCTCCGGGCTTGCGCTTGCCGATGACTATGTTACCAAGCCCTTCAGTCCCAAAATTCTGTGTGCACGGATCAGCGCGGTACTCCGGCGTAAAAGCGAACCGTCAGAAAAAGACATCCTCCGCCGGGGCGATATCTCAATTGACATAGGACGTCGCAGGGTTGAAGCCTGCGGAGAACCGGTTGAACTTTCCTTTTCGGAATTTCAGATTTTAATGATATTGAGCAAACGTCCAGGCTGGGTATTTACCCGCTCCCAGATAGTGGATGCAGTCCGTGGCGACAACTATCCGGTAACCGAGCGCAGCGTGGATGTACAGATTGTCGGGCTTCGAAAAAAGCTGGGACCTTCCTGCGGACATTACATCGAAACTGTGCGTAGCGTGGGTTACCGGTTTAAGGAAAATCCATGAGAAAACACATCCCCAGTTCTGAGCACTGCCTCATCAATATGCGTCAGGAGGCAGATATGGGTCGCGTCATATTCCTTTACTCAAATCAAACCCGCGTTTAAAATATTGATGGATATATGGAGCTTAATATCCTCCCTCATGAATCATTATAAAGTCATCTGTCTCAATATTCAGGTCGGCTGAACAAAGATAACTTTCAGCCATGTCCGATCCGTACCCTTCATCACTAAAACTGCCAAGATACAAATGGAAGCCCTTATCCAAATATTTTGCCCATTTTTCACTACGGGAACCATAGTCTTCTCTTATTTCCTCCAAGGTACTATTCGTTGCGCTTTGAAGGATAGTATTTGCTATGTCTTGCAATAATTTGCGTAAGGGGTGATTATCTGATATTTGAAAAAGTTCATACAGCATTTTTTTACTCAATTCTTCCTTGCTTGCGATTACAAAGGAAGAACTGGAAGAATTTGTAACAAAATCGAATCGAACTTTCATTTTTCCTCCTGTTATGACAGGCGCAATTAAGAGTGTCTGGTTTAGCCCGTTCTGCAATTTATTTAATTAAATACAGCGACTAATAAATCCTGACATCTTTTTAATTACCCTTTGTTTAGCGATCTAATGGTTTGTTGATATCTTTTTTTCACATAATGTAACTTCAGGCATTAAAGGACAGCCTCCCATACAGTCATTTCTGTCACTGCATTCAGGGCATGAATACTTCAAAGCTGATCTGAACAATTCAAACGATTGGCTGCTCCAGGCATCCTTAATCATTTTTTCTTTTAAATCTACGCTATATTTCATTTTCTGATCAAAGGAACATGGGGTCATTTTCATATCCGGTCCGATATAGCATGAAAAACGTCCGCCCTCACACGGATCTAAAGTTTTTCTGTCAATCTGTTTGGCATAATTCAACAATCCCGCAACACTGCAACTATCAAATCC
>JBAXVB010000922.1:0-1629 GCA_037129415.1 Deltaproteobacteria bacterium
CTGCTTTTGAACCAGCTCATTCCATTTTCGATCTACTTTTTTCTGGGTGTAATCAATCATCTCATCCGTAATCAGTCCGAATCGCCCCTGTGATTTTAAATACGCTTTTACAGAGACTTTTCTTTCAGGAAAGACGTTGATGGTGTATTCCCAATCTTCTTCAAATCGCTGATTATCCGTTGAAAACCGCAATTTACTCACTTCATAAATGGGAAATACATTGGACTGGGTCGCCATGCGCATAACCTGTATCGAATTGGCAGGGTCGATACGCCACCCTGGGGGGCAGGCGGACAAAAGGTGAATAAACTTCATGCCGGTAATTTGGCGCGCCTTTTTGAATTTTCGGAACATGTCATCCGGATAGGCCGCCGAAGCTGTGGCCATATAGGATATGTGATGAGCCAACATTATCTGCTCTATATCTTTTTTGGATTCTTCCTTGATGGACCCGGCAGGAGTGGTCGTTGTCCATGCACCCATGGGGGTTGCACTGGAACGTTGAATGCCGGTATTCATATAAGCCTCGTTATCATAGCAGACAAATAGAATGTTCTCGTTGCGTTCCGCAGCTCCGGAAAGAGCCTGCATGCCGATGTCGAAAGTGCCGCCATCCCCAGCCCACGCCATTACCACCACATCCTTTTCCCCCCGGACATCCAGCGCTGCAGCGGCGCCCGAAGCAACAACAGCGGCGGTTTCAAAGGGACAATGGATAATTGGAACCTTGAGGCTCGAATAAGGATATCCGCCTACAAACACAGCGAAACAACAGGCAGGAAGCACGACAACCGTTCGTTCCCCCAAGGCTTTCAAGGCGATCTTCATGGATATGGGCGCTGCGCAACCTTGACATGAGGTCATTCCAGGCTGCATCAATTCCTCTTCAACCAACACTTGCCGGGGAATATCAATCATTTTTTGCATAATAGGCCTCTATTGTTTCAAGCCCCAGAACAAGGGCTCATCGGATGGTTTGTCATGGGTAAGTACATGGTTCAAAATCCCTTCCACATCCTCCGGAGTGACATCGCGCCCGCCCAAACCGGCGATCACGGAATAAATCGGGGGCCGATTATCCGAGGCATAGAGAGCGGAGCGGATTTCACTGGCGAACACTCCCCCCAAACCAACGGACATGTTGCGATCAATGACCACTACCTTCCTGGCTTTTCCCAGAACATCCCGCCAGCAATCGACGGGAATGGGCCTGAACATGCGCAGCTTCATAAGGCCGACTCTTTCGCCCTTGGCCCGTAATTTATCAATGGCGATGCGGGATACCGAGGTAATAGCGCCTGCAGTGACCAAAATGACTTCCGCATCTTCTGTTTGATAGGTTTCAACCAGACCATAAGCCCGGCCGAAAACACCATGAAATTCCCGACAAACTTCCGGATAGTAGCGCAATGCCTCGTGAGTGGCTTGCTGCAGGGTATAGCGGTGTTCGTAAAAGTAATCAGTAGCAAAAAAGCCTCCGAACATCCTTGGTTCATCGAAATTCAGGCTTACCGGCGGAACATAAGGCGGGATGAACCGATCTACGAGATCAGCATCCGGAATATCGACAATTTCCGTTGTATGGCTAAGGAAAAATGCGTCGTAGGCAATCATAACCGGGAGCATAAC
>JBAXVB010000923.1:0-1626 GCA_037129415.1 Deltaproteobacteria bacterium
GCCCAACCCTTTTGCATGAGATCCCGGAAGAGCATAAGCTGTTCGTTGGCGCACTGGCTGGAAACCAGGCCAAAGGTCCCGGCCATGCTCTGTTCATCGCTCATTTTTAGCTCTACCTGATCCATGGCCGTTTTCCAGCTAACTTCTTTCCATGCACCACTCATGTCTCGCATCATCGGGTGAAGCAAGCGCTGTCCAGGCGTTTTCAGTGGCTCAAATCGCCCCTTAACGCACAATTGCCCCCGCTCCGGTCCCAAATCCCCAGGTGTGAGGATGCCATCAATCCGGATAAGTTGATTGTTTTCAACGATGGTGCGTGTCTCGCACATCAAACCACATCGGGAGCAAAAATCGTGCATGGATGTGCGAGCGGATTTATCGTGTCCTTTGACCGAACGATGGGAGCGATACCGGTTGAAAATGGCGCCAGTCGGGCAAAGTTGCAGGCACGCCCCACAACTCAGGCAGGAAGACTCCACCCGGCTGACATTCATGTCAAAGGCAATCTGGTTCTTGATCCCGCGGCCTTGATAATTGAGGATATACGCCCCGGCAATCTCGCTGCAGGCCCGAACGCATCTGCCGCACAGTACACAGCGATTATGGTCAACCGCCATATATTCACTTGTGATATCGACCGGATAGGACTCAAAGGACTGCGGCACGGTAAGATGATCCATCTGGTGTTCGTAAGCCAGGGCCTGCAGTTCGCAGTCGCCGCTTTGAGAACAGAACATGCAATAGTGATTGCGCTCGGCAAACAGAAACTCCAGAATGGTACGCCGAGCCAGAGTAATGGCCTCGTTTCGGGTGACAATCGCCATCCCCTCACGCACTGGCATGACGCAACTGGCGACTAATTTGGGGCTGCCATCAACTTCCACTACACACAATCGGCAACCGCCCCAAGCTGACAGGGCCGGATGATGACAGAGTGTAGGAATCCGGATGCTGTTCTGCCTGGCGGCCTCCAGGATGGTCATGCCTTCCGGGACAGACAACTGGCGACCGTCAATGGTCACAGCCACCTGTTTTGGGTTGTTTTCCATGTCCATTCTCCTTTTATTTAACCACGAAACACTCGAAACACTCGAAACGCACGAAACGCACGAAAATTAATCAAACCTTTTCGTGTATTTCGTGTATTTCGTGGTTTCAAATCTTTAAATTGCATTGAAGGCATCGGCAGGCTTCCAGCATAGCCGCCTCTGGAACAAGCCCCAGTTCCACCTCACGGAAATCTGTTCTGCGCAGAGCAGTATCTGCTTCGGGCATGGACATCCGTGGTTTTACCTGTGTCTGCGCCTCCATCAACATTGGGATATTCAAAATTTCCCGAGGTGGCGGTTCAAAAGCAGGCTCTGCATTTTTTTCACGTATGGCGGCATCTATTTCCTCGGCGGCCCTATGGCCGTCTGAAACGGCACCAATAACCGTATCTGGACCTCTTACCGCATCGCCTCCGGCAAAGATCATTGTCCCCATGGTTCGGGTCTTTTTACCTGGCGCGATTTCAATCAGGCCCCTGCGGCTGATTCCAGCGCCGATGGCTCGAATATCATCCGTAATATCCAGTTCCTGCCCGATGGCCAGAATGACGTGATCGGTTTCCAGTACAAATACATC
>JBAXVB010000924.1:0-1621 GCA_037129415.1 Deltaproteobacteria bacterium
GCCACCACCGGCGCCAATGCAGTCGCTGGCGATTGCGCGCAGCAAGAGCTTGATCCAATGAAAAATAACGATTTTATTGAAAAATTGCCTACATTCTGCCCCGGAACAGAGACGCTGGGTCTCAACGAAATGCGGATCACATTTGTCGGGACTTCTTTCCTCCCGCGGTTGGCGCAGGAATGCAACAGCATTTTTGTCGAAGTCGGTGGCGGAGCAAACGGCGAGAGCCTGGATCAATTCGTATTTGACTGCGGCTCCGGCGTTATGGCCAAGTACAATGCCCTGGGCATCCCCATGAGGAACATGAACAAGATATTTCTGACGCATCTACATGGGGACCATACGAGCGACCTGACGCATATTTACTGTTTCGGCCCCGCACAGGACCGCAAATCCCCTCTTTTTATTTGGGGACCCGGCCCTTCCTACTTGATAGATCCGATCGACTCACGTGTTTATGACGATGATGGGCTTAACATGTTCTGTCAGAAATTCAGGGATATGCAGCGATGGCATACCGAGAGTTTCAGTTTCCTTTCAACCCGTTATAACGACTCTAACGGTTATGATCCGCTCACGCCAACATATTGGAATCTTCCTGTACAGCCCTATCCTGTTGCACCCACCATCGGACCCAACGATCCTACCAGCAAGGATGGCTATGGACTCGACGGTTATTCTATCGTACCGATCGAGCTGGACTGGAGAAAAGGAGGGTCTGTTAATATCGCCTACAAAAATGACACCACCGGGGTAAAAATCACCTATTTCCCAATGATACATGCACGAAAGGGCTCCATAGGCTACAAGCTGGAATGGAAGGGATTGTCGATGATTTTCACAGGAGATACGAGACCAAGCTATGAATTGATCAAACAAGCCAGTGGCGTAACTGTTCTGATTCATGAGATGGTTGTACCGCCAGAGGTATGGGCATCGAAAAATCTCGGGTACAGATCACCTTCTGCAGCTTACGCTGATCCAAATTATAACGCTGCTTTGTCCACTTCCCAAGCCGTCCAGGAGAGTTCACATACGCCTCAGGGAGCTTTGGGATATATTCTAAGTCAAATCACTCCGCCGCCAAAGCTTGCCGTGGCTACTCATTTTCAGGCTACTGATGATACAATAAAATCAGCCTTGAAAAGCATCCGTAACCATTACCCTCAAGGCGATGTCATTGTTGCTGCGGATCTGTTGGTACTGAACGTCACACCAACAAGCATCACCAAGCGCAAGGCGGTCGTTAGCGATTACGCATGGTACCCAGCAACCAGGATAACTAACAAGCTGGCCGAACCAAAGTATCACGACAGCCAGGGAAATACGGATCCGACTGCTCAGATAGACACGACCGACGTTATTCCATCAGGCACAGATAAAAATGGCAATCCAACTTATGATGCCTCAGGCTACTGATTGATTCAGAAAGACAAAATTCTTATTACAGATAACTTGGTGCAATTCAAGATGAAAGGGAATACTAATGAAAATAATGAGATATTCAGGATTTATTGTTTGTTTCAGCTTTTTTTATTTATTCACAGGCTTGTTATTACCAGACTATGCCAACAGCCAAACTGTAACCGAGTTTTCTTCCGGCCTTGCCGCAAACTGTAAT
>JBAXVB010000925.1:0-1619 GCA_037129415.1 Deltaproteobacteria bacterium
GATTTGAGTTTGTTTCGCCATTTTTCAATGGATGACCATAAACTTGATGATTTTTCAGAAGCATATTTATACGTCAATAACTCAATAAAATTAGATACTTCTAAAATAGCATTATCAGGCAATAGCTCAATTTTTTGAATAACATTGTTTTTCACAGAATAATCTAAATTAGTTAAAGTATTTGTCACCATTCTTATTCTCCAAATTCAAAGTCTAACAACAAGCTAACCATCAGAGCGATAGCCCAGTCCGGTTCAGCGCCGGGTTAGGCTTTTTCGGAACTGTTATGAAACCCACTGCAAAAATATCTGTTCAACGTCATTTCTCGATTTTTCTCCCGATGCGATACTCAGAAACAAATCAACTATCTGATCATTTGTGGCATTAAGTCTTATACTGTTGATGTCCAGAAATATTTCCGATATTGCCGCCGCTATACGCTTATTGCCGTCAATAAACGCATGAGCCTGAGTAAGATGATAGGCATAGGTTGCCGCGCATATAAGAATATCTGCATTTTCATAGTATGCACGGTTTTCAACAGATGATAGTGCCGATTCCAACGCACCTTCATCACGCAGCCCGTTAATTCCACCGAATTCTTCAATCAGTCTTTCGTGAATGTCAATTACTTCAGTTTTATAAAGAAAAAGCATGACTAAACACCTTCGGCAAGTCTCTGATAAGCAGTTTTTCTGCGTTTGAAGGTGTTTTGAACCGCATTGTCAATTTTCTGCTTTTGTTCTTTTTCGTTCAACGGAGAGATTATCAATACGCGGTCTTTAACGGTTATATCTACTTCATCATCCACACAGATGTCCAATAACTTTAATATCTCATCAGTCAATAACAATCCCAATGAGTTCCCTATCTTTTTTATTTGTGTTCTTGGCATATTTGTACCTCCCTCAACCAAGCTCTTTATTTTTCAATCACTCACTTAAAAAACTCTCCCATTAGTTTATGTTTTTCGATTTCAAACTCATCTTGTGTTATTTCTTCTGCGTCTCGTTTTTGGGTAGTGTCATATGATCATTGCATACCATGTGATATCACTATCTCCTTCTAAGTGGCAAATTATTTTTTTAATAATTTGCCACTGTTAGCTTTGGACTCAACCTTGGCTAAGTGGGACGGTTACAATTCTAATGTTATGCAACGATTATATGACACTACCGGTTTTCGTCGGGTAACGAACGGCGGATCATCGCTTACGCTCCGAATCTGCATTCCGGGTTACGGCCTTGACCTTGCGCGGCGGTAATGAAACCACACGCTCTGGGTGCATGGCTTGCTTTGCCATGAGGTCTTCAAAAATAGCATCAGAGTCGTAGTTGAACTGACGCACATATTCGTCTCTGAGGGCGCGAGTTTCGGCAACAATTGGATATTGCCACATGTTTAATCCTTCGTAAGTTCAAGCGGGGTGCAGATAACGGGTGGTTCGTAGCCATAAGTCCGGCAGGTGGCTTCGATTTTAGGCCGCGTGTGGGCGCTGGCAATATGTGTACAATTCCAAGTGAGCAAGCCGGTTACAACGGCAATGGCTACATGGTAGGCATCCGCCTCGGCTTTCGGGGGCAGAGCATGGTTTTCGATGAGTGCCTGCGCCAAAATCC
>JBAXVB010000926.1:0-1614 GCA_037129415.1 Deltaproteobacteria bacterium
CTGAACCGATCATCCATTTGGATATACCTTACGATGTCTTTGTTGGTTTGCCTGATAGAGAATATATAGAACCCTATATCCTTTACTGATCCTCATCAAATCCGCTCTCTCGCTTTCACGACTTCACGTTTTCAACGATGGATAATAATGTGCTGCATTGCTTCCAGAAGAAAACCAAAACAACAACGAAGCACGACAAAAATATTGCTGAAGTCTGTTATTGGGCGGTTGTGAGAGAAAGTAGGCATTTTCATCACCCAGCCTCTGGGATCGCCGCACCCCAGTGCGGCAATTATGACGACGCTCTTGTGGTGGCTAAAAGCGAAGTGGGCCGCTCCATTATGGCGGCAATCCCAACAACATCGGGGATGGTAATTAGCGTGGGTATCTGATATAATCCAAATCGTTATGAAAAAACATGCAAACGCTTACAAAAATATGTTTTCGTACAAAGAGGTGATTCGAGATCTAATTCGTGGCTTTGTTAAGCAAGACTGGATTAACGAACTGGATTTTGACAGTTTGGAAAGGGTCAGTGATTCTTTTGTCACGGATGATATCCGTGACCGAGAAGATGACATTATCTGGCGGCTGCGATTGGGACCAAGCTGGCTCTATGTTTATCTGCTGATTGAATTCCAATCAACGGTGGATAATACCATGGCCATTCGAATTATGACATACATTGGCCTTTTGTATCAGGATTTGATCAAAACCAAGAAAGTGCTTTCCGGGGAAAAACTGCCGCCGGTGCTTCCCATCGTTCTGTACAATGGGGCGCCACGTTGGAATGCACCAGTGGAAGTATCTGAATTGATCGCGCATGTAGCTGGTGGATTGGAAATATATAAGCCGCACTTGCGCTTTCTTTTGCTGGATGAGGGTGCATATAAAGATCACGAACTGGCGCCCTTGAAGAATCTGGTTGCTGCAATCTTCAGACTGGAAAACAGCCCCAGCCCGGAAAAGATGAAGGAGATCGTGATCGCACTGATGGAATGGCTGAATTTTCCGGAACAACAGCACCTGGTACGGGCATTTATTGTATGGTTTCGCAGGGTGCTTTGTCCGGATGCCTCAGACGAAATCCCACGAATCGAAAATTTGCAGGAGGCGAAAACCATGTTAGTTGAAAACGTTGCCAAATGGGCGGATGAAATAAGGCGGGAAAGTACTAAAAAAGCCAAAAAAGAAGGCAAGAAAGAAGGCCAGGTCAATTTGTTGACAAAGCAACTAAAATTGAAATTTGGCAGTTTTCCCTCAAAATATCACACCATGATTCAGGCTGCCGACTTTAGGATCATTGAAGGGTGGGCTGAGAAGATTTTAACGGCCAATACTATTGAGGATATTTTTGGGGAAGAATAAGGGTCAGAGTAAGATAAACGGCTAACCGACTTCACGCTCTCACGTTTCAAGCTCCGAAAGGGTAAAGACACGAGATTGGCTGGACTTTATGTGGCTAGCGGACTGCCCGAATGGCCGAAGTTCACATTGTATGCCGACACCCAAAGGCGGGGCGATCGGCATTTTTTTGTATTTTGATGTCCGCCGGTCTTGTTTGGTGCATTTTGGGTTGAAAGTTGCAGATTGCGTAAAAGCGTGAGAGCAAAA
>JBAXVB010000927.1:0-1613 GCA_037129415.1 Deltaproteobacteria bacterium
AATGTAGAGCCTTTACCCAGTTCGCTCTGCACCGTAATAGCCCCCTGATGATTGGCCACGATGCCATGCACCACGGCAAGGCCAAGACCTGTACCCTCTCCGACATTCTTTGTCGTGAAATAGGGTTCAAATATCCGGTCACGGATTGCCGGATCAATGCCAGCGCCCGTATCCTTTATCGTCAATTGCAGATAGGAGCCAATTGTCAGATTCAGAATGCGGAAAATTTCACCTTCATCCAGTTCTACGTCCACAAGTCCCACTTCCAGTATACCTCCGGTTCCCCGCATGGCGAATCCTGCGTTGGTGCAAAGGTTCACAATCACTTGATGTATCTGGGTAGGATTGGCCAGAATCATTCCGGGAAGCGCCTGGGGAGATATCCGGATATTCTGCCGCATCTCAATGGTCGTTGGCAGGGATGAGCGCATCATTTTAAAGACTTCTTTCAGCAGCACATCAAGCTGTAGCGGGTGTTTGTCTGTACTGCCTTTCCGACTGAATGTCAGTATCTGTCTCACCAGATCCCTTGCCCGATGTCCGGCGCATGTAACTTCTTGCAGATATTCACAAATTTGGTTTCCGGGTTCGATTGAATCCATGGCCAATTGTGTATAACCCAGAACTGCGCTAAGAATGTTGTTAAAATCGTGTGCAATGCCTCCGGCAAGGGTGCCCATCGCCTCCAATTTCTGGGAATGAAAGAGTTGCAATTGCAGGTTTTTCTCATGGCTGATATCAGTCATAAAGAGCAGAGCCGCAGGCATATTCTGGTGTCGAATTCCGACCACCCGCATCATGATGTCAAATATCTCTCCGTCATGTTTCCGCCCCCTGGTTTCATACACGCCCGGTTCGGGTTTTCCTGCCATCCGGTTATTATAGCGTTGAAGAATCATCTCCCTTTCTTCCGGCGCAATCAGCATTATCGCCTGCAACCCGATGAATTCATCTTCATTATAACCAAACAGACTGATCGCGGCAGGATTGACAAAGACTATTTTCTCGTCTTGGACAATGGCGATTCCAATGGGCGCATTTTCAAAAATGGTGCGGAGCCTTTCCTGAGTGAGAAACCGCGTGGCTTCCGCCGTCTTCTGTTCCGATACATCAAGCATGATACCCTGAAGATAAAACTGCTGCCCGGCCTTATCCAGAACAATGACCGCATTGTCCCTTATCCAATGAATACATCCATTGCGGTCGAACATCCGGTATTCATGAGAAAATGGCTTACCGGACAGTTTACCTGCCGCAATCATATCAAGAACCCGGTCCCGGTCTTCATTATGAAGCTGCCTGAGCCATAAGCCGGGGCTGCCCAGCCATTCCGATTGGGTAAAGCCCAGAATCGGTTCAATCTGGGGGCTGATAAACTGGGTAGTCCCGGCTGCATCTAAGCATGCGGTGTAAATGATAGCCGGAACCTGCTCCACCAGGGACTGGTACCGAGCCTCGCTTTCCAGCAGTGCGATATTTTTACGGGCCAGATTGAAGCTATAGCAAGCGCTTTCCAGCACAAGAGGAAGCTTGTTCAGATAGGTAGTATGTTTGGTCACATAATCCGTTACCCCCATCCTAAGGGCCGCAATGGCGACATCCTCATCGCCCTT
>JBAXVB010000928.1:0-1606 GCA_037129415.1 Deltaproteobacteria bacterium
ATACAGCGTCAATTTATGGGCGATTTTCATAGACATTGGCCTTCAAAAACATTGAACGGAATTCGAAAGTGTCCCGCTTTGTGAGGGTAGCCAGCCCAGGGTTGCGGCGTATGCCGCTACCCTGAGCTATGTGACGAAATCCAGTTGGGGATTCAAAAAGAACTGTGAATCCTTGGAAAGTGTAACCCGGAACATGAAGGATGTCGAAAAAAGATTGTAAGGGAGATGGGCTTGTACTCGATGTTCAAGTTTTTTTTGGGGGGGAACCCTCGGCTACCCGATTAGGAGTCTGTTTTATCATGCAGCCTTCAATAACGACAGTTTCACCGGTTGAGGTAATCTGACCAACGCAAACCACCGAGCAGGATATAAATAATCCTCGCCGCTTTCATCCACAATGCGGATATCTCCGTCTTCGGCTGCATCTTCATCCGATATGATACGATATATTTTATGCAATTCCAGAGATGCCCTATAACCGGAATTATTCAGGCAGACTGCGAACCGAACGGACTTTTTTTCACGATGTTTTAGATGTTTCATTATGTTAATCCAGATAACGCTTGCGTTTTATTTCTTTTCTGCCTATTCCTGAAGCTTCATACCAATGAAGTTCGGCATGCCGTATCCTTCCCGTAACCAGACGTATAATGGCAATTCCCTTCAGCTTTCTCCATTTACCCTTTCCGTATGCCCTACGAAGTCTCTGTATGTCACGGATATCATTGCTTAAAGCAATCGGCTCAATATCGGTAATCTCACTTATGATTTCAAAGTTCATCGTGTCTCATGATATACAAACAAAATGCCGAATACAACATGATACTTTATTGGTTTTCCTGCTGAATTATCATTAAGAGGATAACACCAAGTCGTTCTTTGCGTCTTTTCAGCAATTCGGCGCTTTTCATACTCAGAAACAGGACTCGTGTACGGACGATTCGGCCTCATTGACTATACTTCTGCCCCACCACAAACCGGTCATCCAGAAACTCGGCGCTGTTCAGTTTCCCTGTGCTAATAACCTTGCGCACCAAAACAGTGGACTGATCTCCGTGGCCGGTCAGGATAATGACCTCTACATCGTTTGATTCCTCCCGTACGGTTTTCAGAAGTTCAAGACCAGATTTGATGGGCATCCGGATATCGGTAATCACCAGGTCCGGGCCCATGGCCCGGAAATGCTGAATGCCTTCCTCCCCATTGGATGCCGTTTCCACCCGGTACCCCTCCTGGGTCAGCAGTGAATCCAAAAGCGATGTGATGTCCGGTTCATCGTCCACAACAAGAATGCTTGACGGTTTCATAGTTGCTCCTAATCTTTTTTGACCTCCACGATTTTTCCTTCGTGGTGATGAGAGCCGCCACCCCTGTGACAGTTATAAAACATGAAAGGTCATATTGCCGCTGCTGTCCAGTCCGGGGAAGGACCGTAAGTTCTACTGTTCGGTGTCAGAACTTCATTGGATATTTTCACGAATTTGGGTAAACCACGCTGCAATTTTTCGTACTGCAAAATCGCGGTGTTCCACCTGGCTGAAAAAATGATCAGCGCCGGGAATTATAACGAGTTCCGAGTGGTCAGGATTGACCGATTGCGCCTTCA
>JBAXVB010000929.1:0-1605 GCA_037129415.1 Deltaproteobacteria bacterium
GCCTGATTCCGTCTCCCTCCATGCTTGATTACGCAGATGCCAGACTACCCTATCAATTGAATATATGAAGTGTAGAGGAACGCATAGGTCTATAAGTTTTGGCATCTCAGTCTTCATTGTGGCTTACGTTTTGGGAAAATTGCAGGGTTGATGTGGCAAGATTTGAATTTTCAAAGTTTGTATGGCGCTGCCGCGCGGAGCCGGAGGAACCCCGCCTGGACCACCCACTGATCAATACCTTCATGCGTTTTGCGACGATTTGCCGGGTGACAAAGATCATCCGCTCCTATCTTGAGGCGCTACTGTAATGGAAAAAAGCATCAAGAACATCGCCGCATCATCGCCTTCTCAGCAAAGCCATGGAATCTTCCCGTCCCTTCAACGAACTCCTGCAGCACTTCGCCATCAAAAGATTCATCTACCGACTTTCCAACTTTCATCTGATAATGTGGCATCAGCGTCATCTTGTCCGCCGAGGAAATATGAAAGTCCCCCCCTTTGAAAATAGAGTGGGAATCATGTGGTTGCTGAAACGATGAATTAATTATATATTTTTTAACGGGATGGGCTTATATGGCAAACTGTCCGTCTAATCTGCATAACGGGAAGGTCGGCGCATTTGGCGCCCATCGACCCAATCCACAATATTTGATGACTGAAAAACGTGAATGAGTTACAGTTGTTCCCTGCAATCCAGTAAAAATTATTTTGCAACCAATTGCGACAAAAGGAGAAACCGTGATGAATCGTCTCATGATGCTACTGTTGGGGATATTTTTGTTTCAGGCGCTGCCGCAGAATGCCCGTGCCGAGGATCAGGCAACCGTCTGGTATAAGGAGGCCATCCGCCCCGGAACCACGGCCACGGAGAAAATCCGGCTGCTGGAAAAATCTGTCTCTGCCCGTCCACAATTTGCCAACTTTTTTGAATTGGGCAAAGCCTATGCTGATGCCGATATACCACCCAAGGCAGAGGCCGCCTTTGACAGCGCTGAGATCCATGCTGATCCATCGGAAAAAATCCGGCTTTTCCGGATCCGGGCGCGGTATCACCAGAAATGGCAGCAGCCGGATGAGGCGGCGCAGTGGTTCAAAACCGCGCTGACCCTGGCCCGCCGCGAGAAACAATCGGATGTAGTTGCCGCCATTGAAAAAGAGCTGCTGCCTCTGGAAGAAAAAAACGGTGTCGGCGTAGTATCTACCGGACGACTTGTGGACGGACTGCAAAAAGGGCTTGCCCGCACTAAGGCGCTGGCTGTGCTGGAAGTGGTGCCGGACATCGACATCCGGGTGAATTTTGAGTACGATTCTGCAAATCTGACAGCATACGGACAGCGTCAGGCCGAGGAGCTGGCACTGGCGCTGTCTGCGCCGGAATTTAGCAGTCTGACTTTCCGGCTGGTGGGACATACCGATCTGCGCGGCTCTGCCGAATACAACCAGGAGCTCTCCAAGCGCCGGGCACAGGCAGTGGCGACATACATCCTGCAACATTCAGGCATGGCGTCTGGCCGCATCGAGGTGATAGGCAAAGGCAAAACCGCCCCCCTTTGTTAAGATGCGAATATTGTAACGCCCTTTTTAACTCAAAGACAAAATACTGTA
>JBAXVB010000093.1:0-12647 GCA_037129415.1 Deltaproteobacteria bacterium
TTGTGCTGGATGGGCTGCGGCATGTGCATGACAGTGGGTATCTGCATCGGGATGTCAAGCCTGCGAACATTTATCTGACCAGCAAGGGTCAGGTGATATTGCTGGATTTTGGAGCTGCGCGGTATGCGATGGGGGAACACAGCCGGAGTTTGTCGGTGGTGGTGACAGCAGGCTTTTCCCCGTTTGAACAATACAGCACAAAGGGCAAACAGGGTCCGTGGACAGATATATATGCCAGTGGCGCCACGCTGTATTATATGCTCACTGGAAATCTACCGGAATCTGCGCCGGACCGGGTTCTGTCTGATACACTGGCAGATCCCTTGCAACTGCTACCGGATCTGCCTCCGAGCATTAACAAGGGAATCATGCTGGCATTGCGTGTGAAGGCATCAGATCGTCCGCAGAGCATCGAAGAGTTGAAAAAGATTCTCAGCGGATCACCGCAACCTGTTCCTGCGTTTAATATCAAAAAAACGGAGGAGAAATCAGACAAGAAAGAAAAGCGGGAGGAAGCAAAAAAACCGGCTATTCCTATCTGGCGAAGCAAGGTGGCCATTGCAATTGGGATATGCCTTCTGGTGCTTCTGACCATCGTTTATGGTGATTGGGGGCGGCTGGAGAAGGTGAGTTCTGAGAAGCAGGTGGTGCCGGCGGAGCAATCTGAGTATGTGCCCCAGGAGAAGACTGTGGAGATAGTGGTGGCCCGCGAGACGACCGTGGCAATCACAGGCCCGAAGATTGGGGATGTGTGGAATGACCCGGTAACGGGGATGGAATTCGTGTGGGTGCCAGAGGGAAGTTTTGATATGGGGAGTCCGCAGAGCGAGAGTGGGCGGTTTGGTAATGAAGGTCCTGTTCATCGGGTGGAACTGGATGGGTTCTGGCTGGGAAGGTATGAGGTTACCAATGCGCAATATCGGAAGTGGAAATCGGACTATAGCAGTGGAGATTATAAGGGGATATCGTTGAACGGAAACACACAGCCAGTGGTAAGGGTAAGCTGGGAAGAAGCCCGAGAGTTTGCGGCGTGGCTGAGTGGTCAGAATGGTGGGAAATATACTTTTAGTCTGCCCAGTGAGGCGCAGTGGGAATATGCGTGTCGTGCAGGAACAAAGACTGCACGGTATTGGGGGGACAATCCGGATCAGGCTTGTCAGTACGCAAATGTGGGGGATCAGTCATGTAAAGCACAATGGTCAGACTGGCCAATTTTGACACATAATTGTACAGACAGCTTTAAAGTAACAGCACCGGTGGGGAGTTTTCGGCCGAACAGCTTTGAGCTTTATGACATGCTGGGGAATGTCTTTGAGTGGTGTGAGGACGTATATATAGCAGATGTATACAGTCGATCGGATAGGAAAAACCCCATATATACGAGTGGTGGACCCTACCGGGTACTACGGGGCGGGAGTTGGTTCTTCGAACCGGACCGCGTACGTTGCGCCTACCGGCACAACTACGATCCCTCCGTCCGGCTCATTTACGACGGGTTTCGCCTTATGAGGATGCTTTAGTTTTTGGTTTTTAACCTTTTTGATGTTTTTTCTTTGGGGGCCAGGTGAAGCCTCCTATCTGCGGCCAGCGGTAGGTCATCGTAGGTTGGGTTGAGCGAATTCGAAACCCAACAACATGCCAGGCATTTGGCCACCCGGCCCAAACCTATGCACGACATTTTCGTCAGGTTGAAAAACCCTGCACTAAAGTTTATATATGAACGGCATTTGTTTGCGGATGGACATATCATCTCACCCTACGTCCTATCCTAATGGGATTGCATATCCCTCTCAACGGCTTACCAGGAGGAAACGTTTTATGATTTTTTCCAATATGAATCTATGTGGTTCCCTGCTGCGTCCTTCACGCTGCGGTTTGCTGCTGGCGCTTTTCTTATTTATGATTGCCCTGTCTGCTTATGCTGAGGACCCAGGTTCTTTCCGAATCAGCCAGGCAGCGGCCCGCCTGCCGCAAATCACTGCGTGGCTTGAGGTGTTGACCCCTGGCGATCAGTTTGTTTCGGATGTCGCCCCCAATCAGTTGACCGCATCCATTGGCACCCGGCCAGCCAAGATTGTTTCTCTTACGCCCTTCCCGAACAGCGGAGAGGGCATTGCAGGTGTGCTGCTGGTGGATATTTCCAAATCCCTGAAGCCGGCCCAGTTTGAAAAGATGCGAGAGGCGCTGCTGGCCTGGGTGAATGCCATGACTGAAAAAGACCGAACTGCGGTCATGACTTTTGGCACGGAGGTCCATCAGGTGCTAAATTTCAGCGCAGACAAAGCCGCTTTGAAAGATACCATCGTCCGTCTGAAGCCCACCGATGCCAATACACAACTGCACCGGGGCCTGGTGGAAGCAATGGCCATCAAAAACCGGATGGACCCGGATATTCCCCTGCGCCGGGTCATTATCACCCTGTCGGATGGCAGGGACGATTACGCTGCGGGTCTGCGCCGGGAAGAAGTGCTGGCGGCCATGCAGGCGGATCGTATTCCGCTGTATGCCATCGGGTTTTCTCCACCACCCGCTACACCCCAGAAAGAAGCGGATCTAAAAAAACTGGGAGAATTTGCACGAGCCTCGGGCGGCACCCTGCTGAAAGCCGGAAACACCTCTTTTTCAGAAACGATCGCACTATTGCGGGAGCGGGTTCAGCAGGTCCAGATAGCCCAGGTGATATGCGATACCTGTGAAGCGGACAATGCTTTGCACCGCTTGCAGATCAATCTGGCCGCCGGTCAGCGAGCCTTTACCGATGGGTTGGATATCCGGCTGATTCGGGCGACCGGTGTAGAAGCTGTCATAACACCGGTTCCTCCTGAGCCGACAATTCCCTCCGAACCACCGGTTTCAGACAGTCCGCCACCTGCCAGATGGCCTTATCTGGCAGGTGGCGGACTGGCATTGCTGGTACTGATAACAGGGCTGGTTCTGTGGCATCGCCGCAAAAAAGCAGCGGAGATAAGTCCGGAAATTCCTTTGATTCCGGCGGGAGAAGCAGTTGGCGATTCACCTGACAATGAATTCACAAGGGAAAAAGAGATGTCTCCTGCCATACAGTCACCCTTCAGCGAAAATGATACAAGACCACTTGATGATGCACCAATTGCAGATCAGCAAATCGTTCCTGGTCTGCGTCTTCGCTTGACCCCTATTGGCATCCATCCATCCTTTTCGGCCTGCGAAGTGGTTCTGGTGGACCGTCTGGTTCTGGGCCGCGTTTCCAACCAGTGTGCGGTTCGTATTCCTGGAGATGAAAAGATATCGCGCCAGCATTGTGAGCTGATCCGTAAAGATGAAACGCTGCTGGTGCGGGACTTGGACACCACCAATGGCACCCGTGTCAATGGTGTCCAGATTTCTGGTGTGCGCAGGCTGGAATCCGATGATATTCTGCTGCTGGATCGAACCGAGCTGAGAATTAGCATTCTGCCACCGGCATGAGACTGAATATAACCGGGAAAGGGAAGAAAAGAACTGATGGAAACCTGGGATCATCATTGCCCGAACTGTTTTTCGGAAAAAACCGATGGAAAGCGACAGTGTCCGTCTTGCGGCTACGATGAAGGAGAGTCCCGCAGCCCTGCAGCGCTGCCGGTGCGGACGATTTTAAACAACCAGTATGTGGTGGGGCGGATACTGGGGAACCCCGGCGGATTTGGGATCACATATCTGTGTTGGGATACCATGCTTAGGACCAGGGTGGCGATCAAGGAATTCATGCCGCGTGACAATGCGATGCGGGATAGGGACCAGTGCAGCGTAGTAGCTCACAGTGGCAAAGATCGGGAATTTTTTGAATATGGGTTAAAAGCGTTTCTGGCCGAGGCGCGGACAGTGGCCGGATTTGATCATCCGAATATTGTTCGTGTGAAAACGTATCTGGAGCAGAACCACACTGCGTATCTGGTCATGGACTATTACGAAGGGGTGTCTCTGGCTGAGTATGTGAAACAGCAGGGCGGCCTGTTGCCGGAGAAGGCTGCGCTTGGGATCACGAGGTTTATTCTGGACGGCCTGCAGCATGTGCATAACAGTGGATATCTGCATCGGGATGTTAAGCCAGCAAACATTTATCTGACCGGGAAGGGTCAGGTGATCCTGCTGGATTTTGGAGCTGCGCGGTATGCGATGGGAGAACACAGCCGGAGTTTGTCGGTGGTGGTGACTCCGGGCTTTTCGCCGTTTGAACAGTACAGCACAAAGGGTAAACAGGGTCCGTGGACAGATATATATGCCAGCGGCGCGACACTGTACTATATGCTTACTGGTAACCCGCCGGAATCTGCGCCGGACCGGGTTCTGTCTGATACGCTGGCAGACCCTGTGCAACTGCTACTGGATCTGCCTCCGGGCGTTAACAAGGGAATCATGCTGGCATTGCGTGTGAAGGCATCCGATCGACCGCAGAACATCGAAGAATTAAAAAAGATACTCGGTATGTTGCAGCCTGATCCCAAGCCTGTTTCAAAGCCGCTGCCTGAACCCAAACCGGGCCCAATACCGCCTAAACCCAAACCGAGCCCGGCTCCAGAGCCTGTTCCACAAATTCCCATCTGGCGCAGGAAAGCGGTGATTGCGCTCGGGGCAAGCCTTCTGGTGCTTCTGACCATCGTTTATGGGGATTGGGGTCGGTTGGAGAAAGTGAGTTCTGGGAAGCAGGTGACACCGGCGAAGCAATCTGGGTATGTGCCGGAGAAGACTGCGGAGATAGTGGTGGACCGCGAGACGACTGTGGTAATCACAGGTCCGAAGGTTGGGGATGTGTGGAATGACTCGGTAACGGGGATGGTATTTGTGTGGGTGCCTGGTGGTTGTTACCAGATGGGGTGCGGTTCATGGGATTGGGATTGTCTAAGCGATGAGAAGCCGGTACATGAGGTATGTGTTGATGAATTTTGGATCGGTCAGACAGAGGTGACTCAGGGTCAGTGGCAGCGGGTGATGGGGAGTAATCCGTCCTATTTCAAAAAAGGGGATAATTATCCGGTAGAGCAGGTATCGTGGGAAGATACAAAGGAATACATTCGGAAGCTGAACGGAATGGGGAATGTAAAGTTTCGGCTGCCGAGTGAGGCTGAATGGGAGTATGCGGCGCGCAGTGGCGGGAAGGCGGAAAAGTATTCTGGAGGTAGTGATCTGAACAGTGTTGCTTGGTATAACAACAACAGTGTAAGCAGTACCTATCCGGTGAGAACAAAGAAGAGCAACGGATTGGGTATACACGACATGAGTGGTAATGTGTGCGAGTGGTGTGAGGACATTTATATAGGAGATATATATAGCCGATCAGATAAAAAAAATCCTATATATAGTAGTGGTGGTCCCGTCCGGGTGCTCCGGGGTGGGAGTTGGAACTACGTTCCGATCAACGTGCGTTGCGCCAATCGGTTCTTCGACGATCCCGCCTACCGGAACCCCGTTTTGGGCTTTCGCCTCCTGAGGATGCCTTAGTTTTTGTTTTTTTACCTTTTTACTTTTTTGAAGACCGCAGGTCCCAGTTTGACACATTGATGCGTTTTTGAAGCTTTTAACGGGGATACAGGAGGTTTCGCCCCCTGTTTTCGGGAAAAGCAAAATAGACTTAAATCATCGTTTCTGCCACACAATGATTCCCCACCATAGGCCAGATGGGAATGCAGACCCAATGAAATGCTACAAAAAAATATAACCAAAAAAGAAAAGGTATGAACTGATGGGAACCTGGGATCATCATTGCCCGAACTGCTTTTCGGAAAAAACCGATGGAAAGCGGCAGTGCCAATCTTGCGGCTACGATGAAGGGGAATCCCGCAGTCCGGCGGCGCTGCCGTTGCGGACGATTTTAAGCAATCAGTATGTGGTAGGCCGGGTGCTGGGAAACCCCGGTGGTTTTGGGATTACATATCTATGCTGGGATATCAAGCTTGCCAACCGTGTTGCGATCAAGGAATATATGCCACGGGACAAGGCGGTGCGGGACAAAGACAGGTGCAATGTATTGGCGCATGGTGGCAAGGGCCGGGAATTTTTTGAATATGGGTTAAAAGCGTTTCTGGCAGAGGCGCGAACAGTGGCCAGTTTTAACCATCCCAATATTGTGCGAGTAAAAAACTATTTTGAGCATAACCACACTGCGTACCTGGTGATGGACTATTACGAAGGGGTATCCCTGGCGGAGTATGTGAAACAGCAGGGCGGCCGGCTGCTGGAGAAGACTGCGCTGGGGATCATGGGGTTTGTGCTGGACGGCCTGCGGCATGTGCATGACAGGGGATATTTACATCGGGATGTGAAACCAGCGAACATTTATCTGACAGGCAAGGGTCAGGTGATATTGCTGGATTTTGGAACCGCGCGGTATGCGATGGGGGAGTACAACCAGAGTTTGTCGGTGGTGGTGACTCCGGGTTTTTCACCGCTTGAACAGTACAGCACAAAGGGTAAACAGGGTCCGTGTACAGATATCTATGCCAGCGGCGCCACGCTGTATTATATGCTCACTGGAAATCTGCTGGAGTCTGCGCCGGACCGGGTTCTGTCTGATACGCTGGCAGAACCTGGACAACTGCTACCGGATATGTCTCCGGGTGTTAGCAAGGGACTCATGCTGGCATTGCAGATAAGCGCATCAGATCGTCCGCAGAGCATCGAAGAATTGAAAAATATTCTCACTGAATTACCGCCGTCTGATCCTGAGGATAATATCAGGAAAACGGAGGAAAAATCAGACGAGAGAGAAAATCGGGAGGAGGAAAAGAAACCGACTATTCCCTTATGGCGAAGAAAAAAGGCCATTGCACTTGGGTTAAGCCTTCTGGTGTTGATGGTCATCGTGTATGGGAATTGGAGTCGGCAAGGAGTATTGGTGGTAATACCGCATCCGGAAGATGCGGAGGTTTGGGTGGATGGGGTGAATCATGGCCGGGGTCGGTTGCGGTTGGAGAAGGTGAGTCCGGGCAAGCGGGTGGTGTCGGTGAAGCGGTCTGGATATGCAAGTGATGAAAAGACTGTGGAGATAGTGGCGGGCCTGCTATCGGATGTGGAGATTCACTTGGCGCTGTTGCAGGGTGCATTAAAGATAACAACGGTTCCATCGGGAGCGGAAGTATCGGTGAATGGAATTGTAAAAGGTAAATCGCCGGTGGAGGTATCTGGTCTGTCCCCTGGCGTAGTGAAGGTACGAGTTAGCAGTGAGGGGTATGAGACGAAAGAAGAATCAGTGGATGTTGTGGGTGGCGAAAAGCGACTGGTATGGGGTCTGCAAAAAGCGGTTGGAGTATTGTGGGTTGCGACGGAGCCGTCTGGAGCGGAAGTATCGGTAAATGGGATCGGAAAAGGGAAAACGCCGGTGGTAACGGGGTTATCACCAGGGACAGTGAAGGTGCGGGCGAACCTTGAGGGGTATGTAACAAGAGAAGAGTCCGTGAATTTGGTGGGGGGTGGCGAAAAGCGACTGGTATGGTATCTGCAAAAAGCGGTGGGTGTATTGTGGGTTGTGACGGAGCCGTCCGGTGCGGAAGTATCGGTGAATGGAATTGGAAAGGGAAACTCGCCGGTGGAGGTATCTGGTCTGTCCCCTGGCGATGTAAAAGTGCGGGTTAGCATTGAGGGGTATGTGAAGAGAGAGGAATCAGTGGATGTTGTGGGCGGCGAAAAACGGCAGGTAAAATGGAGTCTACAGAAGGCGGTGGGAGTATTGCGGGTGTTGACTGTTCCATCGGGAGCGGAAGTATCAGTGAATGGTGTAGTGAAGGGGAAATCGCCTGTGGAGGTGAAGGATATCAAGTCTGGATCGGCAAAGGTTCGGGTGAGTATGAATACAAAGGAGTATGCTGTCCGGGAAGAAGTGGTGAGCATAGAAGTGGGCCAGGAGTTGGTGTTGGAGTGGAAACTGCAGCAGGTGAAGAAGAATGTGGAGGTTGAGGTGATCCGAGAGATGCCAGTGGAACAGGATATGGCTCCGGCAAACCCGAAGATTGGGGAATTGTGGAAAGACCCGGTGACGGGGATGAAATTTGTATTGGTGCCTGGAGGATGTTACCAGATGGGGTGCGGTTCCTGGGATGGTGATTGTCAAAGCGACGAGAAACCGTTACATGAGGTATGTTTGGGTGGATTTTGGATAGGCCAAACAGAGGTGACGCAGGGACAGTGGCAGCAAGTGATGGGGAGCAATCCGTCCTATTTTAATAAAAATGATGACTATCCGGTGGAGATGGTATCCTGGGAGAATACAAAGGATTATATACGGAAGCTAAACGGAATGGGTAGTGGGAAATTTAGGTTGCCGAGTGAGGCTGAATGGGAATATGCGGCGCGTAGTGGTGGGAAAGAGGAGAAGTATTCTGGCGGCAGTAATGTGGACAGTGTGGCGTGGTATGACAGAAACATTGAAGCCGGTACCCATCCAGTGAAAACAAAGAAGAGCAACGGATTGGGAATACATGACATGAGCGGTAATGTGTGGGAGTGGGTAGAGGACGTATATATAGCGAATATATATGGGCGATCTGTTAGAAAGAATCCTGTATGTACGAGCGGCGGACCCTATCGAGTGTACCGGGGCGGGAGCATGTTCAACGTACCGAACTTTTTGCGTTGCGCCAGTCGGAACTGCCGCAGTCCCGCTGAACAGGACAATTACCTGGGCTTTCGCCTCGTGAGGATGCGTTAGTGTCAGGTTTTTACTTTCTTCAGGTCTTTGCCTTTTGTGGGTTCATGGGCATAACCCCCTGGTCGCTGCCGGCGGCAGATCATCGCAGGCTGGGTTGAGCGAATGTAAAACCCAATAACATTCGTGAATTACTTCATGATTTCACTCCGGAAATGAAAATAATACCTTCCCCCTTTGGGAAGGGTGGAATCTATTTTTACGGCAAAATGCTACGAAGGAATATAACCGAAAAAGAGAAGGAATATGCTGATGGGAACCTGGGATCGCCATTGCCCAAACTGTTTTTCGGAAAAAACCGAAGGAAGACGACAATGCCAGTTTTGCGGCTACGATGAAGGGGAATCGCGCAGCCCTGCGGCGCTGCCGCTCCGGACGATTTTAAACAACCAGTATGTGTTAGGGCAAGTGCTGGGGAATCCCGGTGGATTTGGGATCGCATATCTGGGGTGGGATATCAAGCTTGCCACCCGTGTGGCGATAAAGGAATTCATGCCCCGGGACAATGCGGTGCGGAATACGGACCAGTATAACATGGTGGCGTACAGCGACAATGATCAGGAATTTTTTGAATATGGCTTAAAAGCATTTCTGGCCGAGGCGCGAACCGTAGCCGGATTTGACCATCCCAATATTGTGCGGGTAAGAAACTATTTTGAGCAGAACCATACGGCATACCTGGTGATGGACTATTACGAAGGTGTATCTCTGGCGGAGTATGTGAGGCAACAAGGGGGCCGACTGCCGGAGAAGGCTGCGCTTGGGATCACTGGGTTTCTGCTGGACGGCCTGCAGCATGTGCATAACAGTGGATATCTGCATCGGGATGTTAAGCCAGCAAACATTTATCTGACTGGCAATGGTCAGGTGATCCTGCTGGATTTTGGAGCCGCACGGTATGCGATGGGAGAATACAGCCGGAGTTTGTCGGTGGTAGTGACTCCGGGTTTTTCGCCGTTTGAACAGTACAGCACAAAGGGCAAACAGGGTCCGTGGACAGATATATATGCCAGCGGTGCTACACTCTATTATATGCTTACTGGTAACCTGCCAGAGTCTGCGCCGGACCGGGTTCTGTCTGATACGCTGGCGGAACCCGGACTACTGCTACCGGACCTGCCTCCGGGCGTTAACAAGGGAATCATGCAGGCATTGCGGGTGAAGGCATCGGATCGCCCACAATGCATCGAAGAATTAAATAAGATTCTCAGTGGTTCACCGCAACCTGATCCTACGGTGAATATCAAGAAAACGGAGGAAAAATCAGATAGTAGAGATAAGCGGAAGGAGAAAAAGAAACCGGCTATTCCCTTATGGCGCAGAAAGCCAGCCATTGCGATTGGGGCATGCATTTTGATGTTGCTGGCAGGCGTTTATGGGGTATGCATTCTGGTGTTGCTGGCAGTCGTTTATAGATACTGGGGCCGTTATGGGAAATTTGGAAGCATTGGAGCGGTCATTATAAGGGTTAAAACCATGCTGGCTGGGTATATGCCGCAGAGGAAGACTGTGGAGGTAGTGTCAGGCCGCGAAACGTCAGTGAAAATGAATATGTCGCCGACAGGCCGAAAGATTGGAGAGATGTGGAATGATCCGGTGACGGGGATGGTATTTGTGCGGGTGCCTGGGGGGTGTTACCAGATGGGGTGCGATTCACGGGATGGGGATTGTCAGAGCGATGAAACGCCGGTGCATGAGGTATGCGTTGATGGATTTTGGATCGGTCAGACGGTGGTGACGCAGGTTCAGTGGCAGCGGGTGATGGGAAACAATCCCTCGAAATTTAAAAAAGAGAATGATATTCCTTCTTATCCGGTGGAGAACGTATCCTGGAATGATACGAAGGAATATATTCGGAAGCTGAACGGAATGGGGAGTGGAAACTTTCGGTTACCGAGCGAAGCGGAATGGGAATATGCGGCGCGTAGTGGCGGGAAGGCCGAAAAGTATTCTGGCGGCGGTGATGTGAACAGTGTGGCGTGGCATAGAGGAAACTGTTATGAAGTCAGTACACATCCAGTGAAAACAAAGAAGGGAAACGGATTGGGTATATATGACATGAGCGGCAATGTCTGGGAGTGGTGTGAGGACGTATATATAGCGGATATATACGGTCGATACGACAGAAAGAATCCAATATATACGCGTGGCGGACCCTACCGGGTGATCCGGGGCGGAAGCTGGTACAACTTACCGGACCGCGTACGTTGCACCTCACGGTACCGCTACGGCCCCGCCTTCAGGGACTACTACGTTGGCTTTCGTCTTCTGAGGGTTTCTTAGGTTTTGGTTTTTTTCTTTTGAGGTGGGGCAGAACAAGAAAATCTATCGTACCGATAATGGACTGGTGGTATCGACTGGCTTCCGTTTCAGTTCTGACCGGGGGGCGCTTTATGAAAATCTGGTAGCTGTTGCACTAAAAAAAGAGGAAATTGCCGGTCGGATTTGTCGCCAAAAGCTCCGGCACCCCGTTTTACTGGAAGAGCCAACAGAACGAGGAAGTGGATTTTGGGTAGTCCTAAACAGGTAGTGATAGAATATACAGTTGTTATTTTAATTAGTTATTGATTTGAACTGTTACAAGTATTCGCTGGAAATCCAACGAGATTTGGATACCAATCCTTGATTTTGCAAAGATTAACTGTTTTCAATGCGATTATACTTTTCAATTATCAAAACAGGTTATTTTACCATAATGATTCGTTTTAATTATTTAAAATTTTATCACTACCTGTTTAGGACTACCCATATTACGCGGTTGATTCAGGTCTGTTCGGATATTTCCAACCCAAAGACTCTGAAGCGGGTGCCGGAGCTTTTGGCGACAAATCAGGGCGCTGATCAAGGCGTCTCAAGAATTGCGCTGAGATGAGCTGTTGCTGCTGAATGGCCGTGTAAACCGGACATAAACGTTCAAATGGCAGGATGCAGAACGTCCCATCCGGCTGATGCCGTTGTATCAGTGGTTTGAAGAATATTGATATTGGGATGCATTCAGAATTTGCTTTTTCATTGAGTGATATGCGCACGTTTGGGGCGGCGATGATGTTGTTCACAGAAATTTTCAGACAGACTCTTACAACATTAAAAAAGGAAACATGAATGGGCGACTGGAATGTCTTATGTCCGGGCTGTTTTAAACCCAAAGAAAATATTCGGTTATGCGAGCACTGCGGTTTCGATGACGGTGCCACACAGAGTTCTCTGGTGCTGCCGCTGCGGACGATTTTAAACAATCAGTATGTGGTGGGTCGGGTGCTGGGGAGCCCCGGTGGTTTTGGTATCACTTACCTGGGGTGGGATGTTCATTTGCAAACCCGCGTGGCGATCAAGGAGTTTTTACCGCGCGAATATGCCATGCGGGAAACGGATCGGCTGAGTGTGACGGCGCACACAGGCAAGGATCGGGAGAACTTTCAGTTTGGATTACAGGCATTTCTGGAAGAAGCTCGGACCGTTGCCAAGTTAGTGCATCCGAATATTGTTCGGGTGAAAACATATCTGGAGCAGAACCATACGGCCTATCTGGTGATGGAGTATTACGATGGATTGTCCGTGGCTGAATATGTTAGGCAAAAAGGCGGCCGAATACCTGAAAAATCTGCAGTGGGGATCATGCAATTCGTGCTGGATGGGTTGCGCCATGTGCATGAGAATGGGTATCTGCATCGGGATGTGAAACCAGCGAACATTTATGTGACGAAGCGTGGTCAGGTTATTTTGCTGGATTTTGGGGCTGCGCGATATGCGCTCGGGGAACACAGCCGAAGCCTGTCCGTGATTGTGTCGCCTGGATATTCGCCGTTTGAGCAGTATCGCAGCAACGGAAAACAGGGGCCGTGGACGGATGTCTATGCATGCGGGGCGACATTGTACTATCTGGTGACGGGACAAACCCCACCAACAGCGGTGGATCGTACAGACGAGGATGACCCAGCGCTACTGATTCCGCCTTTGCAGTTATCTCCAGGGTTATCGCCTCAAGTTGGTC
>JBAXVB010000930.1:0-1590 GCA_037129415.1 Deltaproteobacteria bacterium
GAGTGGGCTTCTATGATGGATGATCGGCAAATCGCCCATCTGGGACCGCCGCACCCCTGTGCGGCAATAATGACGACAAAAGCGAAGTTGGCCGATCAAATCGGCTCACGCAAAAAAGGGAAATGATCATGACCAACATCAAGATGGTAATAAGCGGTACAGTAATTTATCTTTTTATATCCGGTTGTGTGTTGCCTGCCCTGGCCCTGGACCTGGACAGCTTCACCCAGGCTGATCGCGAGCGTCTTGTGCGTATGGAGACAACCCAGACAGTCTTTATGCAGCAAATGGACAAACGACTTGAGCAGGTGGACAGACGCATTGAGCAAGTGGACAAACGATTCGAGCAGGTGGACAAACGATTCGAGGAGTTACGCGCCGATATGAACGCCCGTTTTGAGCAGACTACCAATATGTTTTACGTACTTTCCGTCATCTTTACCACCCTGTTTGCGGCTGTATTCAGTTTCGCGTGGTGGGATCGGCGCAGTGTCCTGATAACAGCCAGAAAAGCTGCTAAGGAAGTGGTTGAAGAAAAAACACAGGATATCGAGAAAATCAGACTTACAGTTGAGCAGGTAGTCAAAGTATTGCGACGACATGCCGATAAGACCCCTGCTTTCAGGGATATCATGCAACGAGCCCATTTGTTGTGAGTCATTGGTGTCGGACGATTAATGAACATGTACACTTGAGACCGGATAAATTTAGCCGACACAAGAGCGTGAATTTCTTATTCTTTGGATTTTGGACAAAATTTAAAAAAGCTGGAATCTTGGGTAATGTAAAGCTGTGGTGATTACCCAAAAAGATATATTGGACATCTTGCAGAAGGAAAAGCAATATCTTCAGGAGAATTTTGGATTGCTGTCGATCGGGTTGTTTGGATCTTATTCCAAGGGTAAGCAGGGACCTGATAGTGATATAGACCTGCTTATAGAATTGTCTGAACCTCGTTTTGATTTTCTTGCTGGGATACAGATATATCTTGAAGACAGAATAGGGAAACGTGTCGAGGTTATACGAAAGAGAAAAGATATAAGTGATCAATTTTTAAGCTGTATGGAGAAAAACATTCATTATGTCTGAAGATGAAATAACTGTTAACCTGGATCTGATGGTAGAGTCCATTCACTTGGTTCAGGAACGATTTTCAAAAATTCTGGAAGCCGCTGATTTTGTTGGTTCAACGGAAGGCGTGATTCTGCTTGATGCAATTTCAATGAGGTTGCAAATCATTGATGAGTTGGTCAAAAAAATACAAAAGGCTGCCCCCATGTATTTGTCGGATTATGCTGAAATCGAATGGAAAAAGATTTCAAAATTCCGTGACCTCGTTTCTCATCACTACAAGCATGTTGATCATGAAATCGTTTATGATATCTGTAAGATGCATATCCCAAAGCTGAATGAAGTGGTGCAGAAAATGCGCAATTCACTTTTGAAAAGCTCTCCCAATTGTAACTGACAAAGAATTGCTTTTTTGCAAACGATTTTTTATAGATCTGGTTATCAAGGAAATAAACATGGCTAAGGCAATGCAAATGTCGATAAAGATGGAGCCCGAGTTACACGCAGAATTCATGGCTG
>JBAXVB010000931.1:0-1583 GCA_037129415.1 Deltaproteobacteria bacterium
GTTTGATAAGGCATGGGACCAAATTCGGCGGCTTTCCAGAGCAGGGTGGTGTGAATCAGATAACCGGTTCCACAGAGGATGAATATCAGGCCAAAGGCGATACCCCATTCCACGGGTCGGCCTTTGACCAGTTTCAACCAGTACTCTTTCCCTGGTAAAAGGCCGGCATTGACGGCGTAAGCCTTGATAAACAGGCCGAACCCAAACAACTGAAAGCCGATTAGAAGGCAGGTTCCGGAGACAAGCAGAGACGAGAGATCAAAAGTAACCATGCCGATCTTAAGCGGTGCGGAGATCAGCAGGCTGAATCCTAAAACCCCCAATACTGAAAGCAGCAGACCAGGCAGAATAAAGAGCCAGAGAGGGCTATACAAGAGCATGAACCGTAGATGTCGCCAGCCGTCCCGCCAACTTCGCAGGTGGGGGGGGCGAGATCGACCGTCTTTTCTGAGAACGATGGGAATCTGGGTTATGCGCAGTCCACAAAGGGAAGCTTTGACTACCATTTCAGAGGCGAATTCCATTCCACCGGTTTTCAGTCCCAATGTTTGGATGGACTTTCGCTGGAATGCCCGAAGTCCGCAGTGAAAATCGTCCACCGGCGATGAAAAAAAGAGTTTTCCGAGAAATGACAGAACAGGGTTGCCGATCCATCGGTGTTTCCATGGCATGGCGCCTGGGTTGATTCTGCCGCCGCATCGGGGGAACCTGCAACCAATGACCAGATCAAACCCCTGGTACAGCTTTTCCATAAATCCGGAGAGTTCCGTGAAATCATAACTGCCATCGGCATCGCCCATCAGGATATATTGCCCGTAAGCCGCCTGGATTCCTTCGGCTAACGCATGTCCATATCCCTTTTCGAGGATATGGACGACCCTGGCCCCGGCATTTTGCGCAATTTCCACCGATCCATCTGTACTGCCATTGTCCGCGACAATGATTTCTCCGGTCATGCCGGTATCCGAGATGGCTGTCCATGCCTCTGCAATGCAGTTGGAAATGGTCTCGGCTTCATTCAGGCAGGGGATCAGGATGGTGATATCAGTATTTTGCAAAACAGATTCGCTTTCAGCCAGAATTTCAGGGGACAAAATGTTCATTATGATCAACGATCAAGCTCAGCATTTTCAGTTAACGATTTATTTTCCTGATTCGGAACTTATCATTCTGAAACACACAGAAACAGTTTTTTATCCGATCCGAATAATTCTTCATAATGTGTTTTACGACCTGCAATTTTTCGGAGCCGACAGCATCTTCCAGTCTCAGCAACAAAACTCCGCTATGTTCCATTGAGGAATGATAAACTAACTCTCCGAAATCTTTGTCCATCGTGATAACAATACGATTTTCCGAGACTGCAGTGCGGATAATTTCTTCATCTTCCATACATGGATCAATACTTCTCACGGCTTTCGTATCATAACCCTCTTCCCGCAGATATTTTTCTATTCCTTTACCCACGCCGACATCAACTATGAATCTCAGTTCGGATGAATTCATGCGAACGCCCTGACGGGAAATACCTGCTCCTCTTCGACTAGTCCGGTAACATATGTGAACACCGCCTGAAAATCCTC
>JBAXVB010000932.1:0-1579 GCA_037129415.1 Deltaproteobacteria bacterium
AGTTTGCGTTGGCACGAATATTCTTTTCATGTTGCCCCTGTGTGGTTGTGCGCTCTAACACAATGTTCACCTGCGAAGTCAGGTGCAACAGATGGTTAGGAACTTGCTGAGATAATTTGTGTTTCAACATAGCTATCAAGTATTTTTGTTATCATCAACTGATACGGAACACCTGATTTTCCGGCATTTTCTTTAAAGAACTTCACAACAGGTACACTCAGATTTATTGTTATTCTGACCGACTGCTCTTTTAATACCAATTTATCCGGCGGCGGTAGAAAATCGTCAATTATTTCTGATGATGCGATTGCTTCCGCTATTTCTTTGGGAGCATTTTTATAATTTATTTTTTGCTTCATATTTTTTCCGTCCTTCCCGCCATTTACCGGCACCAATTATTCTTATATTCTTATCTCTGACAGTAAATCTGACTGTTACTATTTCGCTATCAATCTGCCCGAAACAGAAATATCGCTTTTCATTTTCATCACTATGTTTTATATCTACAGCGATGATTCGGCTATTATCAAGAAATGCTCTTTGTGCAATTTCAAATGATATACCATGCTTTCTTGTGTTTTCCAGATTTTTATTGTCGTCCCATTCAAATTGCATATAATTGTAAAAGCTCACGTTATGTTTAAATCCTCTGCGCTCCGCTGGAACGCAATGTTAAGCCGGGTGTGTTTACTGGCATACGCTTGCTGTGGGATGATCCTGACAGACAATTGTCTTCAATGCTTGGATTTGACAATTCAGATTGATGTCGTTTTTGTAAAGCGCATCAAAATCTGCATTGACTTCGGCGGCTTTGGCTGGCGCTCCAGGGGTGAAAGTGTAAGGCTTTACTGCTAACTCACTTGTACATGCACCTTGAATTGTGTAAATAGCTATGTTATCAATCCAGACCTCGGACGAGCCACCAATTGTCCACTTTAGAATATGCTTGCCCGTATCTTGTAAGAAAGGAAGGTTTATTTCCTTCCAACAGCTGTAACTACAACCCGCGCAACAGGTACTAATCCACTCAAGTTTATCATCAATCATGAAGTGAACGGTATCGTTAATACTGTTTACCTTAAACGATACACCAGTAGCTCCTGTAACCTCCAAAGTAACGCTGTCGTTGACTGCACCATTTATGTAAAGGGATTTACCGGACTGAAAACCTTTGCTGGCAATGGACCAGTTCCCGGTATAAGCAAACTCAGTGGGCTTAACGCTGTCTTCAAAATCATAGAAATGCACTACATTGTGGGATAGACGAATACCGGTAGTTTTTGCTTCCGCCACCTCTATCCATGCCCCTGTAGCTCCATAATTATCACCAAAGCCAACACTTGGAAGTCCTATTATTGTTGACGGGACTGGGCTAATACAAAGTATGCCCGTACTCTTGTAGAATTCTATACCGCTATCATTGTCATAACTGCCTGTGGCTGTAGCAACTGTAAAATTTCCATCGGAATTAAACGCAAAGCGTGAGTAGTACCAAGTGTCATTTAATATTATTTTTGATCCATTATACTCGATGTTCAAGTTTTTTATTCAAGCCGCTGCTGGCATCATTTCTCCTATT
>JBAXVB010000933.1:0-1579 GCA_037129415.1 Deltaproteobacteria bacterium
AACTCGGATGACAACCAAAATTGGAACAAGGGATAATTTCGGAGCATAACCAAAAATGTCTTGGCCATGGGGCATTGTCACGCAACCCATCTATGTTGCCTGGACAGGGGGCAATTCCGGCATTTGAGTGATAACGAAAGTGTCCCGGCTTATGTGGGTAGCCTGCATAGACATCATGATTATTTATTGCATTCAGATACAAACTTTATTACAATTTCATTGTATATGAATACAAAGCACGTTATTGCCGCCCATCACCCGAAACAAGCGCGGAGAATCATGAACATCGACCATTTGATCCTGCTTTCCAATATGACCCTCGGTATGAAAACTGAAACGTACAAGCGTTTCCTCCATCAAAAGCTGAGTCCCGAGGCAAGGCTTATTGGCATCAAAGGCCCAAGGGGCGCCGGAAAAACCACTCTGGTCAAGCAATACATTGAAACATCTGGCTATGCTGCCACGGAAGTACTCTATATCACCGCTGATCATCCCCGCGTCAATGCAGCACGGGTTTTTGACATTGCGGAATCCTTTGAAAAAATCGGTGGAAAACTGCTTGTGATTGATGAAATTCACAAGCAAAGCGGATTCGCCGCTGATCTCAAGGCCTGCTATGACACTTTTTCCCTGAAAGTCGTATTTACCGGGTCTTCAGCGCTTCACATCGATCATGCCAAAGTGGACCTTTCCCGAAGAGCTGTGATCCATTCCCTTCCCTGCCTGTCATTTCGTGAATTTGTTGAACTGGAAACCGGCGCCACCTTTCCGTCCATTGATATGAAGACACTCGTTCAAGAGCATCCCGGAATTTCCATAGACATCGTCCATCGTCTCAAAGACTATAAAATTCTAAAACTGTACCGGGACTATCTCACCTACGGCGCATACCCATTTTACAGGGAGGGGATAGGAGACTATCCGATCAAACTGATTGAGGTGGTTCGGCAGATGATCGATTCTGATTTGGCGGTTATTTACGCCATCGACAAAGAAAATCTCCACAAACTGAACCGTATTATGGAAATTATCTGCCGATCTCCTCCCATGGAACTCAAGATCACCAAACTGGCAAGCACTGCGGGTATCAACGTTCGCACCCTTTATGCCTACCTGGGATACATGGAGACAGGAAGCCTCATCCGCAGGGTGGATTCCAAAAGCCTTTTGAACAAGCCGGAAAAACTGTATTTTGACAACCCGAATCTTTTCAGTGTACTCTGCGACAATCCTTTGGAAGGCACGATCCGGGAAACCTTTGCCGCAGCCATGATTGGCAATGCCGGGTATCGCCTGCATTATCCCCCCAAAGGAGACTTCCTGGTGGAGGATCGATATCTTTTTGAAGTTGGGGGTAAAAATAAATCCTTCAGTCAAATCGCCAACATTCCGGAAAGCTATGTGCTAAGAGATGATGAGGAGTATGGCGTCGGAAAAAGTATCCCGCTTTGGCTGATGGGGTTTTTGTATTAGGGGGAGGAATGGTAAATAATTTGATGAACATCTGTTATACATGTATCATCATTGTTGTTTTATGCCTCAGCCAGTATTGCCATGCGCTGGACAGCATACGCGTCGA
>JBAXVB010000934.1:0-1572 GCA_037129415.1 Deltaproteobacteria bacterium
TAACGCATTATTTTACCTCCAATTTTATCTTTTTTATGGTATCTGATGATCTCCCCACAGGTACATCTTTTTGAGGATGGACAATTGTTACGATAAAACGACTGTCATAATGCTTAAAGTTATGATGATCGCCTTTTACGCTTACCAATTCCCATCCATATTCTCCTGACATCGCTATCAATTCTCGGCTGGTATATCTTTTTTTGCCCATATCTCATCCGTTTATCTATAATTCCCATCATCTTCAACAATCAGTATGGTTTTTTTCCATGAACATCCCTTTGGAATCATTAATTCTTTTATATCATCGGGAGTAGCAGACGGATAATCCTGAATAATTGCTCCTGTGTCTTCGCCTTCGGATATGAGCGAAACTATCAGATAAACAGGGATTCTTGTCCCTTTGATACAAGGTTTGCCATGACATATATCAGGTTCCGATGAAATTCTTTCAAAAAGTTTTGTATCACGCATTTATTTTTCCTTTCATTGATTTTTTCAGAGTCAAACATTTGATTATTATTAAGCGATGTCATCTTCAGCCACGCTGACTTGGATGTTTCCAGAGCGATGATATGACGAATGCAGGTGAGCTGTCAATATATTGGGGTAATCCTGAAAATCAATCCGGGCGACGTTCTCGGACAGGTAGAGCTGCTTTTCAATTGTAAACCGAGAATCCCATCATCTTCAACAATCAGTATGGTTTTTTTTCCCATGTCACCCCTTTTGGAATGATGAATTTTCTTTTCAACCATGCCAGTCCGAACCATAAACTGCGTGGCGAATCGCGTAGCCAAGACTCTTAGGCTGATAAGGCTTACCCAGGAACGAATTGGGACGTTCAGTATGTTCGTCCGCCATAACCCGAGCCTCGTCGTAGCCGCTGGACAATATCACAGGAATATCAGGCGAAAGCTTGCGCAGAGCAGCTATCGTCTCCCATCCGTTCATGCGCGGCATTGTCAAATCGGAGAGAACGCAGCGAATTTCATCCTGATGCTGCTTGAATCTCTCCATACCCTCATCGCCATCTTTTGCTTCAATTACCGTATATCCGAGGCGAGTGAGCATGATTCTGGCCATGTTGCGCACCGGCTCCTCATCTTCGATCAGCAGCACTGCGCCACCACCTTCATTCCTGGAGATTTTTTCTGTTTTACCAGTCTGTACCGGCATGGCAGGTAGGTCAGGCTGGCAAGGGAGTTCTTCAGTCGATATCGGCAAAAAGACCCGAAAAACACTGCCCCGGCTCGGTTCGCTTTCTACCGTCACGCCCCCGCCGTGCGCCTGGACAATCCCTATCACCACGGACAACCCCAGGCCCCGGCCGGTGAACTTGGTGGTGAAAAACGGATCGAAGAGCTTCTCGATATCCGTGTTCGTGATCCCGCAACCCGTGTCCGCCACTTTTAGGCAGGCATAGACGCTTTCCTTCAGTCGCCAGTGTCACTTTATTCGGAAGAACGGTCTGAAGCAGGGACAGGCTTTGGCGGCAGGTTTTAGACAGGTCTATTGGTTCATGTTTGCGAGGCGTTTGCCCCAGATAGGTCAGCATCAGGCCACTGACCT
>JBAXVB010000935.1:0-1565 GCA_037129415.1 Deltaproteobacteria bacterium
GTTGCTTTACTTCGGTCGAAGATCCGCTCAGTTGGAAGACCCTTTTACGGGATATTCTGTGGCTGGCCATGACAGTGCAGATAGTTTTGTTTCCGTCGGCCCTGCAACTGGAGAACAGGTTGCTGCTATCTTTGAAGGAGGTTGAAGGATGATGCGGGCGGCGTTTTGGGGTGTGTGGCTGGTAGTTGCAGGATTGACTTTCTGTGCGTGCGAATCCGTTTCCAGTTGGGAAGGGCGGTATATATCGCCAACTACAGATGGCGTACTGGTGACCCTTACGCTGCAGGCGGATGGCAAAGGGCTTTGGATGGTGGATCAGGAAAGCACGCAGGTACGCTGGAAAAAGCGACAGGGTGCATTGTGGCTGCACGTCAAAACCGGCGGTGTGCTGATCGCTCAGCCTTTGGATAATGAAAAAGCGCTATCCGTCGGCCTTCCCGGCGGCGGAAATGTTCTTCTGAAAAAAGTATCGGATTAGTTGGCAAAGTATGATCAATTTTAAAAAAAATTTACATGGATAGACAGGATAATGAAAAATACAGGATAGAAAGTATTCTTCTTTACCGTTTTACTGTGAAAATATTTTTAACCACGAAACAAGTAGGGGCGACCGGCCGGTCGCCCTACCGACGTGGCGATGGGAAGGATGCGACGAGTGAAGGAAATGCAGAAATGACTGACATGCTTGTCCGGTTGTACGAACTTCCCGATTTGTGCGATTATATTAAAAAAATGGAGCAAATCGGAGTTCGGGTACGCCGTCCAAATGTATGGGAAAAGCCGCTGCTTATGGACTGGGTCAAAGAGCATTTTAGTCTCTCATGGGCGCTTGAATGTGAAACTGCTTTTGCTGTAAGACCCCCGTCCTGCTTCATCGCTGTGAAAGACGATGTGCTGATCGGTTTTGCCTGTTACGACTGTACCCGCCTGAATTTTTTCGGCCCGACCGGTGTGGCCGATTACGCCATGGGAAAAGGCGTGGGGACAGTGCTTCTGCTTTCATGTCTTAATGCCATGAAGGATGGTGGGTATGCTTACGGCATCATTGGCGGCATTGGCCCTGCTGAATTTTACGCTAAGGCTGTGGGCGCCATAATCATCGAAGGATCTTCTCCAGGAATTTATGAGCGCCTGATCAACATCCACGAAAAGACATGAAAGCAGATTATATTTTCACCAATGGAATTATAATCTTCTTTGCGTCCTTTGCGCCTTTGCGGTGAATTTAAAAGTGTAGTTTATGTCCATGTACAGACAGTTAATCCAAAATATTTTAAAGGCTGATATGACAAAACAAATAGATTTTTCCGAAATAGAAGGTATTCAGGTAGGGCATGCGCAGAATTTGGATGCCGCAACGGGTTGCAGCGTCATAATCTGCGAGGCGGGAGCGTCCGTCGGAGTCGATGTCAGGGGCGGAGCTCCTGGTACCCGTGAGACAGATCTCTTGAATCCCGTCAATTTGATCCAGAAGGTTCATGCCATCATGCTTGCCGGAGGCAGCGCATTCGGACTGGATGCCGCAGCAGGCGTGATGCAGTATCTTGAGGAAAGGGGCATTGGTT
>JBAXVB010000936.1:0-1553 GCA_037129415.1 Deltaproteobacteria bacterium
CAGTATCCGGCGAATCACGCTTTTCAATTGACGGATGTTACCGGGCCACCCACTGTCGGTCAGCATGGACCGTGCGTCCTTATCCAGAAGCGGAACAGCCCTGCCTATAACCCAGCTGTATCCTGCAGAAACCGGACCGCCAGCGGGATTATGGCGTCTCGCATGTCCCGGAGCGGCGGCATCGTAATAACAACGTCAGCCAGCCGGTAGTAAAGGTCTTCACGGAAGCGGCCACTCTTAACCTCCTGGCTGAGATTGCGATTGCTGGCCGATATGATGCGAACGTCACCGGTTTTTTCGGTTGCGCTTCCCAGAGACATATACCTTTTCTCTTCCACCAGACGCAGCAGCTTCGTCTGGATCCGGAGCGGACAGGCTTCTACATCATCCAAAAAAAGAGTGCCGCCTTGGGCGGACTCCACAAGACCTACCATTGGTTGCACGGCATCGGTGAAGGCGCCTCGGACATGCCCAAAAAGTTGACCTTCCGCCAGATGTTCTGGCATCGCCGCCACTTGGACCGAGACAAATGGCCCATTGCGACAGGAGCTTATCTGGTGGATGATTCCTGCCAGAAAAGATTTGCCGCTGCCAGTTTCCCCCTGAAGCAGCAGGTTGAAGGGAGTACTGGCTGCGCGGGCTGCCTGTTCCGATATGGCCTCCATGGCGGAGCATGCGCCCAACTGAGCGGTAATGGATGCCGCCAGCCCGGAAGAAAGGCTATTGATTTCATATTGCTGAATGATGTGAGCAGCGGCGGCGCCTATCTTGCCCAGCAGTTCATCCATATCCAGTGGTTTTCGAACAAGGGCGACCACTCCCAATTCAATGGCCTTCAACAGGTAGGAGGTTTCGGTAAAAGCTGTACATAAAATCACAGGTGTTTCCGGAGACAGCTCTTTTAGCTTCGCCGCCAGCTTCAGTCCGTTCATATGCGGCATACGAATGTCGCTGATAACCAGGTCCGACGGCTGCGCGGTGAACCGCTCCAGAGCCTCCAGTCCATCGGCAGCTTCAGTCACGCGGTCACAATAAATTTCAAGAAAAGCAGCTATTTCGCGCCTCAATTTGGCTTCATCCTCTACCAGCAGGATGCTAAGATTCTTTAGATTCTTCATAGGGTTTCCTCCTTTAGCGGCAGTTCGATCCGGAAAGTCGCTCCCTGCAGCCGCCCCTGCACCAGATAAATGCGTCCTTCCAGGCTGCCCTCTACTATTCCCCGCGACAGATACAGACCGATGCCCGTACCGGTGTCCGATTGCCGGGTGGTAAAATAGGGGTCAAACAGGTTCGGAACAATTTCTGCAGGAACACCGCATCCATTGTCCTCTACATCGATAGCAAGCGTATTCTCCCGCAGCATAAAGACACGAATTGTGATACTGCCTGCCATAAACCCATCGTCTATCGCACGGCGATCCAGAATGGCATGACGGGCATTGCTGATCAGATTAACGAGTACCTGTTTGAGTTCATTGGGATAACCGTACAAGGAGCTGCACATATCCTCTGGACTGTCCACGAAATCCAGCGTGATGCCGTCGGCACGGAAT
>JBAXVB010000937.1:0-1547 GCA_037129415.1 Deltaproteobacteria bacterium
CAATGAATTATAAATGAAAATCAATATACATGTCTTATGTGCTGCACTTATCCTGTCGATCGTGATTTCCATAGGTATTATCGGATATGTCCCACCAGTTGACAGAGATTCACTTACACACCATCTCTATGTCCCCAAACTGTATCTGAAGCATGGGGGCATTTATGAAATTCCAGCAGTCGAGTTTTCGTATTTTCCCATGAATCTGGATCTGCTTTACACTGTCGCACTCTATCTCGGCAGTGACATCCTTCCCAAATATCTTCATTTTGCGTTTGCACTGCTAACAGCCTGGCAGATCTTCAGATATCTCAAATACCGGCTGAATACCCTTTACGCCCTGTATGGCGTACTGCTATTCCTTTCCATCCCCATCATTGTCAAACTATCCATCACCGCTTATGTGGATCTGGGACTCATTTTTTTCTCACTGTTTTCTATTATCTACCTGCATAAATGGGTCGAAAACAATTTTCAGTTGAGATATCTGGTGATTTCCGCTGTCGGGTGCGGTATGGGACTGGGCACAAAATATAATGGGTTGATTACGTTGTTTTTGCTGACCCTGTTGGTTCCTTTCAGTTATGCCCGGCTGTCCTCCGTGGGGAAAAACAGCTTCCTAAGGCCATTGAGATATTGCGCTGTTTATCTGTCTGTTTCGCTTATCGTCTTTTCTCCATGGATGATTCGAAATATCGTCTGGAAACAAAATCCCGTGTACCCGCTCTATGATTCCTGGTTTCACCCTGAGGCGCCCAAATCATTTTCAGAATCTACGACCGATGACAGCGACAGAGCGCCAAAGCGCATGGGACATTTTTTGATTCGAAAATACGTTTTCAATGAACCATGGTGGCGAACAGCTCTGATTCCAGTCCGCATTTTTTTTGAGGGTCAAGACGATGAGCCAGCCAATTTTGATGGGAAGTTAAACCCGCTGATTTTTTTACTGCCTTTTTTTGCTTTTTTCCGCATCCGAAACAAGGCAACGGCATTCCAATATGAAATTTCGACGTTTCTGGCTTTTTCCGTATTTTTTCTTCTGTATGCATTCGTCACTACCGATATGCGAATCCGCTACATTGCCCCCATCGTTCCGCCGCTGGTGATTCTGTCCATCATCGGCCTGCATAATCTGCTGGGGTGGATCATGGAATTCACTCCCAGTAGAAGCAGAATATGGATTCAGACAGGCGTGTGGGCAGGCGTACTGGCTCTTATACCTGCCGACTATTTGATCGGTCAGTTCGACAAGGTTAAAGCCCCTTCCTACATCAGCGGAAAAATAGATCGTGATTCATATATCACGCAGTTCAGACCGGAATATCCTGTCATCCGGTTTGCAAATCATAATCTGCCAGATACAGTTAAAATTCTTGCTGTATGCTTGGGGAATCGGGGATATTATTTTGACAGGGATGTCCAGTTTGACATGAAATTGCCGATTCCATCAATCGACAATACCGGCTCAGGCCTAACCGTGGAGGCTTTGTTACATCAGCGAGGCATTACTCACCTGCTGATCCGATATGATCTTTTCGACAAAT
>JBAXVB010000938.1:0-1546 GCA_037129415.1 Deltaproteobacteria bacterium
GACCTACACACTTGACATTGTTGCAATCAAAATAGAGAAAAAGCGAATTTCCAACCAGAGGCACGATCAGACGGCGAAAAAGTCAGCCGCAGGTCAGCCGCATGTTAGGTTCTCATATTTCGGAACACAGGTTGAATATTCACAGGCATTAAGCTGAGAATCAGAAAAGGGATGATATGATTTCCGAAAATGCGGGTCAATCTTTGCGTGACAAAGCGACGTGGGGAGGGATTCTTACAGATAATGAACAAATCCTGCTGTATGACTGGTATGAATCACAGGATGAAGTCGAAGCCTAAATGCTCACGATTGACCATTTTCAGCCGAAAACAAAAGGCGGAAGTGATTATTGGTGGCTGTATCCTCTCTAACTCAGACAGGGATTTTTACCTTACAGCGGCTACTGCTCAATTGAGTTGATGATTCCCCTTCCGGCATTAAATTATTTTTGGTACAGAACCGCTGTACTGTTGACTTTATTTATAACTTCTTCAATCAGCCAATCCGGCTCTATCACCCGCGCATCTTCTCCGAAGGATAATATCCAGGCGATCAGTTCCACTTTTGATGAGGCGGAAAATCCAAGACGGATTTTATCATCGTCAATCCTTTCGATTTTCTGATCCGGACTCCAGGTGCGCTCCGCCACATGTTGCGCCGCCCAGTTGGTGAATTCCGCAACTACTTTGAAACAATCATCCTTCATGAATCCAAAGTTCTTGTCAAAAACAGCCTCAAAATTGTAATCCGCCGGATATTCAAAGCCACGATCCGTCATTTCCACCATTTTAAATCGGTGAATCGCCAGCAATGGATCAAAATCCGGTTCCTTGTAAGCCTTACCCGGTTCCTTAGCCATACGAGCGTGAAGATACATGGTATCCCGGTAGGAGAAAATCTTCAACGGCATGATATGGTAGGTCTTGGCCTTTTTCTGCATGAAGGCCTGGTATGTGATCCGGCAGATATTCATTGCATTCATGGCCTCAATCAAAATCCGGATTTTATCCTGATGGGGGGTATAGTCAATGGTCCCGGTGCTGAAGGATGCAAAGTGCCGGGATGGTAACCCGCCCGAACGTGTTGTCAATGGCAGGTTTTTCTCCAATGCACGGGTAGCCTCATGATAAAACTGATCGCCCAAGAGATGTTCCGTAAATGTCTTGCACATCTGCAAGGCGGTAAGTTCTGACTCAGTCAACGGAATCACTGGCGTTGCTTTCCCATGCTTGACCATGCGGTAATATTTTCTGTTCCCATGGCTGCTTTCTTCGATTTCCACGCTGTATGCCATCCGGATGTCGCTGACGAGCCTCATGACGCTCTGTTTCGAACAGCCGAGCATTTTGGATAGTTCCGTAAGGGAATAGCTCTCTTTGGAAAATAGCAGCCTGGCAAACAGGCTGATCAGTTTCTCCCCGTAACTCTTGCTATCATCCAATTTTTTCGGCATCAGGATTTTCCTTAAAAAGATGAATAATCGTACTGCAATATGGAACACTACCATGATATATTACTTTCAAACAATGAAAATGTTTATTCGGAT
>JBAXVB010000939.1:0-1544 GCA_037129415.1 Deltaproteobacteria bacterium
CGGATAAGCTTCGAAGAAAGATAAAAATAACCAGGATGACCAGCACAATAGTGAGAGTGAGTGTAAATTTGACATCATCGACAGAATCGCGAATGGATTCGGAACGGTCAATCATGACAGAAAGTTGAACCGCTGCTGGAAGCTGTTTTTCAAATACTGGAAGAAGCTTTCGAATTTCGTTGACCACGGCGACGGTGTTGGTTCCGGGTTGGCGCTGAACAGCCAGTACAATGGAGCGGGTGTCGTTTCGCCAGGTAATGCTTTTATCGCTTTCAACGCTGTCAAGAACAGAGCCGATTTCTTCAAGTCTTACAGGAGAGCCGTTTTGCCAGGAAACAATCAGCGGTCTGAAACTTTTCGCATCCATCAACTGACCACTTGCCTGAATATTAAAGGACTTATGTTCACCATAGAGCGTACCGGTAGGCAGATTCACATTGCCTTGTGTAATAGCTTTCGCCACTTCATCAATGCCGATTTCCCGGGAAGCCATGGCTTTGGGATCCAGTTGCACCCGCACCGCATATTTTTTTGCGCCGAAAACCGAGACCTGCGCCACGCCGCTCAGCATGGATATCCTTTGAGCAATCATGGTGTCCGCATATTCATTCACCTTGGACAGCGGCAATGTGGGAGAAGCCAGCGCCAGATAAAAAACAGGTGAATCAGCAGGGTTTACTTTCTGGTAGGTCGGAGGTGTCGGCATATCCGGCGGCAGTTTCCGGGCCGCCTTGGCGATAGCGGATTGAACATCCTGGGCTGCTGCATCGATACTTCTGTCTAAGCTGAACTGAATCGTTATTCGTGTGATGCCCAGGGTACTGGAAGATGACATGGAGTCAACACCGGCGATTGTCGAGAACTCCCGCTCCAATGGCGTGGCGACACTTGCCGCAATGTTGTCTGGATTGGCTCCTGGCAGTCTGGCGGTAACCTGAATCGTGGGAAAATCCACATTAGGCAGATCGCTGACTGGCAGTATCCGGTAAGCCATCACCCCGAAAACAAGCAGGCCGGCCATGACCAAAGTGGTCATAACAGGCCTTCCGATAAAGAGTCTGGCAATATTCACGATATCGCCTCTTTGCTGACAGCTTGTGCTGGATTGGTTTCAGGTTTCAAGTCTGATGCAATCTCGACAGTTGCGCCGGGAGCCAGACGTAGATGACCGTCTGTTACAACCTGTTCTCCAGCCATGATGCCGCTTTCAATAATTGTTTCACCACCAAAAGATTTTCCGGTTTTGACAGGTTTAAATTGGACTGTCTTTTCAGGTGTAATGACAAATACGAAAGGACCACTTTCGCCGGTCTGAACAGCCTGTGATGGAACCGTAACGACATTTTGAAGACTTCCAAGGGTAAGCGCAAGGTTAACAAACTGGCCGGGCCACAGTCGCCTTGCCGAATTATCGAAAGTACCTTTCAGCCGGATCGTTCCGGTTTTGGAATCAACAGAATTATCCACAAATGTCAGCTTGCCTTTTTCGGGTCCGGATTTTGATCCATCGAGCATGGCGTTAACAACAAGATCATGACCTTTCA
>JBAXVB010000094.1:0-12597 GCA_037129415.1 Deltaproteobacteria bacterium
GTCTGTTCACTTGTCATAACGTAACCTCTGTTCCAATGCCTTTGTCTGTAAAGAGTTCTAGCAGCAGCGCATGCCGTCGGGTACCGTTGATAATATGCACTTTCTGCACTCCACGCTCAACCGCATCCAGGGCGCATTCCACCTTGGGAATCATACCGCCGGAAATGGTTTTTTCCTGCATCATGCGATGGGCGATTTCTGCGTTCAGCGAGGGAATCAGGGTGCCGGAAGCATCCAGAATGCCATCCACGTCGGTCAGCAGAATAAGACGGCCGGCAGTCAGCGCCATCGCCACATGGCTGGCCACAATATCTGCGTTGATGTTGAAAGTTTCGCCTTCAACGCCGGCGCCCACCGGCGCAATTACCGGAATAAACCCGTGCTGGGTCAGGGTATGAATGATTTCAGGGTTGATATGTGTTACTTGCCCCACCAGGCCAGGATCAATGATTTCCGGCGGGCTGTTTTCATCCGGCTGATAGACGATGTGCAATTTTTCCGCCGTGATCAGCCCGCCGTCCTTGCCGCTCAAGCCCACCGCCTTGCCGCCTTGCCGGTTGATCTGGGCCACTATAGCCTTGTTCAGCTTTCCGCCCAGTACCATTTCCACCACGTCCATCGTAGGCTCATCGGTCAGCCTCATGCCGCGAACAAATTGCGGGCAAATGCCCATGCTATCTAATACCAGGTTGATCTGCGGCCCGCCGCCATGAACAATGACCGGATTCAGGCCAATAAATTTCAGCAGCGTAATATCCTGAGCAAAATCCGCTTTAAGCTGCTCATCCACCATGGCATGGCCGCCATATTTGACCACCAGGGTCATTCCGGAAAACCGGCGTATATAGGGCAGGGATTCAACCAGGATATCTGCGACATTCGGGGTCATTATGAATTCCTTTCGCCTTCAGCCTACAATATATACCGGCTAAGATCTTCGTTGCTTTGAATGGCTTTCAGCTTGGAATCCACATGATCGCCGTCGATAACTATCTTTTTTTCCTGCAGGTCCGGCGCATCGAAAAGAATGTCGTCCAGAAGACATTCCATCAAGGTGTGCAGCCGCCTGGCGCCAATGTTTTCGGTCATGGTATTGACTTCTTCTGCAATTGCGGCAATGCGTTCGATGGCGCTGGTTTCAAATTGCACGTCAACGCCTTCGGTTTTCAGCAACTCCGTGTACTGAAGTACCAGCGCATTTCGAGGTTCGGTCAGAATTCTGAAAAAATCCTGCCGGTTCAGAGAGTCCAGTTCCACCCGAATGGGAAAACGGCCCTGAAGCTCCGGAATCAGGTCCGAAGGCTTGATGGTATGAAATGCGCCGGATGCAATAAACAGAATGTGGTCGGTTTTGACCGGCCCGTACTTGGTGGTAACGGTAGAGCCTTCTACAATTGGCAGCAAATCCCGCTGCACCCCTTCACGGGAAATGTCCGGACCATGACTGCCGCTTTTGCCAACGATCTTGTCAATCTCGTCCAGGAAAATGATTCCGGACTGTTCCACTTTTTCCTTGGCATGCCGAATCACCTTGTCCATATCAATCAGGTTCTGAGCTTCTTCCTGAGAAAGAATATCCAGGGCTTCCGGAACCTTGATCTTTCTTCGCCGGGTATTCTTTGGCAAAAGCCCGCCTAACATATCTTTGAAATTAATGCCCATTTCTTCCATACCAACATTGGAAAAAATTTCCACGGTGGGCATGGATCTGTCGGGAACATCCAGATCCACATAACGGCTGTCCAATTTTCCGGCACGCAACATGCCGCGAAGCTTTTCACGGGTTGAAAACGATTCATCCGTTCCCGAGGTCACCACCTCAAGCTGGGGCTCCTTGGCGGTTTCCCCCTGCTGAAGCCTGGGTTTGGGGGGCAACAGCAAATCCAGCATTCTTTCTTCGGCTACGGCTCTGGCTTTGGGTTTGATGACTTCCTGCTCCCGGGTTTTCAGCAGATTGATGGTCAGCTCTAGCAAATCCCGAATCATGGATTCAACATCCCGACCAACGTAACCAACCTCGGTAAACTTGGAGGCTTCAACCTTGTAAAACGGAGAGTCCGTCAGTTTGGAAAGCCGACGGGCGATTTCAGTTTTCCCCACACCGGTGGGTCCGATCAATATAATGTTTTTAGGAGCGATTTCATCGCGAAGGTCTTCCGCAACCTGCTGCCTGCGCCAGCGATTTCTCAGGGCAATGGCTACAGAACGCTTGGCGCTATGTTGCCCGACAATGTATTTATCCAGCTCTATTACAATTTCAGATGGTTTAAGTGAATTCATGGGCTATCCAAAGTAAAATGATGAAGGTGAAAAAAGATAATTATGAATTATAATGGATGTCGGCATCCCTGCATAATTCATAATTCTTCAACAGTGATGTCAGTATTGGTGTAAATACAAAGAGAGGCTGCAATCGCCATGGACTTCTCTACAATTTCCCGTGGTTCGAGGAGTGAATGCCGCACAAGCGCCATGGCCGCAGCCTGAACGATTGCGCCCCCGGAGCCGATGCCGATCACGCCCTCATCCGGCTCTATAATATCGCCGGTTCCGGAGAGCAGAAAAGTCCGGCTGTCATCAACGGCGATCATCATGGCCTCCAGCCGCCTGAGATATTTATCGGTTCGCCACTCTCTGGCCAGCTCGACTGCGGCCCGGGTAAGATTGCCGTTGAACCGTTCCAGCTTACCTTCAAGTCGTTCGGAAAGATGCAGGGCATCCGCAGTTGCTCCTGCAAACCCCACGATGATTTTTTCGTTATATATCCGCCTGACTTTTTTGGCCTTATGCTTGACAATAGTGGTACTAAGCGTTACCTGGCCATCGCCTGCAACAATTACCTTCCCCTTGTGTCGAAGCGCCAATATGGTCGTTCCGTGAAATACCAATTGAGTCACCTTACTTTCTTGGATGCGCCTTGTCGTAGGTTTCTATCAGCTTTGCCATGCTCACATGCGTATATTTCTGGGTAGTGGATAGCCGTTTGTGCCCCAGAAGTTCCTGCACAATCCTTAAATCAGCGCCGGAATCCAGCAAATGCGTTGCAAAACTGTGCCGTATTGCATGAGGAAACACCGGCATGGAAAGATTGCATTTCAGCGCCCATTTATCCAGAATACGGGCAACCGACCGGGATGTCAGCCTACCGTTGCGTAGATTAAGAAACAATGGTCCATTTTCGTAAAATCCGATGCCGGCCTGACGTGTCAGATGCTCTCGGTATGCTCTCAGCGCAGCCAGTGCTTCCTTTCCAACCGGTGTGATCCGTTGTTTGTTTCCCTTTCCGCAGACCCGAATCACAAACTGGTCAAAATCCACATCATGGACATCCATGGCGGTAAGCTCAGAGACGCGAAGCCCTGCCGAATACAACATTTCCAGTATGGCGCGATCTCTGTGACCGGAAAGTGAATCCGCAGAAACCGAATCCAGAAGCCTGAACATCTCATCAATGGGAAGAAATACCGGGATCGGGCTTTCGGCGCGGGGATTCGATATCATCTCTGTCGGACTCGCATCCATTACGCCCTGTCTGACGAGAAACCTGAAAAACGACCGGATAGCCGAAAGCTTCCTGCATATCGATGTCTTTGTGTTTGATTTATAAAGAAAGCCGATATGCCGGCGTATCGCCAGTGCATCCAAGAGTTCAATCGGGACATCCTGAATATTCTTTTCCAGGAACGCTGCACTGCGCGAAGCAAATTCCTCAAGATCGTATGCATAAGCCCGGCAAGTATTGGCCGAGTATCCTTTTTCAGAAGAAAGGGCTTCGATGAAATGCCGAATCAGCGAATTTACGGAACTCAATTCACGGAGTTTCCTCTTTCCAATTGATCAGCGAATGGATGTCTTTCCAGGAACCGACTTCATGAAACGGATGAAGTTGGCGATTCCAGGGCTGCTTGAAAACGACCGGTTCAACACCAGCATCTTTTAACTGGAAACATGTCTCCAGTCGGTCCTCAACAAAATAAGCAACCTGATGATCTCGCAGAATATCTGCTTTGGCATCAAATGATCCTGTTGTTATCACCTTTATCGCCTCGGTATTCAGTGGCAGAATACCTTGAATCCAGTCCAGAATCGGACCGGTATAAGGCCGGGCGGTTACAAACAGAATCGGACTGCTGATTTTTTCAAGCTTAGTCAATACTTCCGCTGCGCCTGCCATCGGCTTCAGTGGAACAGTATAACAGCCATCCTGTATCCGTTGAATAATCGTCTCGATCAGATCCGCATCCATTTCAAGACAGTCCTTCAGCATATAACAGGTGATGTCTTCATAACGAAGATTCAGAACCTGATAGTCTGTTCTGGCAATGTCGAGAAACAGCGTCATGGTATCCGCCAAAACACCATCGAAATCAAATGCAATAGAACCCGGATCAATCATCGCGCCCCAATCCATACGCAAAGCCGCAAAGCCCGGAAAGACTCAACACATTTTCCTGGGGCGTTTGCGCCTTTGCGACAAAAAATATGGTTCCCTGCCCGCTTAGGCTTTTCGGGTCTGTTTCTTCAGGCGGATGATTTTTTTCTTATAAATCCTGGCCATTCGAAGATTGTCATCACTCACGGCGGCTGCCTGAACCACCTTCAGTTCCCGCATCTTTTTCTTGATCTCACGAACCGTGGTGTTGGTTTTTCCGGAAACTTCCTCTACAATTCCGCGGGCTTTTTTGATTTCAGTGACGAGCTCCGGCTTGTTCATACCATACACACCCGTTAAGTCGGTGGATTCTTTGGTCAGATCTCTAAGCTCTTTTACCGTCATTTTATCAAGAGGTTTTTCTTTTTCGGCCTTCTTTTTGCTGCCTCCCATAACAACTCATTCTCCTTTCCCAAGTTAAAAGCACAAGCGGAGGCTAATCTTCTTCCGCCTCCGCATCGTAAAATTCTACTAATAATCTATTTTATTGAATACTGTCAATCGGTTTTCAATCCGCACGGCCTGGTAAAAAGCAAAATAAGGGATCCAGGCACACGAAACGATTGACTGCGCCGCTGTAACAATGAGCATTTTTCGTTTCAAAACGGTTTTAATACTTTATCCAGGTGAATTGGTACTGAAATCAGTTTTTGATCCAGCATGATCTGCTCAGTCTCCTTCCAGGCGGGGATATCAATGCTTCCGACGGCACTCTCTGGCCCTGGCTTGATCAGACCGCGTGTCGCCGCCAACTGCCTTCGGATGATCTCCACCGGTGTGTCCTTGTCGAACCGCTGAAGTACGGATACCGCCTTCTCGTTGTTTTCCGGAGCCACCGCATCCTGCCAGCCTTCGATCAGCCCCTTTCGAAATTTATTCACAATGTCTGGTTGCTCGCTGAACATCTTTTGCGATGTAACCACGGAATTCGCCACAAACCTCACCCCAAATTCATCGGGATTGAAGAAGCTTACCCTTTCTTTGGCTTTCTCCAGCTTGTCCTGAATAATAATGCCCTGAGCATTGACATAAACCGGCCACAAATCGACCTTTCCCTCATAAAATGGCGTGTAATCGTAGCGGACACTGTACACATTTACCGATGCTTCACTGATGCCAAATTTGGTCAGAAGGGTCCGCATAATGGTTTCATCATTTCCACCATAGGTGAGCCCCAGAGTTTTGCCCCTGACGAAATATATTATGGCCGCCGGGCTGTCGAAACTCAGCTTATCGGCTCGATACACCCATTGCAGCGGATTCACCTGAAAGAGCTGAGCAATCACGACAATCGGAGAACCCTTCGCCACAGCCCGAATCACCTGGTCTGCCGATGCAACACCAAACTGAGCATAGCCCAGCTCAATCTCCTTGATGGCATCGCGTTCAGGTCCGCCTTCCTTTACCACAACCTTAATGCCTTGTCTGACAAAAGCCCCATGCACATCTGCATAGAGATCTCCCACAACACTGGTGTTAAAAAGCCACTTCAGGCGGTAGGCTACCGGCATCAACTCCCCACAGTCCCCGGTTCGCCCGATCAGAAAAAGCCAGACACCCACCCAAACAATTGTTTTAATCGATTTCCATGTCCCCTGCCCCCTACTTTCATCTTTCATACTTCATCCCTAAGTCTGACACTTCTTCTGAATCACGTTTCCCACCCATTCCAGACCGGTGAGATAGAGCGATGTGCCGATGCCGATCAGAAAAAGGGCCGTCAGGATTTTCGACAGATCGCTCTGATACAGCGCAGTTCGAATACTGTACCCAATGCCAGCATCCGCTGCAATGAATTCAGCAACGATGGTTCCGACCACAGCCATGGTAGCGCTGCCCGCAATGACGGTGGTCAGCTTGTTGATGTTTTCATAAGCACGAATCCGGACTTGAAGCCGCCAGTTCATTCTTTTCGTTGACATGTAAAAATGCTCTATACTGTCAACAGGTTCAGATAGAATGCCGATTACAGACAGCAACAGGGGAAAATAACAGATCATCACCGCAATCAGCAGCCGGGTCATCAGTCCATCCCCCAGAAGAATAAAGATAATGGGGGCCACCGCCACAATGGGATATGCCTGAATGCTATAAGCAGTCGCCTTTATCAGAGATCCGATCCATGAATTATGTCGCCCGAGAATTCCCACCACAAAAGCCAGAATAATCGAAATGATATGGCCAACAACCGCAATCCAAAGCGTGTCCAGAACATTGAAAACGTATCTTGCAAACACGGATTTACAGGTCTGCCAGATTTCGACAGGACCCGGAATTACATAATCCGAAAGGTTAAGAAGGTATTTTACCAGGAGCAGCGACAAAAGTCCCAGAAAATAGACAAGAAAGAACTGCTGAATGCGCCTATGAAGCATGAACTATCTCCAGCATGGTCTGCTCCAGCTCCTTCATCACGAAATTGTTTTCAGTCATCAGGTTTTGTCCGGAAATCATGCTGGTTTGCGGATGTTTGCAAGGGCTTCTGAGAACGACAATCTGATTGCAGAATTTGGCGATTTCCATCATGTTGTGGGAGATATACAAAAAGCATTTTTCAGGAAACAAGGTTTTCAGGGTTATAATGATTCGGCCTCGGGTGGTTTCATCCACATTGGCCAGGCTTTCATCCATGATCAGCAGATCAAATTTCTGAAGCAGATAGCGAATCAGATTTGCCCGGTTTTTCTGACCCATGGACAACTGACTGAATCTGGCGTTCATCACAGGCTGTATTCCAAAGGCATCCACCAGCTCATTCAGCATGTCCTGGCCGGAAGCCTGCACGGTGGATGCCATCATGTCCCCAATACCGGCCCACCCCGGAAATCGTTCCATATTGTGGGTATAAAGGACATCAGCAATCTGACTGGATTGTATCTGTCCGGAATACTCGGTCAATTCCCCGGCGATCATTCGCGCAAGGGTTGTCTTTCCCAGACCGGACTGGCCAAACAGAGCATGAAATCCCGGTCCGGTCACCTGGCAGCTTAGATGCTCAAACACATGAGTATCTGTTTGGGGATATTGATAGGAAATGTCATGGCATTCAATCTGCATAACTATCAGATAGCCATCAATATTGCTGAACCAGCATATCTGCTGTTTTTCCGGCTTCATCCATGATTTCGCTCCTGGTTTGCGCCTCGCCGTCATTCATCAGTCCGCACCCGCGAATCAGACAGTTATTCTTGAAACCATACCAGTTGAAAAAATAATCATACCTGGGGAAAATATCAGCAAACTGTTTTTCATCGGGCTGCCCCTGCGTTTGAATAAATACCAGCCGTTTTCCTAACTTCAGGCGGCTGGGAACCGGGTTGGTAGTATAATCCGGAACCAGATATGAAAATGTGCGGTCAATAAATGCCTTCAACTGGCTGGAAACCTCCCCGTAATAGACAGGTGTCGCCATTACCAGGACATCGGCGTCCCGGATCGCATCCAACACTTCGGTCAAGTCATCCTTGAGCACACATCTGTCCAGTTTGGTCTTGCAGGTCATACATGCCTGGCATCCGCGGTAATTGAGCTTATTAAGCGCAAAAGTCTGTATGCTGGCGCCTTTTTTTTCAGCCGTTTCACAAAAATGCCTGGCAATGGCTGTCGAGTTTCCCCTTGGTCTTGGACTTGCCAATAAACACACGATTTTCATCTGAATTCCTCCCCTCCCTGTAAAATGAACGATATAACTCATGCCATCTGTTCGGAACAGTTGACAGTTCCGGAAAATGAACACCACACACTGTAAACTGCCATAATTTGCATTTTTGCCCCCCCCCAAAAAAAACCAGATAGGTGATGGAGCAAACGGAAATCGTAGATTATGACCGTCCGCAATATAGCACAACTGAACTCCGCACAACAGCCCTTTAATAATTAATGCACTGCGATTTTACCCTACTCAAAATTGGCTTTAATAACAAATAGTTAGTTATGGGCATGTCCACTAACGCTCATAACATACTGGAATACTTAAAAAAAACCAAGATATTCAACTATTGAATGCGTGTAATTTCAGATAGTTATGTCTTAGAACAAAATTACCGTGTCTTTGGCAATCCCTGCGTTGACTTTCATCAGGTCGGTTGGTATAATAACCAGTTATGGAAGAAGGAATTATCGTTGAATTTATTGACCGCCAGAAAATACTCTGCGCGGTGGTGCAGGAAGTCAAGAACCAGCGTCTCAAACTCCTGACCGAAAACGACCGGGAAGTCAACCTCTCTTCAAACCGGCTTTCCCATAAAAGCCGAATGGTTCTGGATATATCTCTTGGCAGGATCAAAACGATTGATGCGCTCAAGGGAATTGCCTTTCGCAGAAAACAGCTCACTCAGTTGATCAATATCCGGGATATCTGGGAAATCCTCAATTCCGAACAGGAATGGATTGACCTTGCCACCATGACAGAGTTCTGTTTTCCAAATCAAGCGTCCTGTGACCACGAGTCCGCAATTGTCCGAGCATTTTTTCAAAATCGAATGTATTTCAAATTTGATCAGAACCGATTTTTCCCGATTTCGGAAGAACAGGTTGAACGCAATATTGCTCTGGAGAGGGAAATCGCTCGCAAAGCCCAACGGATAGAGTCCGGTGCGTTATGGGTCAGAACACAGCTTCAGCAAGATCGCCGTCCACCGCTGTCCGCGCTATCTGAAGACGAAGCAGCCTGCTTAGATGTACTCAAATCCTGTTATCTCCTGGATAAAGAAAGCCCACATTATGCTGAAGGCAAGGAGATCATGGCCAAAGCCAGAATTGATGACAGAGAGCGGCTTTTTTCGCTTTTCGTTGATTTTGGCCTTTTTGATTCCAATGAAAATATTGAACTTTATCGGCAGGAAATTTCTTTGGAATTTTCTCCCGAAGTCCTATCCCATGCCGGAAATATAGCCGCCTCCCGTGCATTGCTGTCGGAATCTTCAGATCGAAAAGACCTGACCCATCTTCCCCTGATGACCATAGATGGTCAATCCACACTGGATTATGACGATGCGATCAGTTTCGAGGATTATGGTGATTCCTGCTGCCTGGGTGTTCACATTGTAGATGTGGGCCATTATGTAAAAAAAGGTGATCCCATCGATCAGGAAGCCCGACTGAGGGCAAGCTCCATTTACATGCCGGACCGCAAGATTTCCATGCTGCCGCCCAGCATGGCGGAAGGGTTCTGCAGTTTGAAAGCAGGTGAACTTCGTCCGGCCATCAGCATGTTGATACACCTGAGCAAAACATCAGAAATTCTGGACTATGAAGTTGTTCCAAGCCTGATCCGGGTTCAACGCCAGTTGACGTATTATGATATCAATATGGTTGCGGACAGCAGCCGGGAGATCGCCAACCTGTGCGATATCGCCATGAAATTCCGTCAGAAAAGGATTTCTGACGGTGCTGTTCAGATTACGCTTCCGGATATCAATGTCTGGATCAGTGACAGCGGAGAAATCGGTGTCAACCGGATCAATCGCGAAAGCCCCGGACGAATGATGGTGGCTGAAATCATGATCATGGCCAACTGGCTGATGGCGAAATTTCTATCCGGCCACGGTGTTTCCGCCATCTTCAGATCGCAGCCGGGACCGAGAGACCGCCTCTACAAGGGATGTGACGGGTCACTGTTTCAGAATTACATGCAGCGCAGGCTTTTAAGCCGTTTTATGCTGCTCAATAAGGCGGAACGCCATTCGGGGCTGGGTCTGGACGCTTATGTCACCGCAACATCTCCAATTCGAAAGTATTATGACCTGGTTACTCAGAGGCAGATTCGTTCAGTTTTCGGACAGGAAACCCCGTATTCAGATCAGGAAATCGACCAGATCATTCAGCGGCTTCAAGAGCCGATGCTCAAGGTGTCCCGAATGCAATATCAGCGAAACCGATACTGGATATTAAAATATCTGGAATCCCGAATCGGCCAGAAGGAAGAAGCCATTGTCATTGGCAGAAAGCGAAACGCCTACCAGATTCTGATGACGGAGTACATGCTTGAATGCGATCTGGCGACAACCAGCAGAATCGAACTCAAGACGGAAAACCAGATACAGGTCACCCTTCAGCATGTGAATGCCCGAAAAGACGTGCTTTCGGTATTCATGGGATGAGGCATTGAGGTCTTCTTCTGTTATGAAGCGATATGTTTCCAGTGCTGTAGAACGATTACCAATTGATATTAATGCTATTTCCGGGTTGATTGCAAGCAACCAGTCGTATAGTGGAGAAATCCCATGGAGTCCAAACGATAAAACCGATCCTTGGGATCATGTCGAGGCGGCAATGGGTCTGGTAATCGGTGGCCTTTTGAGTGAAGCTCGCATGGCTTTTGAGTGGATGGCCCAAACTCAGATAGAAAACGGCAGTTGGTATGCCGCGTACCGCAAGGGAGTTCCGGAAGACAAAACTCAGGACTCCAACCAGTCTTCCTATATCGCTGTCGGCCTGTTTCATTATTATCTGGTGACAAAGGATGTGGTGTTTTTACGCAGACTATGGCCGGTGATTCGATCCGCTATTGATTTTGCTGTCAGCCTTCAGGCCCCTGGCGGAGAAATCTACTGGGCGCTCAGCCCTGAAGGTCGTTTGGACCCCATGGCGCTTCTGACTGGTTCCAGCTCTGTGTATATGAGCATCAAGTGTGCGCTGGAAATTTCAAGGATTCTCAATGATCCCGTTCCTTCCTGGCAACGGGCGCTGAATCGGCTGGGGGAAGCCATTCGGAATAAACCACATCATTTCAACATGACCAAGTCCCGTTATTCCATGGACTGGTTTTATCCCGTTCTTGCAGGTGCCATTACCGGAAACGATGCGCGGCAACGCATTGACCGGTTCTGGAAAAAATTCATTATGGAAGGTCAGGGGGTCCGCTGTGTGTCGGACCATCCATGGGTGACGATCGCCGAAACTTCGGAACTTTGTCTGGCCCTGTGCGCCATGGAAAATCATAGACTTGCGGAAATTGTGTTCAACTGGATATGTGACAAGCGCTATGAAGACGGATCCTACTGGTGCGGCCATACATATCCAGATATGGTGATATGGCCGGAAGACAAGATCACCTGGACCAACGCCGTGGTCCTGATGGCGGCGGATGCCCTCTATCACCTGACACCTGCAGCCGGTCTGTTCAGTCATCACGCATGGGGACCGAATGGATTCATCGGGTCAGCTTCATCTGTTCCCCCCTCTGTCAGTTTTCAGAGGTAAACGTACATGCTCAGGGATCATCGCCCATATCGGGTGAAAAAAGCCTACCTTAAATTTCAGAACATCTATGCCAATCACTTCCTTCGGCCACATTTTGAAAGATTCGGCAAGGGCCATGCGTTCATGAAACCCTGGAATGTCGAGGTATTTGGCGGACCGGTCGAGTTAGGCGATTTTGCGACGGTCATTGCAACCCGGGATCAGATCATTCGCCTTTCAGTATGGCCGGTTCAGCAAGGCATGGGACGGATCACCATCGGTAGTTACTGTTTGATCTGTCCTGGTGTCAGAATCAGCTCTGGGCACCAAATCACCATTGGCGATAACTGCATGATGGCCAGCGGTGTCTATATTACGGATGCCGACTGGCATGGAATTTATGACAGGGCCGGTTTCGGCAGGGCCTTGCCTGTCAGCATTTCCGATAACGTCTGGATCGGCGACCGGGCCATGATATGTAAGGGTGTCAGCATCGGTGAGAACAGCATCATTGGCGCAGGATCGATTGTGGTTAATCCCGTTCCCGCCAATGCGATTGCCGCAGGAAACCCCGCACGGGTACTCAGATATCTTGACCCCGAAAAGGAAATGCGGACCCGCAGGGACTGGTTTACCGGCCATAAGCATCTATCCGCTGAACTGGATGCGTGGGACAACGCTATGTTAAAAGGAAATACCGCAATCAAATGGCTGCGGCATCTGGTTTTTCCACGAAAAGGGGATTAAAATCGTCGAAGTTGACGTGGAAGGCCGATTGTACGCACTGAGATGAGATTATTATCAGACTGATTGAGGCAACGAAAACCAAACAGTGTCTGATTATACTTCAGGCAGTCACAAGGATAAAGTAATTGATGTTCGAAAATGTCAGGCATTATGAAAAATCAGATATCGGTCTTCAAAGGCGTAACAACGAGGACAGTCTGTTAATTGTTGACCAGCACTGTAATCATTACGATCTG
>JBAXVB010000940.1:0-1540 GCA_037129415.1 Deltaproteobacteria bacterium
AGGGAGTGAAAGTCCCCCCTCCCCTTGCGGGAGGGGGTTAGGGGGTGGGGGTGGGTTTAAAACCCGCCCCTATGCGGGACCAGAGATCATCCCGCACTGGCTATCTTCCGATCCGCAGGAAACGTTTAACGCAGGTGCTTGGGTCTTTCATCCACCACCCGGAGGGCTTTTCCTTCGCTTCGGGTGATAAACTTGGGTTCGACGATGTTGACTTCAACGCCGACACCCATCATCCCCTTGATGTGACCAGAAACTTTGGCTTCGATTTCAAGCCGCTTTTCTGCGCCCGCTTCATAGATTTCCTTTTTTCCTTCTACCTGGACAACCAGATGATCCAGATATCCTTTTTTACGGACCAGCAGGCGGTATTGGGGTTCTACTTCGGGAATTTCCAGAAGCAGCGCTTCAATCTGGGAAGGGAATACGTTGACGCCGCTAATGATCAGCATATCATCAGTTCTTCCGGAGAGCTTATCCATCTTGAGCAGTGTTCTGCCGCAGGAGCAGGTCTCACGGCGAAAGCGGGTAATGTCCTTGGTCCGGTATCGCAGCATGGGCATGGCTCGGCGCTGAAGAGATGTAAAAATCAATTCCCCTTTTTCGCCGAGCGGAAGCGGCTCGAAGGTGCCTGGATCAACGATTTCGGCCAGAAAATGATCTTCATTGATGTGCAGACCATCCTGAGCTTCGCAGTCAAATGCCATACCTGGCCCGCAAAGTTCTGTCAGGCCGTAGGCTTCCATGGCCCGAATGCCCATGCGGCGTTCAATTTCCTCGCGCATGGCGATAGTCCATGGTTCAGCCCCAAAAACACCAATTCGCAGCGGCAGATCCCTGATGTTGACTTTCAACTCCTCAGCCCTTTCTGCGATGGTCAGGGCGTAAGATGGGGTGGATAACAGGGCAGTGGATCCGAAATCCTTCATCAGCATGATCTGGCGTTCAGTCAGACCTGAACTTGTGGGAACGACCGTACAACCTAAACGAGTTGCCCCCTGGTGAAAACCGAGGCCGCCGGTGAAAAGTCCATGTCCATAAGCATTCTGGGTGATATCGTCCGGTCTTATGCCGGCTGACCAAAGGCTTCTGGCCATACATTCAGTCCATTGCTCTATATCATCGGCAGTATAGGGGCCGGTGATGGGTTTTCCCGTGGTTCCGGAGGAGGCATGAACCCGCACCACTTCCTTCAGGGGAACGGCGCAGAGTCCAAATGGATAATTGTCCCTAAGATCATTTTTTACGGTAAAGGGAAGTTTGGCAACGTCTTCCAGGCACTGAATATCGCCCGGTTTGACCTTCAGTTCGTCCAGCTTCCGGCGGTAAAAGGGAACTCTTTCATAAGCATAAGCCACAGTTTCTTTCAACTTTTCCAGTTGAAATTTCTGAAGATCAACAACTGGCATGCATTCGAATGTATCATTCCAGGGCATTTCCTTCCTCCTTAAATTAAAATGTAGAGGCCAGCAAGCATCCTGCTGGCCGTATGATTTGAATAATAACAATTTACCCGTTTAGTTTGCTTGATAGCCTGCTGCTG
>JBAXVB010000941.1:0-1528 GCA_037129415.1 Deltaproteobacteria bacterium
CTTGATATTTTTAAAGCTTATGGATACGAAGACAATGCTTTATGAAGACGTGAATTGCAAAAGAGAATGTGGATGAGGACAGCAATCCAGATCAGCTCCAGTGGTATTACCGTCAGCCCCGCGCCAATTAATTATGGAGCATGAAATGATCACAATTAATTCCAAACACTTTAAGATACCCGTACTGACCATGGGAAGGGGCTGGCTGGTGGTGGACAAACCCTCCGGTCTGACGGTTCACAACGCGTCAGGCCATGATCTTTGCTCCATGGCATCCGCCCAAATCCAGGAAAAAGCGACTCTCCGGGAGCAGATCAATATGGACCTGGCTTTTGGCGTCAATCCAGTTCATCGTCTGGACAAGGAGACCAGCGGCATCATTTTACTGGCTGGCAGTAGGGAGATGTTTCGTTTTTTTTCGAATCAGTTTGAGACCCATCAGGTAAAAAAACAATATGTTGCAATTCTGCATGGTCGGCTGGAAAAACCAGAAGATAACATCCATCATTGGGGAACATGGGGATGGCCCCTTGCCGAAACCGCAGGCGGACGAGACAATCCCGAAGGCTCCGGAAACCGGAAAGGCTGCCAGACACGTTACCGGGTTCTTGACCACAGTGCCCATTACACGATGGTGGAAATCGAGCTTTTGACCGGCCGCACGCATCAGATCAGGCGACACGCAAAACTCTCCGGCCATCCGGTTGTCGGCGATGCCCGCTACGGCTCGACGCGGGCCATAAACTACCTGATGCGAAATTTTGCCTTTGGCCGTCTTGCCCTGCATGCCCGCTCGCTCACGCTGCAACTGCCGGACAGAAATACGCCGGAAATCATCGAAACCCAGACAATACCCAGCCAGATGCTGGGTCTGTTTCGAAATGACCCTTCTGCCCATTTACCCTGAAAGTCTTTCTGATTCTACAGGATTGCTCGTAGTTAGCTGAACGTAAATGCAAAAAACAGTATATTGGCCAACAGTTCAGACAGTTTTCTTTAATTATGACCTGTCAACTTCGGCCCCGATCTGGTTAGACCTTGTTAAATCAAACTAAGGTGAATGATCATGACCCGCCGAGATATTCATTATCCTGGAAAAAGGAGGGGTCTCAATGTCACGGGTCCCTCTTAATTTCAGTATGGATGATGAAAAAAACTTCAACGGTAGGCAGACCATGCGATGGGTAAGAGTATAATAACGGTACCAAACAAAGCATTTACGCGATGTGCAACTTTTTTTCATATTTTTAAGAAAAATTCTTCAGTTATTTAACCTGCTGAAAATAAAAGGCTCATGAAAAGTTGCACATCACATGCATTTATAAAACCATGGTACATCGTAAAAATCAACTTATTCAAAATTCGGCAACGGATTTAAAGTAACCCTGGAAATTATGTATTCCGCCGTTTTTTCAGCAGACTGGCCGAAAAGGTCTTCCATCTGGACCCATTCCAGATAGCTGTCGTTCCAGATGGCGCTGGTTTCCTGAACAATGTTCTTGATCCGCTCGTGCTTTCCGCCAAGCGC
>JBAXVB010000942.1:0-1527 GCA_037129415.1 Deltaproteobacteria bacterium
GATACGGTCTATGCTGATATCAAGGATAGCAAGGACAGCAGTTTCACTGAATTGAGCAGAGCTGTCAACTTTCAAACCGAGTTGGAAGTGAAGGCATGGATCGTTGCACCTGTCATCAGCTACAACATTATTGATTTCGGAAAAAGCAAGCTCGATATCGTCGCTGGCGCCCGCTATCTCAGTGTTGAAGTAGATATCAATGTGAACAGCGATAGAGCTCGTGCGCGCAACCCGTCATTGTCTTATTCACGCGACGGCTGGGACGGCATCGTGGGCTTAACAAGTGAGATTGCCTTATACGAACAGTTGTATATGCCCCTATATATAGACATCGGCACTGGTGAAAGTGATTTCACCTGGCAGGCGGCCGGAGGTCTCGGTTATCGATTTAGCGCGTGCGATTTGGTCGCGGGCTACCGGTATCTGAGTTGGGATTTCAAAGACAGCAGCCCGATAAAAGATATGAACTTCAGCGGCCCCTACATCGGCTTAAAATTCATATTCTAATTTCGAGGCTGTTCAGCAGACGACGAAGGCAAGATTTTGAAACTATTAACGCCGCAAAGGGCGAGCGTCAGGTAAGGGTAAAGCAGACATGGCAGGTTGTTATAGGGCGCTATTTATATTGATTCTGATGGTGACAATGGGAGAACATTCACTTCAGGCTGCAGAGCATCCGAATTTCTCGGGTTTCTGGACGCTTGATCTGAAAGCGCCGAAAACCACTTCCATTGATGCGCTGCTGGAAACTCAAGGGGTTTCCATGATCATGCGTAAAGTCATGGACACAATGTCCATAACACAGGACATCACCCAGACAGCCAAGACAATGACCATCAAATTCACAACTTCATTGCTGGGCAAGCATACTCTGGTCCTGTTTTTGGATGGCGGAACACATATCTATGACTTTGAAATGCTGGGCAAAGTCGAGTTCCGCAGTTTCTGGGATAAAGATGGCACATCCCTTGTAACCATCATGAAGTCCAAAGCGCCGAATAGTCAAAAACCTGTATGGACATCCTGGCGTTATCTTAAGGATGCGGGCGGAACACTGATTGTCAATCATTTGATTACCTTTGATGATGGCCGCAAACTGACCGGGAAGCGAGTATTCCGTAAGCAGTAACCAGCATGGAGCTGAATAATATCAATATTACAAACAAAAAAAGGAGATTCTTATGCGTACCATGATTCGTTTTTCAGTTGTTGCTTTGATGATGGTGGTATTTACCGCAGCTTGTTTTACCCAACCAGCCGTGGCTGGTAACACTTCGAAGTTGGACCGCGCAGTTGCTAAGGCGCTGAAACAACTGTATGCCAAATCCCCTGTAGCCTTGGAACTCTCCAAAGTAGCAAAAGGTGTTCTGGTTTTCCCGAGTATTCTGAAGGTTGGATTTCTTGCGGCTGGCGCATATGGCGAAGGCGCACTTCTCGTTAGGGATAAAACCGTAGGCTACTACAATTCGGTAGCAGCATCCTATGGTTTTCAGGCTGGCGCCCAGAAATTCGGATATGCCATGTTTT
>JBAXVB010000943.1:0-1526 GCA_037129415.1 Deltaproteobacteria bacterium
AGGGCATCATCGAAGGTGCCACGGCTAAGCCCCGCGGTGACAAAACCGACACCGTTCGGGAAATCTGGGAACTGCTTCAGATAGGGCCGCACCAGGTTGGCAGTCGGCTCACGGCAGGCGACCAGCATTTTGGCTGCCCGCCCCTCGGCCGCCAAGCGCACGCCGGCAGCGATGCGCTCTGGTTCGCCGGGAAATATGGCGATCAGATCGGCTTGCGGCCCAATGGCCCCATTGGCTGCATTGCGGGAAAACACCATGGACTGGGCCGCCTGGATCACGATTAGCACAAGCATCAGGTATTTGACAACTCGTTTCACTGTCGGCTTAACACACCGCCAAAACATAGTCCAATTATTACTTGCAACTGTATGGATGATATTGTACATATCTTACCAGTAAGATACAATTCAACAGTCAAGGAGTCATGCATGCCGAATTTATCCACAACGAAAATGTCGTCAAAAGGTCAGGTTGTCATCCCTGAGGAAATCCGAAAGCGGCTTCATCTACATACCGGCGCACAGTTTGTTGTTGTCGGCGAGAATAACGTGGTTATCCTCAAGGCGATAACGCCCCCACCCATAACCGAGTTTGACGCGATCATTGCAAAAGCGCGAAGTCAGGCAAAATCCGTCGGGCTTAAAAGAAGCGACATCAATGAAGCCGTTGCACGGGCGCGGAATCGAAAATGAAGGTTGTGATAGACACGAACGTCTTTGTCTCAGGTATCTTTTTCACAGGCCCGCCGTATCAAATTCTCGAATCATGGCGCGACGGCAGGCTGCAACCCGTCATATCCCAGGAGATTGACGATGAATACCGAAGTGTTGGAGCGGCGCTTTCCAGGCAGTATCCGGCAATAGATACCATACCAATATTTGAGTTTGTTAGCAAAAATATGAAAATGATCATAGCACCCGATTTACCGGAACCGATCTGCGTGGACCCGGATGACGACAAATTCATCGCCTGTGCACTCGCAGCCGGTTGTAAAATTATTGTAAGTGGCGACAAGCATCTGTTAAATGTATCCGGTTTTTGCGGGATACAGGTACTGAAACCTCGAGATTTTGTTGACAGGTTTCTGACCTCTGTCAAGGAAAGATAAGAAAAGAAGAAGGAAAAGCGCAATCGCCTGAATCGTCTCCGCAAGCGCCCGGTCCACAGAACCATCATATTTCAGACGATACTCTTCAAACATCTGTACACTGGCTTCATGCATCGACGTATTTTTCCAGAAATTTGATAAATGTTACAGTTTTGGACTTTGGACAAATATATCCCAACAAACCATAACCTATTGGAAAAGATGATTTTTTTGTTTATTTAAAAATTCTTTTAAAATCAGGCACTTGACGTTATTCAATAATTTATTTTAAGTTATTGAAATTGCTTGAAAAACAATTAATCCATACTTTGAGCATTTCAAGGAGTTGCTCAAACTGTCAAATAAATAAAGCGTGTCTTTTCAGCGGATGGAACGAATTCCGGATATGCGATACAACTCGTCACAAAGGGCTTTTTCC
>JBAXVB010000944.1:0-1526 GCA_037129415.1 Deltaproteobacteria bacterium
CCAAGGGCGTTCTCATACGTCTTCCAACCTTTTTCCTGCAATGCGGATCGCGCCTGATTACTAAGAGTACCCAATGTCCATAGCTCAAATCGGGCACCTCTGCCCTGTTTGGCGGCTGTTAGGCCTTCTACCACATTGGCGATGCGCTCGCTCCAGATGAGGTGATCCGTTGACAGAAGAATCACAGTGGTTCCATCTTTCTTGATACCACTGGCGAGACGGGCCATAGGGGCGAAACTCTTTAACGGTGCGACATTTTTATGATATCCGGCTGAGAGTACTGCTATTTCGGTGATAAATCCGGCCATGTCAGGGTTGCTGGCCTGCATGCCTATCTTGATGAAAATCCCTCTATTGGCCGCGCCTTTCATCGAATCAAGAGCGGAGACCAGGACCGTCTCCAGAGCTGGAGAAAAGACGGGATTGTTAAGAAAAAGTTCCACTGTATCAGCATCAAACCCCATGCCCAGCAGTTTGTTCTTGTTTTGCACCCAAAGTTTGGATGGCGGCGTATTATTGATGACTTCATTGAGAAGGCGGGCCGTGCCGGAGGTTGTCAGCACCAGTCCACCCACCCCTGGAATGACGCTGGTCGCCAATCCGACACTGATTCCACCGAGATAATCGGCCATGCCCAGCCTGTCAAGTTCCCCCTGCAACACCTGGTTTCTGGAGTAGATGCTAACTCCGAACTTCGTTGCTATTTGTCCCTTTGATTTAGTGAAACCAACGACCTGGGCGAATTTGCTATCCTCGGTTTCAGTTGTCTCTCTTCTGCCGACTGTTTCTCTGGTGCGGTTGAAAAGATCGCCGACACCTTGAGCCGCGCCCTCCAGAGTTGATTCAGGGCTGGTGAACAGATTTTTAATGCCAGTGACAGTCTTAACTCCGCTTTGCTCAATTGATTTCACCGCAGTATCTTCAGTGCTAACCGTCTTCATGACCGCAATGGCGCCCAGCTCGTTTATCAATATATTCAGGGCCACAGTCGAGTTCGCCTGAAAAGTACCATAGGGAGAGTTCACCGTGTAACGATAGAACAAGCCGTCATATTGTACCCGATCATCAACCGTGTGATACGGCCCGCTTAGCTGCTCAGGTTTAAGGATGGTTTCGGCGCTGAATTCGCCGGGCTGTTCGTACTCCACCGATCTTGCAAACTGAGGGTATCCGAAGAGAAGACAGAGGGCAAGCAGTGAAGATGTCAGACTACGGCGAAGTGTGTCGCCCAATCGAAAAGGTTGGCGAGATGTCTGCATAATGTTTTTCCTTTCAAGTGTTTTTGGGGATTGATTAAGGCTCCTGCGTCACCCAAGATAGGCCGCAAGAACCCGCTTGTCCTTGAGCAGTTCGGCGGGCGCGCCTTCTGCGACAATACGGCCACGCTCCATCACATAAGCATAGTCAGACACTTCCAGTGCGCTTTTGGCGAATTGCTCCACCAGCAACAGGGTGATCCCATCCGCTTTCAGGCGGCGAATGGTGTTAAAAACTTCCTGCACTATAACCGGTGCAAGACCCATGGA
>JBAXVB010000945.1:0-1524 GCA_037129415.1 Deltaproteobacteria bacterium
CAAAGGGGGAAGTATCATTTTCATATATGGGGTGACCGAATTTAAGAAAGATACAAATAAAGATCAAATTTGAGGAAATATCCTTGATTTGTCATAGTGAATCCAATTGTTCAGCTTCTTTGAGTTTATCAACATCAATCCTGTCTTGTGGTCTTCCGCTCGCTTCTTTTGCTCTGATAAGATCAGCTCTGAAATGAAAAGAATTTTAAGCTCGCTCAGCTCAACAGATTCGCGATTTTCCCATGCCTCATCAAACTCGATTCCAGGGATCGACATCATTATGTCAATCCGCAACGGCGGCCTTCCCATCTGATAGAAATAGCCTTTATGCGCAAAGTCATCCGGCGTTAGATTTTTCAGTGGCGCTCCAAATTCCTTCAATGCTGCATACACACCATTTGCATTGTCTTGATCCGTCGCTATAAAAACATCCAGATCCTTCGTGAATCGAGGCTCACTGTATTTCATGACAGCATATCCGCCCACGACAAGATAGCGGATTTTATGCTTTTCGAAAAGTTTCAATAGTTCTTTGAAATCTGGACTCGTCAGCATTTTTTCCTCGGATTAAAAAATAATCATTCAACATCTCCGCCGCCGCCTCAAAAATGGCGATATCTCCCTGAGATTGCCAGAAGCGGATATCGAACAACCGTTTGTCATCGGTTATACGCTGATAATTTTCTTCAAATTTTCTCATTTTATATCCCTGTACCAACCAATTCGATGCTCTTTTGACGGGCTTCGAAGCAAAAACTGGTGGTGTCTGAAATTGGCATAAAGCACAGCAAAAGATATTGACATATAAGAAGAAAAGAGAAATGTTGCATGTAGACCATTATCTGGAGGGTGACCATGCAACCGATCGAACAATTTTGTTGTCAGAATAAGGAATGCGAAGATCACGGTATTCGTGGTAAGGGCAACCTTAGTTTCCGGGGTTGGAGCGGACGAGAGAAACGTATTCGGATGATCTTTTGTTGCACATGCAGGGAGCGCTTTTCTGAACGCAAGGGAACGGTGCTGGAACATAGCCGGTTGAGCAAGGAGAAAGCCATATCCATTCTGGATCACATCCGGGAAGGCTGTGGAACTACTGGGATCATACTGCAGTCGATGCTGAGAGCCGTCTGTTGCTCAGCCTCGTACCTGAAAGAAGGACAGCGGAAAACGGTCTCAAGTTGGTTGAGGATGTAAAGAAACGGACTGGGGGACTCACAGACATGTTGATTAACAGTGATGAGCATGCCCCCTATACATCTGCCATTGAACAGGTTTACGCGCAAGAAGTTCCTCAACCCAAGCGCACTGAACCAGGTAGACCCCCCAAAGCCCAAAAAGGTAACCGCTCACTCCCCCCTCCTTTTTTAAAGTCGATCTGAATAAATTCAGACTGCTACAGATTATGGGGGGAGGGGAGTGAACGGTTACCCTGTATTTCTTGACTTCTTATTTACTTTCTGTCGCCCAATATCCTCATAAGCATTAAAAACAGGTTGATAAAATCAAGATACAGGGTGAGTG
>JBAXVB010000946.1:0-1519 GCA_037129415.1 Deltaproteobacteria bacterium
GCAGGTGATGAACCGTTTCTGCTGGCGGCATCTCTTAAGGGTATTCCGGTTCTGGTTGGAAGTAACCGGTATAAATCCGGCATGAATGCCATTAAGCGGTTTCAGACAGAGGTGGCGATTCTGGATGATGCGTTTCAGCATCTTGCTCTTTTCCGGGATATGAACCTGCTGCTATTGGACAGCACCCTTCCTTTTGGCAATGGTCATATTTTGCCACGGGGAACGTTGCGCGAGCCAGCCTCGGCCCTTCAATTCAGCGATGCCTTCATCATGACCCGATCTCCACAGCCGTTCCGCTGCCCTGTGGAACCTTGGACCATGACTCGCCCAGTTTTTTGCGCAATTCATGAACCCTTTATCTCCGCCAGATTTTCTGCAGGAGAAAAACTGACGCTGACGCTATTGCAACCCCATGAACCCATTACCAAAGGTGAACTTTCAATTGGAAAACGGTATTATGCGTTCTCAGGTATCGCCCAGAATGATGATTTTCTAAAAACCCTCACGACAATGGGCGCCGATGTCTGTGGCTTTCAGGGCTTCTCCGATCATCATTTCTATTCGGCCAAAGACATTCAGGCTATCCAGAATGCTGCTGTCAATGCCGGCGCAACTGCTCTTGCCACTACTGAGAAGGACCTTGCCAGATTGCATGGCCGGTTTCAATTTGATATGGAATGCGTGGTTATCGGGATTCGTATGTGCCTTGACAATACATTGGCGTTTGACAGATTTATCCAAAATCGGCTATCCTTGACCCCATGATCAGTGTCGTTGTCATCACCTTGAATGAGGCGGACCGGATTTTGGCCCTGCTGAAAAGCGCAGCATTCGCCGATGAAGTTATCGTAGTGGATTCCGGCAGTACCGATGGCACACAGGAAATCTGCAGAGTCGGCGGCGCCAGGGTCATCGCTCACCCCTGGCAGGGATTTGCGGAGCAAAAACAATATGCCATGGAGCTGGCCTCTTGTGAGTGGATTTTGAATCTGGATGCGGATGAACGGATATCCGATCCACTTGCGTCGGAGCTTCAGGAAACGATTCAGAATGCACCACCGGAAATTTGCGGTTTTTCCATGCCGCGGCTTTCCCGGTATCTGGGCATCTGGATCCGTCATGGCGGCTGGTATCCGGATCGAAAGGTTCGACTTGTTCGAAAAGGCTGCGGCCAGTGGAAAGGCGGCGGCCTTCACGAAAAACTGGAAGTATCCGGTAAAATTCGGCCATTATCCAGTCCGATTCTACACGAGGTTTACCGGAATATTTCGGATCAGGTGATGACCATCAACCGTTTCTCTGGTATATATGCTGAAGAACGCTCGGCTACAGGGGTCTGGTTTACGGTAGCAGGTGTATTTCATGCTCTGGGAAAATTTGCGGAATGCTACTTGTGGAAGCTGGGAGCGCTGGATGGCGCCGCCGGATTGGTTATTGCCATGAATTCAGCATGGTATGTATTTCTTAAACACGCCAAAGTCTGGGAAAAAGGACTGAAGGATCAGACATCATGAAGGAC
>JBAXVB010000947.1:0-1515 GCA_037129415.1 Deltaproteobacteria bacterium
AGTGGATGTTATTCCACAAAGTGATCATACAAAACCGTCCGGCAGCTTAAAGATATCCAGCGATCCAACCGATGCGCTGGTGCTGCTTGATGGCAATCCAATGGGCAACACAGATATGGAGACATCTGGCGTTGAAATTGGAAAAAGAAAACTTGAGCTTAAAAAGGATTGCTTTGAAACCAAAACCACAGAGGTGTTTATCAAGGCGAATCAGCAGGTCATATTGAATCTGAAATTGAAAGCGTCGTGTGGTGCAATATCTGTCACCAGTAACCCGGCCGGAGCTGATATTCTTATGAATGAAAAACTCATGGGCGTAACTCCGGCGGAACTGACTGAGTTGAAGGATGGAACACATACGATCAGCCTAAAAAAAGCTGGATATGAGGAATGGAAGGATACGGTCACGGTAAAGGCCGGGAAGACGGTTTTGATAAAAGCAGACCGGTTGAAGCCAGCGGTTATGGTCAAACTACCATCACAGCAGCCAATGACAGAGATCAATCCCCCGGCTACCGAACAAAAGACATCTGAGCTTCATTTTACCGTTGGAGCAACAGACAGCTTGCCTGTAGAGCCTTCCGGTATTTCGACCGGGAACCAGCAGATCACGGTAAAAAAAGATGGCTATCCGGATCATGATAAGACCGTTGCTGTACAGGAAGGCAAGACTACATCTGCTACCGCATCATTAAAACCGCCCTCTAAATATTCAAAACTGGACAGCAACGGCAAACAGTTGCCAAACTCCGCCCAATCCTGGTTGATGGTACTGGATAGCGAAACAAACCTTATTTGGGAGGTCAAACAAAACAAAGATGGTGTCAAGGATTACGACAATCCAAACGATGCCGATAACACATATACATGGGACGAAAGCAATCAGAAATTTATTAATGCACTGAATGCTGCACATTTGGGTGGGTTTTCAGACTGGCGACTTCCTTCCTTGAGAGAAATAAAAACTCTTGTTGTTTTCAGCAGAAGAAGTCCTGCAATCGACACCGATTATTTCCCTAATACCCAATCGTCATTTTATTGGTCATCTACTACCTATGCGGACAGTACGAGCTACGCATGGGGCGTGTACTTCAAGGGCGTCGACGACCACGGCTACGGTAAGGGCGATAGCTACTATGTTCGTGCCGTTCGCGAAGGAAAATGACCGGTTAATAAGATGGATGAGCGGCAAAGCGCCTCTGGGACCGCCGCACCCCAGTGCGGCTTTTGTTTTAGCCGCCACAAGAGCGTCGTCATAATTGCCGCACTGGGGTGCGGCGATCCCAGGATGGCTCCCAAAATTCACACGGTCCGCAGTATAGAATGAGACCGACATCGTTTAATTTGAAACACTGAATTACCTGTAATGAGAGGAGGTGTTCATGCGCAGATTCCATTCCTATGGCCCAGTAAATGCTCGCAGCCACTTTTCCGTGCCCCGCACTGATTTGGTTAACCATTGTCTGAATTCGCTGATTGGCAGTGACAGCGGCAATGAAGGCGGCCATTACTTTA
>JBAXVB010000948.1:0-1506 GCA_037129415.1 Deltaproteobacteria bacterium
CTGTTCATCCTTTTTCATTTTTCCTTCGTAAGGTGCCAAAGGACGGTAATCGGAAACGGCGGCGGCCCCAACAAAAATGTTGGCGCTATTAAAAAAGCGCCGAGCAGCACTATGCATTTCTGCTGCGCTTTCAACATCAAGACGTTCTACCCCGAATGGTGTCTCCAGATGAACAGGCCCGGTAATCAGAGTTACTCTGGCGCCGCGCTTTGCTGCTGCGCGTGCGATGGCAAATCCCATTTTTCCAGAAGAGTAGTTTGAGATGAAACGGACACCGTCAATTTTTTCCCGTGTTGGGCCTGCGGTAACCACCACCGATTTATCATAAAGCGGAGAGCGTTGGGTTGTGGAAAAAAGTTCTTCTTCCAGATATCCCAGAATAGACTCAGGTTCTGGCATACGACCGAAACCAGACTGTCCCGAAGCAAGCTCGCCACTTTCAGGGCTTATAAGACGGCAACCCTGAGTGGTAAGGGTTTTTATATTTCTCTGGACAGATGGTGACAGGAACATCTGACCGTCCATTGCCGGAAATATCAGCACCGGTTTGCCGGGTCGCAGGGTTATAAAACAGGCGGTAAGCATATCATCGCAAAGACCGGCACCGAGTTTGGCCAGGGTATTTGCTGTGGCAGGTGCAATGATGAGAGCGTCAGCCCATTCGCCGAGAGATATATGGCCTGTAAAATCAGTCCCTTCGGTCTGTGTTGGAGGAAAGATAGAGCGGTATACAGGTTCTTCTGAAACTGTTGCAAGCGCAAGTTCACTGACAAAACGGCTCCCCCCTTCCGTGAGCGCGACCCTGACATTTGCGCCTCTTTTTTTTAAAAGCCTTACAAGCAACGGTGTTTTATAGGCGGCGATGCCACCACAGATGCAAATGATGATATTTTTTCCTCTCAACACGTTATTCCAAAGTTTGTTACTGAATATTTGTGCCGATAATTTACGAAAACGGCAAGGATTTATCTCTTCTTATCGGACTTATTGGATGACGGAATCAGATGTTTCCAGAACTGATCCCAGGTTTGGAAACGTTCTTTGTAAGAAAGACTGGCTCCCCATGTTTCTGCAGGTTTTTGCAGGTTTGAACTGGATGTTAAACTCCCGCCTTGTCCGAAAGAACGGGAGGCTTCGATGTAGATTTTCGGAGTAACCCGATATTCAATTTTTTGTGATGTTCCGTAATAATTGGAGGTAGTTGAGCCTCCGATGTCGGCAGAGCCGCCTGTTCCGATAAAACGGACTTTTCCATCGGTACCGGGGACACTGAGTGCAAAGTAAAGATCAAGTCCGCTCAGAGCCCCACGTTTATCCATCCCAACATTGATATTGAAGCTTTCAAGTCCGCCGATATCCTGAATGACCTTCGAAATCTGCGATGAAAGAATGCCGGCGCCAGTAGAGAAGCCGACGCTCGAAACAGCAATATTTCCATTCTGACCGCCGCTTCCCGGCTTGATATACCATTGCTTGGACAGCAGCATGGAGATGACGTTCAATTCT
>JBAXVB010000949.1:0-1504 GCA_037129415.1 Deltaproteobacteria bacterium
CCTTCAGTAAATTTCTCCACAGTGGTGATAACCAGAATGGTAGCGCAAAGGACAAGTCCGACAAGATGAACGCTTAAATGCTGCATCCATTTGGGGTCTTCCTTCCGGCGCCGAATGTAGAACCTGGACATTCCCAGTTGAGAAAAGGAAAACGTCACAAAGACGTTGATGGAATACATGATCACCAGCGCCGATACCGAGCCGTGAGAATAGATCAACAGCGCAATGGCGGATGCGCCCATCAGAACGATGCCGTTTCGCATTGTCAGCCGTTCGGACAGGGCCGCAAACCGGTGGGGGAACCAGGAATCCACAGCCATGTTCGCCATCACTCTGGGGCCATCCACAAATCCTGTCTGGGCCGCAACCAGAAGCAATGCCCCCTCGGAAAAAATTGTGATAAAAGCAATCGCCGTTCCCATTCGCCAGCCGGCAAAAAGATTGTCGGCTATCACGGCATTCAGCGTCTTGCCTTCTACCGGTTTCACGTCCAGAAGCGCATAGCACAGAAACAGCATGCCGGCGGTAAAGGCCAGGGAGCCAGCCATATAGACCATTGTTCGCTTGCCGGTCTGCACCCGCGGTTCCCGCATGATCTGCATGCCGTTGGAAACCGCCTCGATGCCTGTATAGGTCCCGCCTCCCAATGAATATGCCCGCAAGAACAACATGAGCATACCGATGAAGCCGATGGTGGAAATGTCCTGCTGAATGCCCGCTTGAAATCTATCCACCAGCGGAACAAAACGATCTGTATGGGTAAAAATGCCATCAAGTAACATCAGGAGATGGGTAACGACAAAGACGACAAAAATCGGAGCCATGACCACAATGGATTCCTTAACACCTCGAATGTTCAAAAGAATCAGCACCACACACAGGAAACAGGCAACGGCAACCTTGTGGTGGTGGAAGCTCAGCGGAAGATAACTGAAAAGCGCATCCACGCTGGCGGCAATGGAGAGGGTGATAGTCAGCACATAGTCAACCAGAAGGGCGCTGCCGGAGATAACGCCGGCCTTTTCACCCAGCATATGGGTGGCGACGATATAACCGCCGCCGCCATGCGGAAAATGCTCAATGATTCGGGAATACGCGTACGAGATGATGAAAACCGTAAGCGCCGTCGCCAGACCCAGCAGAACGGCCAGATATGTATGGGTTCCAAGCGCTCGATATGCCTCTTCGGGGCCGTAAGAAGAAGAAGAAAGCCCGTCAGCGCCGAGTCCTATCCACGCCAGAACAGGAATCAGCGACATTTTATGAAAAATATTGGGGTCTTTTACTTGCTTGGGCGCCCCAATGATCGCGTGCAGGATTTTTCTGATGAAATTTTCTTCCGATTGGCTATCACTTGAAGCCATACATTCTCCTCAACTGGTTGATTATTCACAATGTTCAAACGCAAAAAAGCCGTCGGTGCAAGACCGGCGGCTTTTTATAACGCTGTCAGTTGCCCTTTCAAATGCCTACGGAGTTAGCTGTCGGGCTCGGGCCTGAAAGT
>JBAXVB010000095.1:0-12466 GCA_037129415.1 Deltaproteobacteria bacterium
TCACGCCCTTACCGCTCAAGGAAATCGCCTTGCAGTCCTGGCCGCCAATGTCTATGTTGAGCCGATATCAATTCCTGCAACGATCATTATTTCCTCCTCTATATTTGAATAATTTTTAAAATAGCATCAAATGCGTTTGGACGCAAAGATGATTGCTGCTGTATCTAAGGGTGGTGCCCTATGTTAACTATCAAAGAAAACATCGATCGCCAGCAACAGTTCCTTGATTTTAAAAGGCTTTGAGAGATATCCGTCGCATCCTGCCTCACGCATTTGTTTTTCGTCTCCATCCATTGCGTATCCGGTCAGGGCTACAATGGGAATATGCCGGGTTGACGGATTTGCCTTGATGAGCCGGGCAGCTTCCATACCGTCCATTACCGGCATTTGAATATCCATGAGAATGAGATCGGGTTTTTTTTCAATAGCCAGATCAACGCCTTCTCTGCCATTGGCAGCCTCAAAGACGGTATCACCACGATAGGTCAGAATTTCCCGGATCAGTTTCATGTTTAACGGTGCATCTTCTACGACTATTATGGTTTTTCCCATGATTATCCTAATGTCCCCAAATAGGGGTGAGGGGAGCCAGGTATCTGTAATTGTATCAAGGGGCGAGAAAAAAATAGCCACTTGTCATTGCTGCTATCCAGAATATCGTTAATGAGCGAGAGCAGATGGTGGCCACTGGAGAGGACATCCGAAACATATTCCCGTTGTTTGTCATTGAGTGGACCAAAATATTCTTCCAATAGTACTTCTGAAAAGCCAAGAATAGCATTCATGGGTGTCCGAAGTTCATGGCTCATACTGGCCAGAAAATTGGATTTGGCCTGGCTGGCCAGTTGAATGCTGCGTATCAGTTCAGATTCCTTTGAAACATCCCGAAAAACCTCAACTCCCCCAAGATTCCGGCCATAGTTATCCACAATTGCCGACGCAGACAGGGAAACCGGAATCAGCCTGCCGGACTTGGTTCGGGAAAGCACTTTCTCGATCTTCGCAGGAGCGCTCGCACCCCAGACTATTGACAGAGGACAATTCCCGGTTTCACAAAATAATGGCGTCATTGGCGTTTTCAAACAGATGCTGATATGCGGCCTGAAGGCCTCTATAGGATGCCTCCAGCATAGCGGCCATTTCATTAAAATCCAGGGCAAGTTCAATGAATTCCGGGGCGCCCTTGACCTGAATCCGCTGATCCAGTCTTCCGGAAGCGATTTGCTTGGACCCCATGCGCAGAGAATTCAGGGGAGTAGTCATCAGCCGTGAGAGCAAAACCGCAGAAACTATGGCCAATCCAACAACCAGAATCATAACCGCAGAAAAGACATCAAGAAGTTGACGACAAGGATTCCCCGGAGTTCATCGACCCGGTTAAAAATCGGGGTTGCCAGGCGCATGACGGGCTGGTGAGGAATGACGATTTTTCCTTTTTCCTGATTCAGATACGGAGCGGAGATGTAAATCTGGCCGGCAGTCAACTTTTTGGTTTCCAGAAAAAGGGGCATATCCGCCTTTTGCTGGAAGCTCACGGCAGGAACTACTACCGGCTCTTTTTCACCCCGATCCACACGGACCAGCTCTATGCCGGTCTGGTCAAGAATGCATACCCGAACATACCAACCGCTGTTTTTGTGCATGGCCCAAAAAAATAGCTCCAATTGTTGAATGCACTGGCTGTAGGTAGAGCTGCTTTCCGGATCATGGCCACCGTTGTCACGGGTGCGGATCAGCTCCTGGACTTGGGGCATCATGGCTACCAGAAGCAGATTTTCCCTGAGCTGATTCATCAGGGTTTGAAACCTCATAACTTCTGCCTGATTGATGGTGACATACTGTTTTTCAACGACTTCATAGGTATGATGGCGTTCATGAAAAAAACCATAAACAGCCATAATACCGGCAGAAACGACACCTATCAGCACCATGGCAATCATCAGCCTGGTTCGGAAGGAGAAATACCTGCTGATGGATTCAAATTTCATATCGTCCTTTTTCCGTTTCTAAACAGTCATGGACATAGCATTCCGTTTGTCCCCAAGTATGAAACGTAATGTTCAACAGAAAGCTGTCTATCAGGCTGCATTTTGAAGAATATTTTCATAATACAGGTTTGAAGTCGGTTTTGGCAAAGGCTTCCCGTCTTTTTTGTAAAGTTGAATGGATTCTTCAACGATTTCACACAACTCAGCAAATACAGACTTCTCGTCAACGCCATGACAGCCGCCGTAAAACAACCCAGGACAACTCCCGACATAACATTGATCCAATTCAGACCACTCCACAATTTTTACATAACGCATACTATCTTTCATTTTTTGATTCCTCAATAGCCGTCAGTACTGCTTTTTCCTGAAAGTATTTTACATCATCACCTGGCTTTCCAGAAATCGTTAAAGGCTTTGCAACATTGGGATGGACAAAATTTCTATGACTGCCTTTTCCACCTCTGTCAATAAACCCTGCAGCCTCAATCTCCTTTATCAGTTCTCTGATTTTACGGGGCATTATAACAATCCTTAAAAATCTCTATCGCATATTCTCTCTTCAGGGTCAATGACCACTCACTGGCAACTCCACAACAAAACGGCTGCCGTTTCCGATGCCGCTGCTTTCCGCCCACACCCTTCCGCCGTGCATTTCAACAAGCTGTCTGACCAGGGAAAGGCCCAACCCGGCACCACGGGTTTTATCCAGAATGCCACCTTGAACCTGGAAAAAATTCTCAAAGATTTTTTCCAGGTATTCCGGGGCAATGCCAATACCTGAATCTTCGACAATGATTTGGATGGTTTTGGAATCATGGTCAGCAAAACCGGTTTTTATGATGATGTCGCCACCGTTCGGCGTAAATTTTACTGCGTTTGAAATCAGGTTGAACAAGACCTGCTTGAGCTTTTGCGGGTCTGCAACAATTTTAATATCCGATGTTTGCGCTTCCATTTCAATGCGGATGGCGATGGAGTGTTTACCGACTTTTTCCCTGACCATGATCAGGCTGTCTTCCAGAAGGTCGCTGAGCTTTACCATATCAGGTTCCATGGTCATCCTGCCGGATTCGATCCGGGACACATCCAGAATGTCGTCGATCAACAGCAGCAGGTGTTTTGCGCTGTCCAGGATATCCCCAACATACTCGCGCTGTTTGTCATTGAGCGGGCCGACATATTCCTCGGCCAGAACATCCGAAAACCCGATAATGGAGTTCATCGGAGTTCGCAGCTCATGGCTTATGCTGGCCAGAAAGCTGGATTTGGCATCGCTGGCTACTTTAACCAGGGACATGGCCTCTTTCAAATCCCGGGTTCTTTCCCGAACAATTTCTTCAAGATACTGATTAGATTCAAAGAGTTGTTCACGCAAACGGGCTTTTTCAGCTTCCTCCATACGACACCTGGTCAGATCCCGAACGATCGAAAGAAACAGGCATGTATCCTTTGCGTTGATATGAGTGGTGCTGATTTCAACATCCACCATGGATCCGTTCTTGCGGCAAAGTGAGGTTTCAAAACGGGCAGCGTCTGAAGCCATGGAGGCTTCGATACGGCGGAAAATCGCTTCGTTTGTTTTGGCATCGGAAAAGGATAGGGTCAACAGCTCTTCACGGGAATAGCCCAGCAGATTGCAGTATGCGGGATTGACTTCCATAAATCCGCCATCTTCGCCGAGAATATAAACGCCATCGCTGGAAAGATTGAGCAAGGCATTGAAGATTTTATCGTCGGAACAATTCTGGTTCAAGGGATTATCGGACATTTAATAAACGTCCCTATGCATGATGGTTCAAAACAGAACGGTCTATAGCGTGAAAGGACAGACGACAGACGACAGATGACAGATGACGGATGACAGTTTTTTCTGTCATCCGTCATCTACAATAAAGGTGGAGTGAACGGTTACACAGTTTACGCCTATTTGAAAATCGCGGCCGCCTTATCGATATCTTCCGGGCAAAATACAAACAGGCACTTGGCATCCGGCGATGAAACAGAACCGTAAACATAGTTGATGTTGATTCCTTCTTCCCCGAATTGGGTGGTTATTCTGGCCATTTCTCCGGGTTTGTTCTCCAGTTCGACGGCGATCACCGGCATCACGTCAAACACATATTCATTTTTGGACAGCAAATCGACGGCCTTGTCCGTGTTATTCACCAAAAGGCGTATCAATGCGTGTTCCGCGGAGTCCTTTCGCATGGAGTTGTAACTGGAAGCAGAGGCAATCCGCTTCAATGACTTTCCTCTTGCCTGAAAAATCTCCTTCACATAGCTGGATGCATCCTGTATGGTCAGGGCATCAATGTTGATTCCGGCATTTGCCAGCAAATAAGTTAATTTGCCCAGTTCTCCAGGTACGTTTTGCAAGAATAACGATATTTCAGTTCTAACCATGACATTTTCCTCCTGTTGAGATTGTATTAGTTGTTGGCCAAAAGATGTACTTGTTCATTTTTTATGTTTACGGCTCGGTTTCCTCGCAATATAAGTTAACCAATTAGTTATTGCATACTACGTTATCGCCAACTTATCAATACTGAGTCAGAACTGTGATGAAGATTTTACGAAGTTTCCGCACTCCCCCTGTTCATTGACAAACCCGACAAAGGGGCTTAATTTACAGCACTTGGTAATTACCAGAACAAATAACCCAATTTGATTCCCTGTCTGCATGTATCGGTGCATATCTTCGATGGATATAGACATTCAGAAAAAAATTTTCTGAATGTCTATAGTTTGATTTAAGAAGAAATTCACGGTTAAACAGCTTTAAGTCAGCTTAAACGGAGGATGATTTCAATGTATGAGACCAAAGAGCAGGTACTGGAAAAAGTGCTTTCCCAGGAAAGACCACACTGCCCACACTGCGACACAGAAATGAGCATCTGGGAAGTACCGCCGATTCCGGTTGGCGACGGACTGGGATGGGGAACACCATATTTATTTCTATGCTTCAACGATGATTGCAAGCTTTATAAAGATGGCTGGGAAAACTTGATGGAACACTATTCACATCATGCATCCTACCGGTGTATGAATTATCCGGGAACCCAGCAGTTCGAGTTGATGCCAGTCTTCAGCCCTGTGGGCGGAACAGGACAGATCATTGATAGTCAAGTCCTGGCTCAGGAAGAAGTGCTGAAAGAAAACACCAAAAGAGGATTTTCCATTCTAGCCGATTGTTATGTCGCCAAGGATTCGCCCACGATTCTAAGAATAATTCTGGACCCCACGGAGCCATCCCGTGTCCGATTAAAGGCAGCCGAGATGATCGGTGATATTGGGGATCTGGAGGCAGTTGAACCGTTGAGGAGTCTCAAGGTGGGCAATCAGCTTATTCAGGAAAAGCTGGATGCGTCTGTTCAAAGAATCCACGAGCGTTTTTTTACACGGGAATGCCCGTTCTGTGCGGAAATCGTCAAAAAAAGAGCCACTCACTGCAAGCACTGCAACCGGGAAGTCGCCGGTGTTTAGATACTGAACGACATATCGTGAATAGTCATTACACTGCGAACGTACACAGGTAGAGCCTGCATCCTGCCGGCTCTACCTGTGTACTCCCTCTCCCAGCGGGGGAGGGTTGGGGTGGGGGAGCCCCCTGCGTCTTTCACTACATAATCAGCGACTGCCCCGTCATTAACTCCGGCTTTTCAATGCTCATGATATCCAAAATCGTGGGAGCAATATCACCAAGCACTCCCTCTCTGAGACACACCTGCTTTCGCGTATCATCCACCAGAATCAATGGTACAGGATTCAGCGTATGCGCGGTGTGAGGGTGGCCATTTTCATCCATCATGGTTTCTGCATTTCCATGGTCCGCCGTGATCAGCACCACACCTCCCATAGCCTGAACTTTTTCCACGATTCGGCCCACACATTCATCCACTGTCTCGCAGGCCCGGATGGCTGCATCCAAAAAGCCGGTATGGCCCACCATGTCCATATTGGCAAAATTAAGCACTACCAACTGGTATGCGATTTCATCCAATCGGGTCAACAGCAGTTCGGTTATGGCCCTGGCGCTCATTTCCGGTTTCAAATCATAAGTGGGAACGTCTCTTGGAGATGGAACCATGCACCGATCCTCCAGTGGGAATGGTTTTTCCTCACCACCATTGAAAAAATAGGTGACATGCGCATATTTTTCAGTTTCTGCAATCCGCAGTTGGTGCAGATTGCTCCGGCTTATGACTTCTCCCAGAATATCCTTCAAGCTGACAGGTGCAAATGCAATGGGCAGTGGCAACGCCTCATCGTATTGCGTCATACAGACATAACCACAGAGGCTTGGCAGAATCTGGCGCTTAAAATAAGGGAATTCCGCATCATTAAAGGCGTGGGTAATCTGGCGTACCCGGTCGGATCGAAAATTAAAGCAGATAACGCCATCCCCATCCCGAAGAATTCCAAGTGGGTTATCACCTTTATCGATCAATACAATGGGTTTGACGAATTCATCCATTTCCCCGCGTTTATATGCCTTTTGAACGGCTTCCACCGGATCTTTTTCATGAAGGCCTTCGCCAGCGGCATAAAGACGATAAGCCATTTCAGTTCTGTCCCACCGCTTGTCTCTGTCCATGGCATAAAAACGGCCGCATATTGATGCGATATCACCGAAATTATGCCGACAGATATGCTCCCTGAGCCTTCTGATGTACTCAACGCCACTGTCCGGGGGCGTATCCCGGCCGTCCATAATGGCGTGAACAAATACCCGTTTCAATCCATTTTTTCTGGCCATGTCCAGAAGAGCCAGCAGATGATGAATATCACTGTGAACTCCGCCGTCTGAAACCAGACCAATGAGATGTAGCGCGGAACGCGCGGCCAAAATATCCCCTGACACCTGGGACATGATGGTTTTCAATGTCGGATTTTCAAAAAAATCCCCCTCGCGAATCGCCTTGTTGATCCGGACCAAATCCTGATAGACGACCCTGCCAGCCCCGATATTCATGTGGCCGACTTCGGAATTGCCCATCACGCCTTCCGGAAGCCCCACCGCCTCTCCCGAACACCTAAGTTGGGTTTGAGGATAGTGGCTTTTCAAACGCCTGAGATGGGGTGTATCCGCCAATTCAACCGCATTGTCATCGCGACCAAAAGGTATCTTGGCGCGAATTCCCCAGCCATCAAGAATCATGAGCAGGCACATCCGATGTGTCATCGGTATCATCTCCCTCAAAGTCATTCATTTCGATTTGCGGACTGGCGACCTGAATCCTGGGAACATCAACCCATAGTCCTTCAAGGTTATAGAATCTGCGAATTGGATCATAAAACACATGGATCACGACATTGTCATAATCCAGAAGAATCCAATGCCCGGAGCCAACGCCTTCGACTCCGAGAGGCCGGATTCGGTTATCTCGCATCTCCGTCTGAATATGATCGGCGATAGCCATGACCTGACGACTGGACCGACCGCTGCACAAGATGAAATAATCGGTAATAGCGGTCTTGCCCCTGAGATCCATGACAACAATGTCAAGGGCTTTTTTTCCTTGGGCGGCTTGAATAAAAAGATCCAGTGAAGGATCGAAAGGCAACTGCTGGGTCATTGATAAAGTCCTTTACTGGAAATAGTATGGGATACTGTTTCCGGAACCAGAAACCGGATGGATCGGCCACTGCGAACCAGAGATCGAATGGCGGAGGATGAGATATCCAGAGATGTCACGCCAATCAGATAAACGGGCTGAAACTCAGGATGAACAAAAACTGCTTGTTCCCGGTCATATTGATAGCCGGGCGCAAGCCTGTCGAGGTAATCGGTCACTGCAAGAGGCATGTCCGCAAACCGCCCCTGGCTGTACGCCCCGGGCCTCCCCATAACAATTAATGGGGTCCGGGTCATGATTCCCATGAAGTCTTTCCATGTGTGAATTTCCAGAAAGGCATCCAGGCCGACAATCAAAAAATGCGAGTCCGTTTCCGTAAAAACTTCTGCAAAAAACGACAGGGTATCAATCGTGTAGGACGGACCGGCGCGCATCAGCTCCACATTCGATACCACAAAACCGAAATCATCCGCTACGGCCTGTCGAATCATTTCCAGACGATCCAATGGGCTGGCGATGCCAACTTCCGATTTATGTGGCGGAATAGCGGATGGAATCAGATAGACCCGGTCCAGGCCAAACCGCTCCCTGACCTCCAGAACTGTCCGCAAATGCCCGATATGAATCGGATTAAATGTGCCTCCGAACAGCCCGACCCGCATGGACATCCTTTCATAATTCTTAGAACCAGACCGGGACGGTCTGGCTACAACCCTCAATTATTAGCTCCTGACTTGGCCATCCCCGAACACTACGAATTTGGTGGTTGTCAGCTCTTCCAGCCCCATCGGGCCAAAGGCGTGGAGCTTGGTGGTGCTGATTCCGATTTCAGCTCCCAGACCCATCTGGTTGCCGTCATTAAACCGTGTGGATGCATTCACCAGCACCACGGATGAGTCAACTTCCCGAACAAAGCGTCTGGCTCTTTCATAATCCCGCGTAACAATTGCGTCGGTGTGGCTGGAGCCGTACACGGCTATATGCTTCAAAGCCTCATCCATACCGGAAACCACTTTAACAGCCAGAGTCAGATTCAAATATTCAGCAGGCCAGTCCGCCTCGGTCGCCATTTTGGCCTGGGGAAGAATTCGGCAGGTCTCCTGGCATCCGCGAAGCTCGACACCTGCGGATGTCAGTTTTTCCGCCACTTGAGGCAAAAAATCAGGAGCTGCATTTTCATGAACGAGAAGGGTTTCCATGGCATTGCAGACACCCGGTCGCTGAACCTTGGCATTGAAGCAAATCTTTTCAGCCATGTCAAAATCCGCCCCTTCGTCCACATACACATGGCATACGCCTTTGTAATGCTTCAGGACAGGGATTTTGGAATTCTCGACAACAAAACGGATCAGGCTCTCGCCACCACGGGGGATAATCAGATCAATCCATTCTTCCTGTTGCAGCAGCGTTGTTACGGCGCTTCGGTCTATTACCGGAATGACCTGGGCGGACTCCCCTGGCAAACCGGTTTCCAGAAGAGCCCGGGCAATGAGGGCAGCCAAAACCTGGTTCGAGTTATGGGCTTCGGAGCCGCCTCGAAGGATCACGGCATTTCCCGATTTCAGGCAAAGGGCCGCCGCATCAATAGTGACATTGGGTCTGGACTCATAGATAATGCCGATGACCCCGAGCGGAATCCGCACACGAGAAACCTCCAGGCCGTTGGGCCTGCGAAAGCTTCGGATGGATGCTCCCACCGGGTCTTCCAGTGCAGCCACCTCCCGAAGCCCGCCCATCATGGACTGAATAGTGGCATCTGTTATGGTCAGACGGTCTATCATGGCAGCGGAAAGACCAGATTTTTCAGCCTCCAAAACATCTCTGGCGTTTTCCTGCTGAATGTTAATGGCATTTTCCTGAATCAGATCCGCCAGCTTCAGCAGCATGGCGTTTTTCTGAAGAGTCGGGCACTTGGCCATTTCCCGCGAGGCTACCTTTGCAGCCCTGGCCATGTCGCTAACTACGGATTCAACAGTCATATATTCCTCCGGATTCCGTTGTAATTACAAGATTGTCTCTGTGAATGACTTCATCAAAAGGTTTTTCCCCCAGCCGTTCCAGAATCTGCCGGGACTGAAGCCCCATGATTTTCCTAATGTCTGCGGCGCTGTAGTTCACAAGTCCCGTGCCCAGAATGTCGCTTTCCGCAGTTTTAAACTCCACAGGCGCGCCAATTCCAAACTCACCTTCAATACCGACGATGCCACTGGAGAGAAGGCTCTTTCCCCGTTTGAGGACGGCAGTCGCCGCGCCCTGATCGATAACGATAACGCCTTCGGGTTTAAGGGAATAGCCGATCCAGCATTTTCGACTGGGCAGCCGTTCGGCCTGGGGAACAAAAAAAGTGCCGTAGGCTCCGCCATCAAAAAGCTTTTCCAGAATGTCCGGAACATTGCCATTGGCTATCACCATGGGAACACCTGCAGCCGTTACCTTTTTTGCAGCCTTGATCTTGCTGAGCATTCCGCCGGTTCCCAATGACCCCGGAAGATCGCCTGCAACCTTCTCCAGGCTCTTTTTAAATGTCGTTACCGTAGGGATCAGTTCAGCATCGGGATTGGAACGGGGGTCTTTGGCATACAGGCCGTCGATATCAGACAGTATGATCAGGATATCTGCATCCATCAGCAGCGCAATCATGGCTGCCAGATTGTCATTGTCGCCAAATTTGATGGATTCTATGGCAATCGTATCATTCTCGTTGATGATGGGAACCACCTGCCAGGAAAGCAAAGTATAAAGGGTATTTCTGGCATTCAGATAGCGCTTGCGGTTATTCAGGTCATCGCTGGTCAGCAATATCTGGGCGACCTTGTTTCCATACCGCTCAAACGCATTTTCATATTCCATGATGAGACTGGCCTGTCCCACCGCCGAGACAGCTTGTCGTTTGGGAATTTCGTCGGGCCTTTTGGCAAGACCGATTTTGCGAAGACCGGCGGACATGGCGCCGGATGTTACCAGAATGACTTCCAGTCCCCGGTCTATCAGTCTGCATATCTGTCGACTGATAGACCGGACAACGTTCAGGTCCAGACCGCTATCCTCGGTAAGCACATTGCTGCCTACCTTGACGATCACCCTTTTGGCATTGTCAAAACTCGTTTTCCTGTCGGTTTTCATCAGTTGCGTCCAGAAAGCTAACGATGGTTGATATCAAATCGTCGATACCCGATCCGGTCGCGGCGGATATCCGACCCAAATATATTTTGGAAGATATTGGGACCGGATGCGATCCAATGGCCTTCTGAAAACTGTCCGCAGCCTCTTCAGCCCCGGTAAGATCCATCTTGCTGAGTACAACGATCTGTGGCTTATGACTTAGCAATTCGCTGTATAAGGTCAGCTCGCGATTAATAGTCTCATAATCCCTGAGCGGATCATCTATATCAATCGAGGAAACATCAATCATGTGAACCAGGAAACGGGTGCGCTCGACATGCCTTAAAAATTGAATGCCGAGCCCTGCACCCGCATGAGCCCCTTCAATCAGGCCCGGAATATCGGCAACCACAAACGCTTCTCCGCCCCAGCGGGGTTTAACGACACCAAGATTCGGGATCAGTGTGGTGAAAGGATAAGCACCTATTTTGGGACGTGCAGAAGAAATCACGGAGATCAGCGTGGACTTTCCGGCATTTGGAAGTCCGACCAGACCAACATCTGCGATCAGCTTCAGTTCCAGGCGAATGTTAAACGTTTCGGCAGGTTCACCTGGCTGTGCAAACCTCGGGGTTTGATGCGTTGAGGTTTTGAAGTGGGTATTTCCCTGCCCCCCCCTTCCGCCTTTTGCCAGAACAAAGGTTTCATCGGGGTTGACAAAGTCCTTGATGGGTTCGCCAGTATCAGCATTGACGACAACGGTGCCGGGAGGAATTTCAATGATCAGGTCATCGCCGTCTTTTCCGGTTCTCTGGTTTCCTTCACCGCCGGATCCGTTTTGAGCCTTGAAGATTTTTTTGTAATTAAAATCATAAAGCGTGCGTTTCTGGGATGACGTTACCAGGATAATATCCCCGCCTCTTCCTCCACTACCGCCATCCGGGCCACCTTTGGGAATGAACTTCTCTCGCCGGAAACTGACGCAGCCGCTGCCGCCTTTGCCGGACTCAACCGTTATATTTGCTTCATCTATGAATTTCACTCGGCATAAACGCTTACTTTTTTACGGGTACGACCGTACCGTTCGTATTTGACAATGCCATCCAAGGTGGCGAAAAGTGTATAATCCCTTCCCAAACCCACATTGTTGCCCGGATGAATCTTGGTTCCAACCTGGCGAACCAAAATGTTTCCAGCTCGAACTATTTCACCGCCAAAACATTTAACGCCTCGGCGCTGAGCATTACTGTCGCGACCGTTTCTTGAACTGCCGCCTGCTTTTTTATGTGCCATATCCTGAATTCTCCATGTCACCTGAATTTATTTTTTACGCCAAAAAATATTCTGGCATCAAGTACAACTCGCTCAAACCCGACAAATTCCAGGTTCAGACCTCAATGCTGTCAATTTTCACGGCTGTATAATCTTGACGATGGCCTTGTTTTTTGCGATAACCTTTTCGGCGTTTGAATTTAAATACGATGATTTTATTCCCTCGATCCTGTTCCACAATGAACGCATTGACTTTCGCGTTCTCAAGAACCGGTTTGCCCACGGAAAGATTTTCACCATCCGAATAGAGAAGTATCTGATCAAAAGCCACAGACGACCCGACTTCACCTGGAATTTTCTCAATTCTCAGCGTTTCACCCGTCTGAACCCTGTATTGTTTTCCACCAGTTGCAACTACAGCGTACATATCCTTGACCCTCCTTGAAACAACAAATAATGGACGTTTTAAAATCCCCAATTTTTAATCTATTTGTGAATAATGTCAAGATTTTTCTGTGACAGAAA
>JBAXVB010000950.1:0-1502 GCA_037129415.1 Deltaproteobacteria bacterium
TACGGCGGATTCCCAATAACCACCATGACCGGTGTATCGCGCTTGATGTAATTGGCTTCATTAGCTTCGGCAGACAGCCATGCAGCAAACAGGCTGCCGGTGTCCGGATGATGCTCTTCCAGGGAATTGGTCAAAAACACTCGGAACCGCTGCTGTTTCTTGGGTTTATAGCCGGTTTCCTCCAGTAAGAGGTCCAGCTTCAGGTGGGCCATCGCATAAGAAGCCATCAGCAGTTCAAAGCCATTCAGTCTGGGAATCAGGTCATTTTCGACATAGCCGCTCCAGGCTCCCTGCATGGCTTTGAATTTTGTCCGGTGGATGTGCCGAATGACCTCTGATAGAAAGGTTCCAGTTCCTGCCGCTGGATCGAAAATCTGAACCCGGTGAACTTCTTTTTGAATCTTTTTGGGAGTTCCCTGAGTCTGCACCTTGATTCCGATTTTAGATGTATCCGCCAGCCCATCTGGCAGATTGAAATCTGTTTTTAAAATATCATCCACAGCCCGAACTATAAAATTGACAACAGGCTGTGGAGTGTACCAGACTCCTCGGCTTTTCCGCAATTTTGGATCATATTGGGATAGAAAGGTTTCATAAAAATGAATGATCGGGTCATGGTGGTTGCCAATTTTTCCAAAGTCAGCCAGCAATGCCTTTACATCCGTGGCGCGGAAGACATCCGCCAGATTATCGACAGTTGGACGCAACCTGGGATCGATGTCGTATCCGGCAATATCCTGAAATAGTTTACGCAGAAACGGGTTGCTGGCCGGGATGAGTTCTGCAGCCTCCTGCCGTGTAAAGGTTTCCAGATCAGGATCATGTAGTCGCGCCGCAAACATGCCATACGCCAAAGTCTGTGCAAAGATGTCGGCAAATTCTTTCGGGCTGACATCATGAATCAGGTCGCGCTTAAATACTTTGTACTTTCCAAGAAGTTCTGTTGCCTTATTTTCCTGTTCATCAAATGTAACGGCATTTTCAAGGATAACTTGCAGTAAGCGGGCTTTATTGGCCATATGTTCGGCCAACATAATAGGTGATTTGATGGTTTGGCAGACATAGTCGCAGAATTCCTGAATTCGAATGGTGAACTCATTAAATGTTCCAGGCAAAGCGGCCAGCTTCCCATTCCGGATTTCGGCGATTCGGATTTCTCCGATCTTTTCACCCTTTTGAAAGAACTGAAACAGGATGTAATCTGTGATAATCAGGTTTTCAAGCGAGCTTCGATACCGGTCAAACTGTTCTTTGTAGCTCTTGTCCGAAAGGTTTTTACCAACATCCTTGGCCTCAATATAGCCAATTGGTATTTTGTTTTTTACAACAACCAGATCAGGGTTTCCACAATCTGTTACATTGGCCGGTTCATTGGTGATATCTACATCTGGAAGCAGTGACCTAAAGAGCGTTTCAATATCGCCACGATACGAATGTTCCCTGGAAATCCCACTGATATATCTTTTGTTCAACTGGTTGATATATTCCTGAATTGTCATTTT
>JBAXVB010000951.1:0-1502 GCA_037129415.1 Deltaproteobacteria bacterium
TAACTGGGTTCCTTAAACTCACAAGCTGTCACTATCTAGTTTTCAAAGATCAAATCAGCCAAACATTTCATGACCGACATTGGATTTACTTCTATCTCTTTCACCGCTCCTTGTCAATCTTTTTTTTGCAGCAGTCTGGTAACTTTGCAATCACCAGATCACTTAATCAAACTAGGGTAGTCTATGTGAATTCACGACATGTGTCAAGTAAAATATTACTTGGTCTTCAGGATTGCTGAAAACCACAAAAGTGATTCCTGCATGAAGGATTGTTGATGAACAGGAAGACTCATTACATGGTCTCCATTTTCCTGAATCACCAGCTTTTTTGGATGGCCCGCCTTCTCGAACAATTTCCGGGCATGGGACACTGGTACAACCAAATCGTTTGCTCCATGAAAAATCAAGATATTGCAGATAGAATACAGACTATCTGACAGATCGAACCGAAACCGGGGAGAAAGCGCCATATCCGCCGAAAGCCCAGCCGGGACAACACCCTGAGCTGAATCAATCAAAGAGTTGCTATCAAGTGGTGCTGCAACGGTAACCAGTGCATGGATGCGTGTTGCAACAGCTACCGAAAGACAAACCGCCCCTCCCAGGCTGCTGCCGAACAGCCCTGTTTTTGGGTTAAGGTCATAATTGTTTCGCAAAAAATTGATCGCACACTGCAAATCCCGGCATCGGCCATTAAAATCAGTTGCATCTGCCTTGCCGCCCTCGCTTTGGCCGCATCCGCGATGATCGAACCGAAAAAAAGCCATGCCGTTAGCACTGCATTGCCTGGCCATTTCAATCTGTTTGGGTGAACCGCCACTGCTTAACAGGCCGTGCGAACCCACTACAACCGGTGGTTGATGAATTCCAGGTAAATAAAGAGTCCCCGATAACCGGAAACCGTCCGACGAGAATGACAATTCAGTACATGTACTGCAAACGGGCATAATCTGCACTTTCCAATTCACAGCAAAGGACACAAAGAAGACAACGCTCTTGTGGTGGCTAATTTCATTGAATATTTTCTTTGCGATCTTTGCGCCTTTGCGGTGAATAAAAATTAAGTCATTGACTGCTCAAAGTATAAAATGATTCCTCGGTATCTGGCATCCATCATTGCATCATTCTCAGCATCAGCGGCACTGCCACAAATGTTCCGATTGATGCGCCAATGTTGGTGAACACCACCACCAGAAGAATCCGTGTCACCTTGTTCCTCCAGAACCCCTTTACAGAAAGAATATCCTGCGGCAGAGCCTCAATATCCCGGACTCTGGGTCTCCGAGAAAACGCCTCAACCAGACCCGAAACCCAGCCAGCAGCAATCAGCGGATGAAGCGTGGTTATGGGAGCTGCCAGCATTGAGGAGAGAATCGTCAGGGGATGGGCCAAAGCTGCGGCAGCGCCAATACCTGCCAGAATGCCGGTTGTCAATATCCACCCAATGATCATGTTGGTTCCCACATGCGCGCCACCGGTGAAAAATCCGATGACCATCATCA
>JBAXVB010000096.1:0-12430 GCA_037129415.1 Deltaproteobacteria bacterium
TGCGTCCTTTGCGATTTGACCATGCCCCGCATGGATGGCTGGGAGACATTGCTTGTCCTGCGCAAAATATCACCCGACATTCCGGTAATCCTGTCCAGCGGCTACGACAAGGCTCAGGTTATGGCAGGCGAACATGCCGAGTGGCCTCAGGCGTTTCTGGGCAAGCCATATAAGTTGAATGACCTGCGCGAAACGATTCAAAAAGTTATTGTGGGGTGACACCTTTCAGAATCAGCTTGTTTATGGGAGAAAATACATGAGAAACATTACGATTGAAATGTCGGGAGAGGAATTAAAACATGTTTTGCAAGCGTACCAAACGTTACAACTCTTCATGGAAAAAATCCTGTCCCCGAATGAACTGTATCAAACAGAGTTTCTTCAGGGAATCCAGGAAGCTATTCACGATGTACAGAGTGGGCGGATAAAGGAGGTTAGCACCTTTGAAGACTTTATCGCCTGAACGGAAGATTCAGAAGACATCACGATTTACAAGAGATGTCAAAAAGTTATCAACATCGGTTCAGGAAGAAGCCTTCATTATCGCGCAACAGTTATCATACGATGTCTTTCATCCAGAGTTGAATGTTCGTCACATGACAGGATTTAAAGGTATCTATCGAGTTGTTGTGATCAATGACTATCGTATGATTTTTTCTTTTGATACAGGGACACTCTACTTGTTGAGAATAGGGCACAGAAAAGAAATTTATCGAAAGTTGGAGTTATAGAAGCCGAACAATGTTTTGCACCGGAGGCAAGGAGGCGGGTGGAAAAATGAGATGAACAGGCGCATGCAACACAGGATTTAAAGGTATCTATCGAGTTGTTGTTATCACTGAGCAAGGATCAAAACAATGTTAGAAAAAAAGACATTTTTAAGCCATGCGAGCAATTTGCGTAGGCAGACGATAGAAAATGCCTACGTTCCAATTCTATTCATGATCGTCGCCATGTTTTTCAGCGGAGGTCTATTTGATGGTACTTGCGGCAAAGCCGGCGACTTGTTTTCTCCGCGCTGGAGCAAATTAAAGCAGCTATCGCTCTGGTGGCATCAAGCTTTCAAAACAGCTATATTTCTATCCATATCAATGCGCCGCAGGACCTTAACCTGATGGGTTTTCCCAATGAATATTCCCAGGTGCTTCTAAATCTGCTTTCCAACGCCAAAGAGGCAATCCTGGCGCACAATAAAACGGATCGTCCTTCTGGCAGAGTGGATATTGTTCTAACAGAGCAAAACCACCAGGGATACGTCACTGTGCGCGATAACGGCGGCGGCATTCCGGCGGAGATATTGGACAGAATCTTCGATCCCTATTTTTCCACAAAGGAATCAGGGACCGGCATTGGCCTGTACATGTCGAAAATGATCATAGAACGCAACATGAAGGGCGGCATCACTGCCCGGAACATCGAAGGCGGCGCCGAGTTCATTGTCACATCTTCGCTTGCAGGGGAAACGGAAGTAAAGTATGAATGAGCACAAAAGGAGAAGACCATTAATGCACCCGACAAGGATAAAAATCCATGAACCGTGAACATCTGAACCCATCATCCCCCTTTGCCGTAGTGGTCAACGACGACCTCACCCAGCTCAACGTGCTGTCCGGGCTGGTGCGCAAGGCGGGCATGGAACCCCGCGCCTTCGCCGCAGCCGAAGCCGCCCTGGTGGATATGTCCATCTGGACCAAGGGGAGGGTTGGGGACATCTGTGCATTGCCATCAATCATCGTCACCGACCTCTACATGCCGGGCATCGACGGCTGGCGATTCTGCCGCCTGCTACGTTCGCCAGAATACACCGCTTTCAATCATGTCCCCATCCTGGTGGTTTCAGCCACCTACGCCAGCGACGAGGCCGAACGCATAGCCGCAGACCTGGGGGCTGAAGCCTTTCTCTCCTCTCCGGTGGACGGCAGGCGCTTCGTCGAACAGGTGCAGGCAATCCTGAGCGGCAAGCGGGTACGGACCCCCTTGCGGGTGCTGATCGTCGAGGACAGCCGGTCACTGGCTGCCCTCATCAAGGAGACATTCGCCGCCCACGGCTACCAGGCTGATACGGCGCTAACAGCCAGATCGGCTGCTGAAGCTTTCGAGAAAACGGTCTATGATGTGGCCGTGCTTGATTATCATTTGCCCGACGGCACAGGCGGCACCCTGCTTGACACATTCCGCGTGCAGCGTCCGGATTGCGTCTGCCTGATGATGACCTCAGACACCCGACCAGATCTGGCTCTGGACTTTATGAAACAGGGCGCGGCCGCCTATCTGAAAAAACCCTTTGAGCCCAACTACCTCATCGAGCTGTGCGCCAGGGCTCGCCGGGAGCGCGCCATGATGCGCGTGCAGGATTTGCTTGAGATGCGCACCCGCGATCTGCAGGAGAGCGAAGCGCGATTCCGCAACGCCATGGGCGCCACCCAGGACGGTCTCTGGGACTGGGATATACCAAGCGGGCGCGTTTATTTCAGCCCCGCCTATCTGGGCATGCTTGGATACTCTTCCGATGAACTGCCCAGCGTGTTGAACACCTGGACAGACTTGATTCACCCGGAGGATCGAGACTACACCCTGAGTGCCAACCATGCCTGCATCCGCAATGAAACCCATGCTGTGGATATCGAATTCCGGATGCGAGCCAAAGATGGCTCATGGCGATGGATCAGGGGCCGCGGCCATGCCGTTCTTCGGGATGCCAGTGGGCAAGCCCTGCAGATGATTGGCACGCATGTTGACATCACCGACCGCAAGCTTGCCGATGAAGAAATCCTTCATATCAACGAGACCCTGGAACAGCGGGTAGCGCAGGAGTTGGTGAAAAACATCAAACACGAGTTCCTGTTGATCCAGCAGAGCCGACTAGCTGCCATGGGCGAGATGATTGGCAACATCGCACACCAATGGCGCCAGCCATTGAATGCGCTCGGTCTGCTGCTGTACAACATCAAGGACGCATACCGGTTCAACAATCTGGATGCAGATTATCTGGAGCAGGCTGTTGCTGACGGCAACCGTATGGTTCAGAAAATGTCCACGACCATCAGCGATTTTTCCAACTTCTTCCGTCCGGATAAAGAGATCATCGTTTTCTCCGCACTGAAGCAAATTAAAGAGGCGATCGTTCTGGTGGAATCAAGCTTTCTAAACAGCAATATTTCCATCCACATCGATGCGCAGCAGGACCTTAACCTGATGGGTTTTCCCAATGAATATTCCCAGGTGCTCCTGAACCTTCTTTCCAATGCCAAAGAGGCGATCCTGTCGCGCAATAAAACGCACCAACTTTATTCCGGCAGGGTGGATATTGTTCTAACAGAGCAAGACGACCAGGGATGCGTCATGGTGCGCGATAACGGAGGCGGCATTCCGGCGGAGATACTGAACAGAATCTTCGATCCCTATTTTTCCACGAAGGAATCGGGGACCGGCATTGGCCTGTACATGTCGAAAATGATCATCGAACGCAACATGAAGGGCGGCATCACAGCCCGGAACATCGAAGGCGGCGCGGAATTCATTGTCACATCCCCGCTTGCCTAAAAATCATAAATTAATATCAGTTGTTAAAATAAATAAGCGAAAAGTGGGATAATGTGATCATCCTTGATGCACCAATTGGGGATTATAAAGGAAAGAAAGCAGAGGAGAGCAAAGGATATGAACAAATCCAAAATGAAGCAGTTGATGTCCGACTATCAACTCAAGATTAAGCTGTACTGTGTTATCTTCATCATACTGGCATCCATAGCAGGCATATTCCTGCTGGGCCGGTTCGGGCTGAACACCCTGTCATCATTAAGGGCCTTTGTTGGGGCTGAATCCCTATATTCAAAAGGGGCGGATGGTGGGACAATCTTTCTGCTGAGATACGCCCACACCCTCGACAAGAAGGACTATCAGGAATTTCTGGAGCATATCAATATCCCGCTGGGTTGTAAAAAGGCCCGCATGGAACTGGAGAAACCTGATCCGGACCTAAAAATCGTCACCCAGGGATTTATCGAGGGAGGTATCCATCCGGCGGACATTGAAGGAATAGTGCGTGTTTTCAAAACATTTCGAAAGAATGAACGTATGGATCATGCCATACATGTATGGACCCGGGCGGATGCACTCATATCCGATCTGGTAAAACTCGGGGCGGAACTTGATCGTAACATTTACTTTGATTATGTACACAAGTCGGCGCACGACGAAATGCTGGGAAAAATATCACTTCTCAACGCAGATCTGGAATCCGCAGAGAATGAATTCTCCGCCACACTCGGAGAAACATCAAGGTGGGCCAAAGGCCTGTTGATGTGGGTGATGTTCGCTTTTGTCGTGGTTGCCGGATCAACATGCCTGATTATCATGCTGTTTGGCGGAAAAATCTTGTCCAACCTCAAACACACCAGTGACGATTTGACCGAACAAAACAAGATTAAAACAGGACAAGCGGCTTTAAATGAAAGGATGCGGGGAGACCAGATCATTGAGGGACTGGCAGCCAATATTGTCGGCTACCTATGTGACTATTTAAAAGCAAGCGTCGGTGCAATATACATCTTCAAGGAGGATCAAACATTGAGGCTGGTGGGCAGTTATGCCTTTCAGCAGCGTAAGGGTTTGCATAGCGCATTTAACCCTGGAGAGGGACTGGTCGGTCAGGCTGCGCTGGAAAAGAAGTACATCCTTATGACCGAGTGCCCGGCGGATTACATCAGCATTCAATCCGGGCTGGGTTCGGCAGTACCGAAAAACATCCTTGTCTATCCCTTGCTGCTAAACGATAAGGTGCAGGGAATTATTGAACTCGGTGCGTTTAAGGAATTTTCGGAAAAGGACCTGTCCTTTCTTGCAGAAGCCGCTGAAAATATCGCTATCGCCCTTCAGTCGGTGTTGTCCCGTGGTCTTATGGCCAAATTGCTGGAAAAAACCCAGCAACTGGCGGAAGAGCTACAAGCCCAGCAGGAAGAACTGCGCGCGGCCAATGAAGAGCTTGAAGAACAGACCAATGCGCTTCGAGCATCCGAGGAGCTTTTGCAAACCCAGCAGGAAGAGCTTAGAGCTACCAATGAAGAGCTGGTGGAACAAGCATCATCGCGGGAAAAACAAAAGCAGCAGATTTTGATTAAAAACGAAGAGATTGAAAAGGCCCGAAAACTTATTGAGCAAAAAGCCAAGGATCTGGAACTGACCAGCAAATACAAGTCCGAGTTTTTGGCTAATATGTCTCATGAGCTAAGAACACCGCTGAACAGCATTTTGCTGCTGTCACGGCTGCTTTCGGAAAACAAGGCGAAAAACCTCAACACCAAACAAGTGGAATTTTCGGAGACCATCTATTCATCGGGCAATGATTTGCTGAATCTGATCAATGATGTGCTTGATCTTTCAAAAGTGGAGTCCGGCCTGCTTGAAATCAACGTCTCAGAGGTTAACCTGAAGAAATTCGCCGATAAAATCTCACGCTATTATGAAAAAATTGCGGAAGAAAAAGGGATAGGCTTTTCAGTCAATATCGGGGAGAAGGTTCCGGAAATAATCCGTAGCGATCCCCAACGCATGGAACAGATCGTTAAAAATCTACTTTCAAACGCCATTAAATTTACCGATCAGGGAAGAGTCGCACTGAATATTCAGCGGCCGAATCCGGAAAACATTTTTTCGCAAAGCCAATTATTGACGGAACATGCGGTTGCGTTTTCTGTGTCCGATACAGGTGTTGGTATTAAAAAGGAAAAGCAAAAAATTATTTTTGAGGCGTTCCAGCAAGAGGATGGAACAATTAGCCGAAAATTCGGGGGGACTGGCCTGGGGCTATCGATTTCCAGGGAGCTGGCCCATTGCCTGAAAGGAGAAATCGGCCTTGAAAGCGAGCAGGGTCGCGGCAGCATCTTCACATTGTATCTTCCCGAGGCGATCGAATCGCCATCCAAAGAGATTCCCAAAGAGATTTCCAAAGCTCAGCATACCCTCCTTCCGCCGTCATTGCAGGCAGTGGAGTCAGCCAAACCTGGGGCAAAGTCGCCTTCAGGCTCATCCGTGGAGTTAGACCGAATTCGAGACGACAGGAAAACCATTGCTGCCGGAGATAAGTGCATACTCATCATTGAAGATGATCCCAAGTTTGCCGCGATCATGTCTGATCTGGCCGGAGAGAGGGATTTTAAGGTGCTGGTGGCCGGTGACGGTGAAACCGGCCTCCACTTTGCCGATTTGTATAGACCGAGCGCCATTATTCTGGACATTGGTTTGCCGGGCATTGATGGCTGGGATGTCCTGACAAGATTGAAAGATGCCCCTGCCACCCGTCACATTCCGGTACACCTTATCTCAGCCTCCGACCAGTCCAGAAATGCCATGAAGATGGGGGCCATCGGTTATTTGACCAAGCCGGTGAGTATGGAGGATATCAACCGGGTTTTTGGAAAAATAGAGCAGATGATCACTCGAAAAGTCAAAAAGCTACTGCTTGTGGAAGACAACGAGAAACAAAGAGAGTCCATCGTTCAATTACTTGAAGGTCACGACATTGAAATCACATCGGTGTGTACAGGAGCGGCGGCATATCAGCATTTGCAAACAGGTCGTTATCAGTGTATGATTCTGGATATTATGCTTCCGGATATGCCCGGAGCCGAGTTGCTGGATAAGGTAAGAGGCGACGAGAGTCTTTCAGAATTGCCCATTATCATCTATACGGGCAAAGTTCTTTCCGATGAAGAAAAAGCGCTGCTCGACAGCCACTCGGAAAAAATCATCCTGAAAGATGTCCACTCTCCTGAAAAGCTTCTGGACGAAACCACTTTATTCCTGCATCGGGTGGAGGCAGATCTGCCGGACGAAAAAAAGAAACTGTTGAAATTGGTGCATGACAAAGAGTCGAGCTTAGCCGGCAAATCCTTGCTGCTGGTTGATGATGATATGCGGAACGTTTTTGCCCTGACTCATATTCTTGAGGATAAAGGCATCAAAGTCCTTGTGGCGAAAAACGGGCGTGAAGCCCTGTCCCGTCTGGCGGAACACGTGGATGTCGATTTGGTGCTGATGGACATCATGATGCCGGTGATGGACGGATATGAGGCGATCCAGGAGATCCGAAAACAGGCTAAATACCAAAAACTTCCGATTATCGCCCTTACCGCCAAGGCCATGAAAGGAGACCGTGCAAAATGTATCGAGGTCGGGGCCAGCGACTACCTGGCGAAACCGGTTGACAGCAGTAAATTGTTGTCGATGCTCCGGGTATGGTTGTACAAATAACATGACAGACATCGAGAATGAAAAAATTGAAATTGAACTGCTGCTCGAAGCCATTTATCGGAAGTATGGATATGACTTCAGAAATTACGCCAAGGCTTCGATAAAGCGCAGGATTTTGCACCATTGCGCCCTGTCCGGACTGAAAACCATTTCCGAGCTTCAGCACCGAATTCTTTACAATGTGCAGTTCTTTGAGGCGTTGTTGATGGATTTTTCAATTAACGTAACCGAAATGTTCCGCGATCCATCCTTTTATCGGGCGCTTAGAGAGTCTGTTTTGCCGGTGCTTAAGGGTTTGTCGCATATCAAGCTCTGGCATGCCGGTTGCGCCACCGGGGAGGAAGTCTATTCCGTAGCCATATTGTTAAAAGAAGAAGGTCTTCTTGACAATACGCAAATCTATGCCACGGACTTTAATGAGAAAATTATAAAGAAAGCCAAGGAAGGGATTTATCCTCTGGAAAAGATAAAGGAGTACACCTCCAATTACCAGAATGCCGGCGGGAACCAGTCCTTTGCCGACTACTACACCGCCAGATACGAATACGCCGTCATGAATAAATATTTAAGAACAAATGTTGTCTTTGCCGACCACAATCTTGTTTCGGATGCCTCCTTCGGGGAAATGGACATCATTATATGCAGAAATGTGTTGATCTATTTTGATCGTAAACTTCAAGACCTTGCGATAGGTCTTTTCAGAGAAAGCCTGCCAACCGGCGGTTTTCTTTGTTTGGGGAGCAAAGAATCCTTAAGGTTTTCCAAATACTCCGCTGACTTTGAGGACTTGAGGGTTAATGATAGAATTTATCGAAAAAAAAATAGCGACGGTTAATAGCAGGTACGAGGCGGTCGCAATCGGAGTTTCAACAGGCGGCTTGGAGGCTTTGAAACGTATCCTGCCAAGATTGCCGGGAAATTTCAATATGCCGATGTTCATCGTGTATCACATTCATAAGACATCCGATGATTTTATGGTCCGCCACCTGAATGAAATAAGCCGCCTTTGGGTAAAACAGGCCGAAGACAAAGAAACCATAAAGCCGGCTGTGGTGTATATGGCCCCGCCCGATTACCACTTGCTGATAGAATGGGATTGCACCATCGCCCTGTCCACGAGTGAACGGGTTAATTACACCCGTCCGTCCATTGATGTGCTGTTTGAAACCGCAGCAGATGCGTATGGGGAAAAGCTTATCGGAATAATTTTAACCGGCGCGAATAAGGACGGCAGTAAAGGTGTCAGAAAGATCAAGGCAACGGGGGGATTCGTTATTGTTCAAGACCCGAAAACAGCAGAGATTGACACAATGCCGAAGGCGGCCATTGCAGCAGCGGAGCCGGTTCTCATTTTGTCGTTGGAAGAAATCGCCGAGTTTCTCTGTAATCTGAAACAAGATTGTAGCCGGTGCCTTTAACCGAGAAGATCGGCTTATGGATTGTGCAGAACTTGTTGCTGACGAAAGAATGAGAAAACAGGAGAGATACATGAGTGAGCAAATGCAGCCATCTAAAACAGCGTGCATATTGATTGTTGACGATCGAGAGGAAAATCTTCTGGCGCTGGAAGGCTGGCTGGAGAATCCTGACCTTAAAATCGTCAGGGCTACTTCTGGCAACGAAGCGCTGGGACTGACGCTTGAGGAGGATTTCGCCCTGGTGCTTCTGGATGTTCAAATGCCGGAGATGGACGGATTTGAAACGGCTGAACTGATGCGTTTGAGCGAGAAAACCAAAAACATCCCGATCATTTTCGTCACCGCTATCAATAAAGAGCAGGAACACGTTTTCAAAGGTTACTCAGCAGGAGCGGTGGATTATCTGTCCAAACCCCTGAATCCGGATATTCTGAGAGCAAAAGTGCAGGTATTTCTTCAACTGTACAGGCAGAAACGATTACTTGAAGATACTTCCGGGAAGCTCAAGCTGGCATTAACGGAACTCCGGGAGATTAACATCCGTCTCGAAGAGGCCACCGCGCGAGCCAACCTTATGGCAACGCGAGCCGAGATAGCCAACGCTGCAAAGAGCGAGTTTCTGGCCAATATGAGCCATGAGATACGGACCCCGATGAATGGTGTCATTGGCATGACCGGCCTGCTGCTGGATACGGAGCTGAACGATGAGCAGCGGCGCTACGCCGAAATCGTGCGCGCCAGTGGTGAATCACTGCTCGGCCTGATCAACGACATCCTCGACTTCTCCAAGATTGAGGCAAAGAAGCTCGACCTGGAGACGCTGGATTTTGATCTATCAAGTCTGCTGGACGACTTTGCTTCCACGTTGGCTATGCGGGCTCACGAGAAGGGATTGGAGCTGCTCTGCTCTGCCGATATGGATGTGCCGTCGCTACTGCGGGGCGACCCAGGTCGTTTGCGCCAGATACTCACCAACCTGGCTGGCAATGCCGTCAAGTTCACCCCTACCGGCGAGGTGGTGATCCGCGTTTCGCTGGAGGAAGACGAGGGTGTAGGCTATAGGGTGCAGGGTGCTGGAGAGATGGAAACCGTACTATTGCGTTTTTCGGTGCGCGATACAGGCATCGGCATCCCCAAAGACAAGATCGGCCTGCTCTTCGACAAGTTCAGCCAGATGGACGCTTCGACCACACGCCAATACGGCGGTACCGGGCTTGGCCTTGCCATCTCCAAACAATTAGCCGAGCTGATGGGCGGCGAAGCCGGTGCGTGCAGTGAAGAAGGTAATGGTTCGGAATTCTGGTTCACAGCGCGCCTTGGTAAACAGGATGTGGGAGCGTATTCGGAAAGTATCCGGCCCGCCGATCTGTGTAACGTGCGCGTACTGATTGTGGACGATAACGCTACAAACCGCGAACTCCTGACCACCCGTCTGACTTCCTGGGGCATGCGTCCGACCGAGGCGATGGATGGTCCCGGGGCGCTCCAGACCCTTAACAAAGCACTGGACGATAACGACCCCTTCCGCATCGCCGTGATTGACATGCAGATGCCGGGTATGGATGGTGAGACCTTGGGTCGGATCATCCAAAAGGACGAGCGTTTAAACGATACCCGGATGGTAATGCTGACCTCTTTGGGAACGAGAGGCGATTCCCGGCGCTTTCAGGAGATTGGCTTTGCAGCATACTCGACCAAGCCGATACGACACCAGGAACTCAAGGCCGTCCTATCCATGGCGCTGGGTGATCGGGATAAGTCAACACTTCAGCCCATCGCCACCCGCCACACGGCTCGAGAGACGCTGAACCTGTTCGCGGGCCGCAAGTCGCGGATTCTGATAGCAGAGGACAATATCACCAACCAGCAGGTGGCGCTGGGTATCCTGAAGAAACTGGGACTGCGAGCGGACGCAGTGGCCAACGGCCTGGAAGCGCTCAAGGCTTTGGAAACCCTGCCCTACGACCTGGTGCTGATGGATGTACAGATGCCAGAGATGGACGGTTTCGAGGCCACAAAAAGAATTAGGAATTACGAATTAGGAATTACGAATAAAGCGCAAACAAACAATTCTCCTTCATCAATCATCCTTCGTACTTCACCCTTCATCCTTCCAATTATCGCCATGACCGCCCACGCCATGCAGGGCGACCGGGAGCGATGCATACAGACGGGCATGAATGACTATATCACCAAACCTGTGTCTCTCCATGCGCTGGCGGAGGTGCTGGACAAATGGCTGCCCAATAAGGGTGTGGAATGCAGAAAAAAGGAAGAGCAGATCAATGCGCCTGATAGTTTTTCATCGCTGATCACTCTTTCCTCTACCACCCATCGCCCGTCCCTCCTCATTTTCGACCGTGCGGGCATGATGGTCCGGCTGGTGGATGACGATAATTTGGTTCGAGTGGTGGTCAAGGGCTTTCTGGAAGACATCCCGCGGCGGATCGCAGCACTGAAGGGTTATCTTGAAACCGGAGACGTTTCAGGCGCCGAGCACCAGGCCCACACCATCAAAGGCGCTTCGGCCAACGTGGGAGGAGAACGCCTGCGGGAGGTGGCTTTCGAGATGGAGAAAGCCACCAGAGCCAGAGACTTGAGTACCGCCGGAAGACTGATGGTCGAGATGGAAGCGCAGTTTGACATGTTGAATCAAGTGATGATAAAAGAATTGTGAACAATCATGGAAGGATATGATATCGCATAAGTCTATATGTGTGGGTTTTTCTAACACCTTGTTCTATCAGAACAAAACCTCCAGGGCTGCGTCACTGTGCGCGATAACGGCGGCGGCATCACTGCCCGGAACATCGAAGGCGGCGCGGAGAAAGGGGTGTACTTCTTTTTCAAGCCTGTCGTGCAAAGCTTCCAACGCCACCTCCATGTCGTAATGCGACTGAAGATTAAGCCAGAATTGCGCTTCCATGTTCAAAAAACGACCGAGACGAAGCGCGGTGTCTGCAGTAATTGCCCGCCTGCCATGCACAATCTCATTGATTCGGCGTGGAGATACACATATATCTTTGGCCAGCCGATACTGGCTGATCCCCAACGGTTCAAGGAATTCAGTCAAAAGTATCTCCCCAGGATGAATCGGATCAAAATCTCGCTTAGTCATGGTGCTACCTCTCAGTGGTAATCAACAATCTCGACATTATAGGCGTCATTGCCTTGCCATATAAAGCAGATGCGCCATTGCTTGTTAATCCGGATGCTATGCTGACCCTCTCTATCAAAATGCAATGCCTCCAGATAATTGGCAGGTGGAACTCGCAAGGTTTCAAGAAGACTCACGGCATTCAGCATTTTGAGCTTGATTGCGGCCGTTCGTTGAATCGCCTGTGGCAATTTTGCCGAGAACTTTCCATAAAACAGTTTTTCGGTCTCTTTGCATTTGAATGTCTTGATCATGCCACATATTATCCTGAAGAGATATTAACATCAAGGGATATTATAAACCAGCGGAGGCAATCACCTGATTCAAAAAGTCAAAGACACTCGGGGGCAGCCTGGTTAGTTATTTTGTTCCTTAAATTCTGGAGAACAAATTTATCCTGTCTTTAAGGTTTATTGCACTTGACAATCTTCTGTTTTCATACCATCTAATACAAAACAACTCAACTGCCGATATTCTGGATAGATATGTCAACCGGAATTTTTTTGATGTTTTTCGTAATCACGGTGTTTTTTTATTCCCGTTCATCCGTGCCGGTTTTGGCATCCTTCATATTTCCATAAAAGTAGTTGACACTTTTTGCCGG
>JBAXVB010000097.1:0-12348 GCA_037129415.1 Deltaproteobacteria bacterium
TCATCCTGTTACCCACGAATGTGAAACAATGAAAAATCGAACTATTTATAATCAAACTTTCAAACGCTTTTTTTCGGTCGCTTGTTGCCTTTTTTTCATTTTGACATCCACAAATGTTCATGGCAAACAGACCCGATTCAAACCTAATGCAGGAAACCAAAAAGCCCCGGCAAAAACGGCTGAGAAAAAATCCGGTCTCAAACAACTGAAAAAACATTCCTTCCCAAAGCTTTCCGCAAAAAAACCCGGTAAGAAAGGCAAAGCAAAACAGACCCTATCGGAAAGGAAATCGTCCCCAAAGGTAACTCCAGGCACTGCACCCCGACCGAGTTCATTTCAATATTCTCCCTCGGATTTTTCTGATCTGAAACTTCAGGAGGAAATGAAGGATTATGTGGGCATTCCGTATCGAAGCGGCGGAACCAGTTCGAAGGGAATGGATTGCTCGGGATTTGCCAGAACGATTTATTCCAGCCTGTTCGGGATTGAGCTTCCACACAACTCTGCCGCTCAGTTCAGTTTTCCAAAACTTCAAAGAATTGACGAAGATGAACTGAAAACGGGGGATCTCGTATTTTTTTCCCAAAAAAAACGCATCAACCATGTTGGGGTTTATCTGGGGGAGGGAAATTTCATTCACGCCACAAACGGCAACGGCATCATGGTATCCAGCCTGGACGACCAGCACTGGAAAACCCGGATGGTCGGAACCAAAAGACCAATGTCTTTTGATAAAACCGGCATGGATACCCTCCAACTGCAGGGCGGATTTGATATTCCGCTCAATACAGGCAGCCACATCAAGTCTTACGCCCGCGACGAATTCCGTCCTTCATACGAATTTGGCAACTCTGGCAGACCGTATGCGTTTCGCGAAACAAACAATGAAGTCTATCAGTTTAATAACAATCATCTGTATGCTTATGAAGTTGAATTCAGTCACAGACTATGGAATGATGCCCTCAACGTCAGCATGAGTACTATTCGGGAAAAATTGGATAAGGCCAGTGCCTGGAATGTTTATGACCGTGAAATGGATGCTTACCTGCCTTTATATAAGCAGTCAAAGGACGATTCTTCAACCGTCCGTCAGGGCTTCAAACTGGCAAGCTCAATCACCCCCCTTGAGGGTCTCAGCATCACGCCGTCCTTTGTTTATCTGAATTACGATCAGCAATCTCAAACCAAGGATATACTGGAAGTTCCCAAGCGCATCTTCGGCTTGAATACACAGATAACCCCGATGGCTGGCCCCTGGTCCGTTTCTATGGCTATGCATTACGCGGACCAGTTAGACATGGTGGATTCTCTTTTTAAAACCTCCGACCTGTTAAATACCGTGGATATGTCCTTCAGGCTGGGATATTATTTTTCAAAGAATATCGAGCTCTCCGTCATGGGAAAACATGATTTCAAGGCATTACCTGGCCGGACCGACACGACGACACCTTATGATTCATCAATCAATAGCGATTTTCTGTTTAAATTGGACATGAAGTATTAAGGCAAATTAAAAAAAAATTATACGGTCAGTATGAAAATGATACTTCCCCCTTTGAAAAAGGGGGATCGAGGGGGATTTTTCAGGTGGATACTCCTAAATCCCCCCTGGCCCCCCTTTTTCAAAGGGGGGGAATCCTTTTGACGAAGTTTAAGAATGATTCGCCAGTCTTATCTTTTGGCCAGGACGGGCAGGTATGTCCTGCCAAAAGATAAGACTGGCTTGTCTCCGTCCATGCTATCGCTTGTCAATCGGTGTATAGCGGGTCTCACCAAGACCGGTATATATCTGACGCGGGCGGCTCAACCGCCAGTCAGGGTCATCCAAACTTTCCTTCCACTGAGCAATCCAGCCCGGAAGTCTGCCGATGGCAAACATCACGGTAAACATGTTGGTGGGAATTCCCATGGCGCGAAGCACAATCCCGCTGTAAAAATCGACGTTCGGGTACAAGTGATGTTCGATGAAATAATCGTCGGTAATCGCCACATCCTCCAACTGCTTTGCGATATCCAGCAGCGGATCACTAATATGTAGTTTATCCAGTACCTTGTCACACATTTTTTTCATAATCCTGGCGCGGGGATCGTAAGTCTTATACACCCTGTGACCAAAACCCATCAGCCGGAATGAATCCTTTTTATCTTTAGCCCGCTCAACTGCCTGCTTGACATCCCCGCCACTCTTTTGAATGCTTTCAAGCATTTCGATCACCGCCTGATTAGCACCTCCGTGCAGCGGCCCCCAGAGCGCTGCAACCCCTGCAGATATCGCCGCATAAAGATTAACCCGACCACTTCCGACCATTCGAACCGTTGACGTAGAGCAGTTCTGCTCATGATCCGCATGAAGAATCCAGAAGACGTTCAGGGCCTCAACCAGCGTGTTATCTATACGATAAGGCCTGACTGGATTATCGAACATCATGTTCAGAAAATTGGCGCAATAGTTAAGATCGGGCCTTGGATAAATCACCTTGTGGCCCCGTGATATTTTATAAGACATTGCGGCAAGAGTGCGAACCTTGGACAGCAAGCGGGTAACCGTCAGATTGATTTCTTCTTCTTCGTTAATTTTCAGATCCGGATAAAAGCTTCTAAGGGCTGTCACCATGGCGGACATGATTCCCATGGGGTGGGAAGCTCTGGGAAAATTCTGGAAAAAGAACTGCATATCCTCATGAATCAGTGAATTGTCATTAAGAAGAACAGAGAATTGATTCAGCTCCTGACGGGTCGGAAGTTTTCCGTTAATCAGCAGATAGGCGGTTTCAGTAAAAATGGAATGCTCAGCAAGATCTTCGACCGGAATTCCCCGATATCGTAAAATGCCTTTTTCTCCGTCCATAAAAGTGATGGCGCTGGTACAGCTTCCTGTATTGGCAAAGCCTGGATCAAGGGTTATCAGACCGGTAGTCTGACGGAGTTTTGAAATATCGATGCCTTTTTCACCTTCTGATCCAACAACAATTGGCAGTTCACAGACTTTATCCCCATAAATAAACTTAACTGTTTCCATCGTGTATTCTCTCCTCTCTGAACCCCGTCTTTTTCATTGTCATTGACATCTGTGCCTCAACTTAATAATATGGAACTTATGAAAGATTTAACAAAACAACCGCTTGAACACATCAGCGCCATTTTGCCAAGAGCTTTGAAAACGCTTCACCCGGATAAAATCGACACATTTATCGCCATAAGCAGCCTCTGGGATGACATTGTCGGCAAATCCGTATCCGATCATGTTCGCCCAGCAGCGTATAAAGAGCCAATTCTTATCGTTCATGTGAACAGTTCTGCATGGATACATCACCTGCAGTTCACCAAACAAGAAATGATTGAGAAAATCAACAAAATGCTCAAAAAAACAGCGGTGACTGACATCAAATGTAAAATCGGTCCGGTTTAAAAACTCAGATATAAGACTGAATGCTTTCAATAAAAAAAACCCGAACCGGCGAGAACCGGTTCGGGTTTTTATGTCTTTAAATTTTACTGTTAACGTCAGTCCATAACAGGTCTGGGAAGAACCTTGGCTCTTTCGGCGATTTCAGGAACCTTATGTTCCCATTCAATAGCCATCAGATGAACGCCTGCCACACCCTTCAATTCCTTGAACTCTTCAATCTGTTCACACGCAATTTTAATGCCTTCATCTGCAACCTTGGTCTTCTCCACACCCTGAAGACGCTTGATGAGCTCATCCGGCACATCCATTCCCGGAACCTTGGCTTTCATATATCTGGCCATACCAACGCTTTTCATAGGCGTGACCCCGGCAAGGATATACACCTTTTCGGTCAGTCCCATGTCATTGGCCAACTTGATGAAGTTGCGGAATTTTTCCATGTTGTAGATGCACTGGGTTTGAATGAAATCCACACCAGCCGCAACTTTCTTGGCCAGGCGATGAACTCGCCACTCAAACGGATCAGCAAAGGGATTAGCTGCTGCGCCGATAAAGATTTTTGGAGGATGCTCAATATCCGTCCCTCCAAGAAACTTTCCTTCATCACGCATTTTTTTAACCATGGCGATGAGCTGCATGGAATCAATGTCAAAAACCCCCTTGGCCTGCGGATGATCACCAAATTTCTGATGATCTCCAGACAGACACAGCATGTTTCGAATACCGAGAGTGTATGCGCCCAGAATATCGCTCTGCATGGCCAAACGGTTTCGATCTCTACACACCATCTGGTAATTGGGTTCAAGACCTTCCTGAAGCACAATCAGGGAGGCGGCCCAGCTCGACATTCGAACCACGGCGGTCTGGTTGTCCGTAATATTAACGGAATCCACCATTCCCTTTAAGAAAGAGGCTTTATGTTTGACTTCATCAACGCCGGTTCCTCTGGGCGGCCCCAGTTCGCCCGTAAATGCAAAATGACCAGCCTTTAAGATTTTTTCTAAATTGCTTCCTGATTTCATATCGGCTTCCTCATTATTTTCCGGCTGTTTCCGGTTTGCTGTAACCGGGCTGAATTACGGTTCTCGGTGTCTGGTTCTGCCAGTCATTGGCCGGGGTAATTTCCAGAATGCATTCCAGGCGGCCCTGTCCCTTTAACCGTTCGTAAATCATATACCAAGCGCAGGGCTGGTTGGAATCAATTTCGCAACTCCCCTTGTTGGTGCCACCACAGGGGCCGTTGTAGAGACCTTTGGCGCATAAGGTCACCGGGCAGATTCCGCCAGTTTGCCCAAGAACGCAGCTACTGCATGATCTACACCGTTCCTCATACCACCCCACGGCCTGATTCACACCGATAAACGTGGTATCCACTGCCGGAAACACCGGTATATTCGGATAGCGCTCCGCCAGAAACTGAATGCCGGCACCGCAGGCCATGGACAGCAGGGCCTCGTACTCACCGACTTTTGCATCCAGCACTTCCAGATATTCCCTGTCGCACTGACGCTCGATGGTAATTCCTGAAATCTCAATCGGGTTGTTATCAATCTTTCTGGCCATATCCAGTTCAGCGTTCAAAACTGAAACTTCTTTTTCACCACCTGCCAGGCAGACCGCAACGCAGGTTCCGCATCCCACATTCAGGACTTTTTTATAGCCTTTCAGAAGGTTCTTGATTTCTTCAAAAGGTTTTCGTTTGGCAACGATCATATTGCCCTCCTCTTTATTATTCGGCCGTCTCCGGATGGAATACATTCACTTCTTTCAGATCATCCCCCAAGTATTCCCGTTCGTTCGGTCCGAGTACTCCCAGAGAAAGGCAGATCAGCGTCCAAAGGTGGACCACCGGGTAATTACCGCCATAATGCTCACTCAATTCATGAATCTGGGCATGGCAGTTATGACATCCGGCAATGCAGTAATCGGCGCCTGTTGCTTTAATCTGATCATCTTTCAGCCTTCCATACTCCAGGCGCTGCTCCTTGAGCCCGGACTGTAGAAATCCGCCGCCGCCGCCGCAGCAGTAGTTATTCGATTTATTGGGCTGCATATCAACAAAATTTTCCTCACCCACCACAGACTTGACCACGAAACGAAGATCATCTGCGATCGGATCGCCATAGCTTTTTCGAACAATCTGACAAGGATCCTGAACGGTGAATTTGATCTTCAAATCCTTGTTCCAGTCAGAATTTACCTTCAGTTTCCCTTCACGTATCCATTTTGCATAATATTCATAAATATTTTTAACTTCGAAGTTGTGTTCGATGTTGAATTTTTTCAGTCCGGCCCGGACTGAGAATGTAACGTGCCCTCACTCGGTATTGAGAAATATCTTACACCCCAGCTTATTAGCCTGATTGACTGTTGTTCGAGTCACTTTTTCCCATGAATCATTATCAGCCAGGAACAGGCAGTAGTTTTCCCCTGCCCAGCCATGGCTGCCGTAAGTCCAATCCACCCCGGCAAGATGGAGAATTTTCCACAAGGGAACCATTTCATTTGGCTCTGTAACCGGCTCTCTGGAATTCTGATTCAAAAAGAATTCAGCGCCTTGTTTATCAATAGGCGCCTCCATTTCGGCAAATTCGGGCTGAGCTTCCTTGAATTCCTCCAGCACATCCTGCACAACAAATATAAAGTCATCAGGAGAAATACCCATTGCGCTGGTGCTATCGTTTCGAAGCTGCATATCACATGATCCCAAGATGCCCTTGGGCCGCTGATCCCTGGGCCTCAGACCCCTGGCATTGAAAACGAGCTGGGGAATATCTATCTTCATCGGGCATACGTAGATGCACCGCTGGCACATTGTACACATCCATGGCCAGTCCGATTTCACGATTTCCTCATCCATCCCGAGCGCCGCCATACGCAGGAATTTACGGGGATCCATGCCATCAAGTCCCGTGGCAGGACAACCGGAAGAGCAGGCTCCGCAGGTTAGACACAGATTTAGATTTCCCCCTTCAGGGATAATCGCCTTGACTTTGTCAATAAACATACTTTTCTTTTTACCACCAAGTTTGATTGCTTCCTCTGCCATAATCTACTCCTTAGTTAAGCTTTTGCAGGATGTTCCATCCGGTTTTTTAATGGATTGGGTCCAAGCGCCTTGATATGTTCCGTCATCTCTTTTGCGTATGCCGCAAATGTCGGTCCTTCCCCGGAAGAAAGGTTGTACATACGAACGCGATCCCCCTCCAGACCGACTTCTTCCAGTAAAGCACGGGCCTGTTCCACCCGCTGTCTGGCCATGAAATTTCCCTGTTTATAATGACAGGAACCTTCCAGGCAGCCCACCACATATACGCCATCTGCACCTTTCTGAATCGCGCTCAGAAGGTACATCAAATCCACTTTCCCGGTACAGGGAACCCGGATGATTTTTATGTTTGCCGGATAATCAAGTCGCATCGAACCTGCCAGGTCCGCGGCTGAATACCCTCAATAATCACAGCAAAATGTGATAATGGTTGGTTCAAATTCGGCCATCACATCCCCCCCGCCAGTAAGGCATCTATTTTACATAGTATTTGGTCATTTTCATAATAATTGAGCTGAATCGTCTCCCTGGGACATACGCCGGCACATATTCCGCATCCATGACAGATGGCTTCATCAATTTCAATAAGCTGTTTTTCGGTATTAAAGACCGGCACGTTAAAGGGACAGGATCTGACACATGTAAGACATTTCACGCAGTGTTCAGTATCCACATGGGCGGTAATGGCTGAAAGTTTGATTTCAGATTTGGATAAAAACGTCGTGGCCCGGGAGGCCGCCGCCTGGGCTTGGGCAATGGCTTCCGTAATCAATTTGGGACCATGGGCCGTTCCGCACAGAAATATGCCGTCTCCCGGCATATCCACTGGACGCAACTTGACATGGGCCTCAATGAAATAGCCTTCAGGATTGCGGTTAAACTTCATGATACCGCAAAGCTCGGTAGTGTCTTCAGCCATCATGCCTGCGCTCAAGCATACCAGATCCGCCTGAATCTCAAGATTTCGCTGAAGGATATGGTCCCTTATCGTCACCATCATGCCATCAGGAGAAGATTCAACCAGGGGCGGATTTTCCGACTCAAACCGGATAAAGATAACGCCCAGATTTCTGGCTTCCTTGTAAAAGTCTTCCATCAGACCGTAAGTCCGGATATCCCGGTACAGTACAAAAACATTTGTCTCAGGATTCTGCTTTTTGATGATCAGAGCATTTTTCACCGCATTCTGGCAGCATATCCGGGAGCAGTTTATATTTTCGTCATTTCTGGAGCCCACACACTGAATCATAACCACCGATGACAAATCGCCAGCGCCCTTTTCCTCCAGAATATCGCCAAGCTGAACCTGGGTTACAACACGCGGATCTTGGCCGTAAGCATATTCTTTGGGAGTATATTCCTTACCACCGGTTGCAACGATAATGATTCCATGCTTGATGGTGCGTTTTTCGTTATTGGAACCCAGCATAACATCTGTAGTAAAATTGCCTTTATAGCCGCTGAAATCAACTACCCTGGCGCTGGTTAACACCTCAATCTTGTCGTGCGACGTAACATCTGAAACGAGTTTATTCAGATAAGCCCGAATATCTCCGCCTTCAATGGTATGATGCAGTTTTCTGGAAAATCCACCCAGCTCAGCTTCTTTCTCAAGAAGAGCCACTTGAAATCCCTGTTTGCCAAGTCCCAGCGCAGCATTCATGCCAGCCACACCGCCTCCGATGACCAGGGCCTGTTTATTGACCGAAATCACTTTTTCTTTGAGCTGCTTCAAGGTTGCAGACCGGGCTACGGCCATCCGGACAAGATCCTTGGCCTTTTGCGTAGCAATCGCAGGGGTTTTTGAATGAATCCAGGAGTTCTGATTACGGATATTTGCCATTTCAAACAAATAGCGATTCAGCCCACATGCCTCCAGGGTTTCCATGAACATCTGCTCATGGGTCTTGGGACTACATGACGCCACTACCACTCGGTTCAGCTTGTACTCAATGATCTTTTCCTTGATCTTGTCCTGGGTATCCTGAGAACATGTAAACAGATTGTGATCAGTGTAAACCACATACGGAAGACCTGCAGCATACTCTGTGACTGCCGGAACATTTACGACTCCCCCGATATTGATTCCGCAGTTGCAGACAAAAACCCCGATCCTCGGCGTTTCCGCCGATACATCCTGCTGATCCGGCATCTCAATGAACTTGGTATCGGTACCGCGAGCCGCAGCAAGATCCGAGCCGGCGGCACAGGCGGCAGCACTTGCCTCGGTTATGGAACCGGGAATGTCTTTGGGACCTTGAAACACCCCGCATGTATAAACCCCTTCCCTTGATGTGGACACCGGAGTAAAAGGATCGGTTAGCGCAAAATTATATTTATCTAATTCAATCCCTAATTGCTGCGCAAGTATTTTGGATGTTTCAGGTACCTGGAGTCCGACGGAAAGAACCACCATGCTGAATGTCTCTTCCAGAATCTCACCTGCCTCATTCACAAAACGAACTATCAGATCCCCGGTCTCCGGAACTTCGGTAACCGTATGGACTCTCGACTTGATAAACCTCACTCCGTCTTTGTCTTTGGCCCTTAGATAGTATTTTTCATAATCCTTGCCAAAGGTGCGGATGTCCATGTTAAAGATGGCGCAGTCCAGATCGCAGTGGGCATGTTCCTTTGCAATCATTGCTTCCTTGACCGCGTACATGCAGCAGACCGAGGAACAGTAGCCGTTTCCGCATTTATTGGTATCCCGGGATCCAACGCACTGAAGCCAGGCGATCTTTTTGGGTTCTTCCCGATCCAGAGGTCGGCAAAGATGTCCCCTGTATGGGCCTGAAGCGCTAAGAATTCGTTCGAATTCCTCGCTGGTGACTACATTTGCGAATTTTCCATACCCAAGATAATCCAGACTGGAAGGATCATATCCCTGACTGCCAGATGCCAGAATGACGGAGCCGACGGTCAGTGTGGATTCCCGCTCGGCATCATCATACCGAATGGCCTTGGCCACACACATGTTCTCACAGAGTCCACAACCAACACATGTGTCGGCATCGATGCCAAAGGCCAAGGGCACGGCCTGCGGGTATTCGATGAAAGCAGCTCTTCGCTCGTCCAGTCCCTTGTTGTAGCTGTTGACTGCGGTAACCGGGCAATGCCTGGCGCATTCTCCGCAGCCTGTGCATTTTACAGGATCAATGTACCGGGGGTGGTTGACCAAGGTGACGGTAAAATTTCCAGGTTCCCCTTCAACTGATTTAATTTCGCTATTGGTGATGATATTGACGTTCAGATGCCGGCCGACCTCGACCAGTTTGGGTGAGATCACTCACATGGCGCAGTCATTGGTCGGAAAGGTCTTGTCCAGCCGGGCCATCATACCCCCGACAGTCGGCAGCTTATCAACGAGATGCACATAATAGTCTGAATTGGCCAGATCCAGAGAGGCCTGCATACCGGCAATTCCGGCGCCCACGACCATCACTGACCCACTTGTCTTGCCACGAACCGAACCCATGGTAACTCCTCTAACGTAACAATCTACGCTATGTTATACATGATGATATAAAAACAGGCTAAAGACAAAAGGGGGCAGGTATCAGAATGAAGGGTTTCTTTATCCGCCCCTGATATCTGCACCCTTCTTTCATAACGCCCCGAAAACAGGAACACACTCCGTATGACCCTTGAACTCAATCATATTGGTCTTTTCCATATCAGCCAAAAGATAGGAAATCCGTCTCAGCTCCAGCCCATTTCGCTGGCTGATGGCTCTGACTGATGTAAAACCGGCGATGATTGTTTGGCGGATCAAGTGTTTGTGGTATTCCCTTTCCAGAACTTCATCAAGAATCGCCTCAAACCGTACCTTTTCCCACTTACGGCCATACACATCGCCTCTGGCCAGGAGTTTTAGTTCTTTTCCAACCATCCAGCGCAGGGTTTCGGCTTTTAATGTTTCTTCCGCAGCCGCCAACTCCAGGGAAAACAGCTCCGGATCGAATTTCCCTTGGGACTTGACATTATCTATGACCGCTGTGGATATATCGACAAACCGCTGGGCTTCGGCGGAAGAAAGCCATGCCAGATGGAGCCGGCTCTCACCAATACCGGAGAGTTTCAGCAGTTTTTGGGTCATGAGAATCTTTTTTTCAGCTTGAATATTACCTTCCAGGTAATGGCAGTCGCCGAAATGTCAGCCGGCCACCAAAACCCCATCGCACCCGCTTTTCAATGCCTGAACAATAAAGAGCGGATCCACACGCCCCGAACACATGACCCGGACGGTTCTCATATTCGAAGGATGCTGAAGCCTGGACACCCCTGCCAGGTCAGCCCCGGCATAGGCACACCAGTTACAGAGAAACGCAACGATTTTGGGTTCAACTTGTTCCATATTTACACCTTTTTATGAACTATGGATTACGAATTACGAGTCGTGGATTGTTTTTAATTCCTAATTCCTAATTCGTAATTACTTGTTAAGCTGCTGCACAGACCGCCGCAATAATCTGATCATCCCGGAAATGCAGCATATCAATAGCCTTCTTCGGACAGGACGAGGCGCACAGCCCGCATCCCTTACAAGAAGCAGAAATATTTTTGGCTTTAAATCCCTTGCCGTCTGCATCCTCCTGGATAATGGCGCCAAAGGGACAGACCTCAGTACATAGCCCGCAACCAATACACATATCCCGATCAACCTGAGAGACCAGCGGAGATATCAGAATGGAGGCCCTGGCCAGAACTGTCGCAGCTCGTCCGGCTGCCGCCATTGCCTGAGCAATGCTTTCATCCAGCGACTTGGGATAGTGGGCAAGACCACAGACAAATAGGCCATCTGATGCAAAATCCACGGGCCGCAGCTTGGCATGGGCTTCCATGAAGAAATTTTCGGCATTGACGGGAACCTTGTAAAATGCTGCAATATCCGCATTCGGGGAAGGCTCAATGGCGGTTGCCAGATTCACCAGATCCGCATGGATCAAAAGCTCTTTCTGGAGAATCGGATCAAATACCCGGACCTCAAGGCCATCGGGGGTTTCAGTAACAGCAGGTTTTTTCTCAAGGCTGTAGCGGATGAAGATCACGCCTTTTTCCCTGGCCTTTTTATAGAGAATTTCCCGTTCACCAAAGGTTCGAATATCCCGGTAAAGGATAAAAACATCGGTTTCCGGCTGTTTTTCCTTGATTGCAATGGCCTGGAATACAGATGATGTACAGCAGATCCGGGAACAATAGGGCCGCTTTTCATCCCGTGAACCAACGCACTGAATAAAGACCACGCTCCCGGCTCCCGCCAGTTTTTCCGGGTGGTTCTCAAGATCATGCCACCGAGTAACGGATGGGTGTTTGCCGTAAAGGTATTCTTCGGTTCCGGCTGCCTGACCACCAGTTGCGACAATGGCGATACCATGCTGAACTGAATGGGTTTTTTCCCCAGCCTGAACCCGTGTTTCAAAATTTCCAACAAAACCTGACGCTTCGACCACTTCTGCCTGGGTAAGAACTGTAATGAGGGGATGCTCAGAGACACGTTCGATCAGATTCTTCAAAAATTGCTGAACATCTTCCCCTGACCAGGTGTTGTGTACATCCCGTGCTGACCCACCCAAACAATCGGATTTCTCAACAATGGTCGCGTTAAAACCCTGGTCCGCCAGGCTAATTGCTGCGGTCATACCGGCAGCGCCCCCACCGATGACAAGGGCGGACTTGTTGACGCTAACGGACAGCGACGGAATCGGCTCCAGCAGAGTTGCCCGGTTTATCGCCATCCTGACCAGGTCTTTGGCCTTGTCAGTTGCTTTTTCCTTTTCGCCCGAATGAACCCAGGTACACTGATTCCGGATGTTGGCCATCTCGAACAAATAAGCGTTGAGTCCAGCGTTTCGAAGGGTTTCCTGAAATAGCGGCTCGTGCGTTCTCG
>JBAXVB010000098.1:0-12335 GCA_037129415.1 Deltaproteobacteria bacterium
TGGACATTCTGGGTACCGGCGACATGGGGATCGGCAACACCACGCCATCGACTGCTGTCATTGCCGCATTTTCAGGGATTCCGGTTGAAAAGCTGACGGGCCGTGGAGCCGGTATAGGCGATGCCGCGCTCAGGAACAAGATCGCTGTCATCGAAAAAGCCTTGTTGCTGCATTCGCCCAACTCCAGTGACCCTATCGATGTTCTCGCCAAGGTAGGTGGGTTCGAGATCGGTGGACTGGCAGGGCTTGTGATCGGTGCGGCGGCGAAGGGGATTCCCGTGGTCTGCGACGGCTTTATCTCCACCGCGGGAGCGCTGATCGCCTGCGAGCTGGCACCGGCTGCAAAGGCTTATCTGTTCACAAGCCACCGGTCCGTGGAGGTGGGGCACCGGTACATGCATGAGAGGCTCGGAATCGAACCCCTGCTGGATCTTGGCTTTCGCCTCGGAGAGGGAACGGGGGCCGCAATCGCCATGGAGCTTCTCGATGCCGCCACCCGGATTTTGGCAGATATCAAGACATTCGAGGAAGTAGCCATAAAAAATGCTCAGATATGATGATTCTGCACGCAATAACAATGGCGATGCCGATCCTTCTGACATCATTGAGGTAATCAAGGAATTGGTTGGCCCGATAGTGATATTCGCTCTGCGCGATCGTATTACGGGTTCAAGTGGTACGGTACGGACGGTAATCGTTGGACTACAGCAGCATGAAGAAGGAGTGTGGGTAATGCTGCGAGACATGGAAAAAAGGTACTGTACCTAAAAATGAGTAATAACGATCAAACAAAAATTGAGTTTGAAGAAAGCTCCGGCAGTGTCTTTTCGGAGATTTAAAGGTACCGGTTGTACGGCCAGAAGATTGGAAAGCTTGACTTCGGTTCCGCTGGAATTGTTGCCCCAGTAGTTAGAATCTGTTATGATTTTGGCGTTATTTTTCAAAAGGAGACACAACAAATGCTCAGTGAACAACAGATCAATTGAGAATCGTCTCAACAAGTAACTTATGACCATCCGTAAAAAACTGAATACGATTTCCGATCAGTTCATTATTGAAGAGAAAGGCCATGAGATAGCAAAGAACTGCTTTTATCCCATGGCCATTTAACGTATAGCACTTACCTTCTTTGGAAACATGCGATTACTGCCATTACGCCTCCTTAAAACTCGTTGACCGGTGAATGGTTAACGATTTTCATTTCTCAATCAAATGCTATGTTTGCGGATGATGCTATTTTGCCGGCCAGTTTTTGAAACTCCGTATAACAATTCCTGACAGCTTCAACGTGGGCGCCAATCGCCCCATCAGCGGATTTAAGGAAAAAAATTGGCTTGCGCGCCTCCATCGCCATTGGGATCAGACTTCGATGATGCTTGAGCAATGAAATACAGTATGGATCATGCGCAACCAGTGGCAAAGACATCATCTTTTCACTCAAAACGGCTTCCCGATAAACTCCAGGTATTTGGGCCATCCACCGGTTATATGTATTAATCTGGCGGGTATCGAGAATCCCATTCTGCATGACAATGTAGCCGACAGGTTGCATCGCCCCTTTGGGCATCGGCAAATCAGGCGGTGCTTTGGTAAGGAGCTCAGCCCAAACGGTGCGCCACTCCCGCAGTGCAGGTCCAAGATTCCTGAGACCTTGTAGAGAGAAAATATCCGGGGCCAGCGGCAGACAAACCTGATCTGAGGCAATCAAGGCCGAGCGATTGATAGCGCCCAGATTGTGACCAACGTTGATCAATGCTATTTTCGCTCCCCATTCTGCTCCCCGCTGTACAATGCGATAAAACGCCGACATGGTGCGAAAAGCGGATTCGTTGCGATTATGGCAGCGAGACCACGCATCCGAAAGCTTGTCTTCAAACCGTGATAAGCCAAGGTCGCCTGGAATAAGGCCGAGATTCCCGCTAATCATTTCCACGCGGGTCTTTGCAATATCTCCGGTCCCACGCAAAATTGGTCGAATTGCCCCATACACAGTATCGGGATGTTCATCATCGGGCCACAACGATTCCAGGCGTTCCGCATCAAGAAACAGGGCGGTAAGGTTGGCTTGCGGGTCAAGATCAACAACAATCGTTTTGATGCCATGGTCTGCAAACATCCATGCCAGGTGATACACAAGAAATGTCTTGCCCACACCACCTTTGTTGTTGAAGAACGCAATTGTCTTCATGCATTGTTCCTCCTGATGGTTACGCCAAATACCTTGTCGTCAATTTCGAATTCGGCAGGCGGATTTCCATTGGCGACAGCCCGACGGGGACCAACCCTGATATACACCCGGCCGCGATACCGAACAGGAGGAACGGTGGACGCCTGCACCTCGACAACCGCAACATCTCCGCCTGGCAATGCAAACTTTTCTACTGACATCGCCGGAGAAGGCAGTACGTTGCCATCTGAACGAATACTTGCCAGATTTAACAACAACTCGTCAGTGATGGTCATACCTGCCAAACTGCCATTGTCTTTGGCCCCGACAATCAGGTAACCGGGACAACGGTGATTTGGGTAATCATTAGCAAAAGCGCATATCACTTCGCAAAACTTGTCGGTCTTGGATATGGAAATCGTGCGTTCCACACGATCAGATTCCAAATCTGACAATAATTGTTTCAGTTGATTTTCATTTATCATGGTACCACCGAAGAGATATACTGTACGCGGGCATAAATTGCATTTTTCAATTCTAAAAACTAAGTCATTGACCGCTCAAAGTATTTTCGATTACGCCCAAGTCCCATGACTATGGTTTTTTCATTGATCATGTTGGGTGAGCCAAATAAGGCGATATCTACCTTACCTTCTTTGCTTGCAGTGCTGAGGGTGCCGATTCTGGGTTGTTTGTTGAAATATTTAATCAATTCTTCGGACATAATATCACCTTTTTTAAATGTTTTTAGGTGACGTATCATTATGGGCCATATCGAACGGGTAGCATCTGGCTTGGATGGTGTCAAGAACATTTTCGTTTCATTCCACGATGTTCTGTTCATCTTGGCCAAAAGATGCCAAAATATATAAAACTGGTGGTTATGTTAATTATTCGAATTCATCAGATGGACGACTTCCAGCAACACTGGCAGCTTTTGTACCTCGTCAATGACCACCTGCAGGACCTCATGTCTGACCCATATCAACTTATTTTTTGCATTACGATTCCGAAAAGATTATAAACGCTCATGGCATGGTCTATGCCGCCAACATGAATGAAAACTGTTTCTCATGCGAAGGCGGTAGGGGCGACCGGCCGGTCGCCCCTACTTGTTTCGTGTATTTCGTGGTTTAAAAGTATTTTCACGGTAAAAAGGTTAGACCATGTTCGTCGACTGGCAAAACAAACTGAAACGAATCGGAAATCGGGTGGTGTTGTTCGATATTCCCATTGCCATGCATTGCCACCACTACAATAAACATCAAGGCGTTCACTTGAGAAAGAGCAGGCGGAATCCAATGAAGAAAAGACCAATGAGCGAATATCAGAAAGAATTTGAAGCATTTGTTGATCAGGAAAAACATCTTGCCCTCATGATTCTTGCGCGTGTGGAGAAATGGGGCGATTCAAAAACAGCAGTTAAACACAAGCCTTACGGGGAATGGATATCCTATACCTGGGCTCAATTCGGCGATCAGATTGACGCTGCGGCAATGGCGCTTCTTTCTTTGGGCGTCAAGGAAAAGGAGATGATCGGCATTTTTGCCAACAACCGGGTTGAATGGTCCATAGCAGATCTGGCGGCTATGAGCATCGGGGCGGTGTCGGTTCCGATATACGGAACGAATTCCACCATGGAAACGCAGTACATCGTAGAGGATGCGGAGATCAGAATTCTGTTTTCTGGAAACAAAGACCAGTCCGAAACAGCTCTGTCGCTTTTGGGAAAAGCCGGTTATCTGGAAAAAATTGTGGTGTTTGATCAGAATATCGGCATCGCAAAAAACGATAATGTGATGCGTTTTGACGACTTTCTTGTGCTGGGAAGACAATCCGGTCAGCGGGATGCCTTAAAGGCCGCCCGTTCCAGGGTAAGCGCCGATGATCTTGCCACCCTGATCTACACCTCCGGTACGACCGGCGAACCCAAGGGCGTGATGCTGACCCACAGAAACATCCTTTCCATGCTGTTTGATCCGGATGGCCATTTGACCCTTGGCCCGGATGATGTCAATCTCGCATTTTTGCCCCTTTCCCATGTTTTTGAGCGAGCCTGGACGTATTTTACACTGATGCGAAGCGCAGAGAATCACTACTGCCATGATACCAAGGCAATTCTGGAATTTCTTCGGGAATCCAGGCCCATGTACATGTGCAGCGTTCCGCGCATGTGGGAGAAAATTTATGCAAAGGTCAAGGAAGGCGTTCACACAGCGCCGATGATTAAGAAAATCATCTTTAACTGGGCTCTGGATACCGGTGGGCGGTTCGCCTCTTTCAAAAGGGATCAAAAACCCATTCCAGCAATTCTGGCCTTTAAGCACAACCTTGCAGAAAAGCTGGTATTGGGAAAGATACGTGCTATTTTTGGGGGGAGAAACAAGTTTTTCAATTGCGGAGGATCGGCGTTTTCTGCAGAAATCGCCGAATTTTTCTTTAACGCCGGCGTGCTGTTGCTTCAGGGATATGGCCTGACCGAGTGTTTTCCCATTTGCATCGCCAATGAGACGCATAACAAATTCGGTACCTGTGGCCCGGTGCTGCCGCTTGTGGACGTCAGAATGTCTTCGGAAGGTGAAATCCAGGCCAGAGGCCCCGCCGTTATGCTTGGGTATTACAAAAAACCGGAGCTTACCAGGGAAATGTTTACGGAGGATGGCTGGATCAAAACGGGCGATATCGGAACTGTCGATTCTGAAGGCTATCTGACCATCACCGACCGTATAAAAGACATGATGAAGACATCCGGCGGCAAGTACATCGCGCCACAGCATATTGAAACCCTCTTGAAGGAGGACCTCTTCATGGATCAGGCGGCTGCGATAGGAGACGGTAGAAAATATGTATCCGCCCTGATCGTGCCGTCATTTGAGCAGTTGGAAAATCATGCAACCAAACAGGGCATCTCTTTTTCATCACGGGAAGAGCTGCTGAAAAATCCAGGGATACTCAGCTTTTATCGTGAACGGATCGATTATCGGACGCGGCATTTAGGCCAGGTTGAGAAAGTGAAGAAATTCACCCTTCTGCCCCGTGAATTCAGCCAGGAGGACAGGGAACTGACGCCCACGCAGAAAATCCGAAGAAAGGTCATCAACGAGCATTTCAAGGATACCATTGAGGCCATGTACCAGGATTAGGCTTTTATTTTGTTTTGAAAAACCCCGTCCTCTGGGCGGGGTCAGAGGTAGTTGGCTGTGCCTGACAGCCCAGATGCTACTCCCTATCCGGGTAACAGAAAATCTTCCCCTCATAATTCCTCAGAATAATGCCGTTTTCATCCCGGCCAATCACATATTCCGGAAGCAGCGGAATTTTTCCTCCCCCGCCAGGAGCATCAATTGCAAACGTCGGCACGGCATAACCGCTGGTATGACCCCTTAGCCCCTGAATCATCTCAAGTCCTTTTGAGACAGGCGTGCGAAAATGCGAAGAGCCGGGAATGGGGTCGCACTGGTACAGGTAATATGGTTTGACGCGGAATTTAATCAGCCCGTGCATCAGCTTTTTCAGGGGCAAGATGCTGTCGTTAACTCCTTTAAGAAGCACCGTCTGACTGCCCAGCGGAATTCCGGCATCCGCCAGTCTGGCGCAGGCTGCCTCGAATTCTGGCGTCAGCTCTTCCGGATGCGTCACATGAATGCTCATCCACAAGGGGTGATATTTTTTCAGCATCGAAACCAGAGAAGACGTGATCCGCTGAGGCATCGACACGGGCATTTTGGTTCCAATGCGAATCATCTCCACATGACGGATACGCCGCAGCCTTTTAACGATTGATTCCAGTGCGTCATCCGGGAGTGTTAACGGATCTCCGCCAGATATGAGTACATCCCTTACCTCGGAATGGGCCTTGATATAATCAATGGCAGCCGACCACCGGGAAGGGTTGTTTGCCGCATTGTCGCTTTTTCCGACCATCCGGGATCGGGTGCAGTACCGGCAAAAGGTAGAACAGGTACCGGTAACCAGAAACAGAGCCCTGTCAGGATACCGGTGTACCAGGCCCGGAACCGGGCTGTGATCGTCTTCACAAAGAGGGTCCCTGCTTTCGCCGGGAGAAAAAATAAATTCATCAGAAGTTGGAACAACGGATCTTCGCAGTGGATGATCGGGATTTTTTCGATCCAGAAGCGACGCATAATAGGGCGTGATGCGAAGTGGAAGGTTCTTAGGATGAATATCCGGTTTACTGCACTCAGCGGGTGAAAGCGTGATGAGCCGTGAAAGCGCCTGAACATCTGTGATGCAGTTGTTCATCTGCCAGCGCCAATTATTCCATTCGGCAAGGGTCACATTTGGATAAAAGTGTTTGAGAAAAGCCCTGGACCTTGAACTGCTGAAAAAAGTCAGGAGCGGGGGTTCAGCGGTTTCTTCAGATTCCAGAGTTTCTTTTTGAAGCGAGACTGTTGGTTCCATTGGGATTCCTTGATTGGTTCCTTTAGTGTGCGCGAGACTTTGTTATATTTCGAAATACAAAAGATGATAACGTCCCTCCCCCCTTTTTTTTGGAGAAGAAGAGGGAATTATTTTCACATATAATTTTGATATCCTTTACGTATCTATTCGTCTTCTGTCAATGGGATTGACAGTCTGCTCTGAACTATTTCTGCTGTTTTTCGATTCATTCCGGGCGCCAAGGATAATTCATCAAGGGAGGCGGCCCGAATGGCCTTGATGCTTCCATAATGTTTGAGAAGCGCCTGTTTGCGTTTTGGTCCGATTCCAGGAATGGTGTCAAGCTCCGAACGGATTGCCGCCGCCCCCCGCCTGGCCCTGTGATAGGTAATGACAAACCGATGGGCCTCATCCCGAATACGCTGCAAAAACAGGAGAAGATTGCCGTCCCTGTCCATATTCATTGGGTTGAGACGACTCGGCTTATAGATTTTATCCTGAGTTTCTCCTTTCATGTCATCTTTTTTGGCTATTCCGATTACATCAAACCGGCCCAACAGATTCAACTCATCCAGCACGGACACGGCAATACCTAATTGCCCTTTTCCGCCGTCAACCATCAACATATCCGGAAACGGCGCAGAGTCCTCGCCTTTTCCATAACGCCGCTTCAGAACCTCGGCCATTGTTGCGTAATCGTCTGGCTCGGAAACGGTTTTGATGCGATATTTTCGATAATCGGATTTTTTCGGACGGGTTTGTTCAAAAACCACCATAGCGGAAACCGGCTGTGTTCCGGATAAATTGGAGTTGTCAAAACACTCGATTCGCACCGGAAGTCTGGTGAGATTCAATTTTTCCTGAAGTCGCAGCAGCAGGGTTTGATCATTTAACCGATCTTCGATGAGATTTTTCAGTTCGTTTCCGGCATTCTGCTCAGCCATCTGAATCAGATGAACTTTGGGTCCTCTTTGTGGCCAAATCACATCCACCTTGTTTTTCTTCAAGCCTGTCAACCATTCCTGAATCACATCCATATCATCAAAGACTTTGGAGACCAGTATTTCATCCGGGATATGGGTCGTCTGCTCATAGAATTGATGAATGAATGACCCGATCAATTCAGCATCGGATGCCAGGGTTTCCGAAAAATGGAAATTTCTGGACCCCACCAACTGCCCAGCCCGGACGAAGAGAACCGTTACAATCGAATCCGCCGGCGATCTGACAAAACCAACAACATCCCGATCCAGGAAATCCGGCATGACCACAACCTGCTTTTCCAGGGTTTTTTCGATGGCAAAGAGTTTATCGCGGATTTCGGCCGCCAGTTCATATTGCCTTTCCAGAGCGGCGGCATTCATATCCTGTTTCAATTTGGCCACCAAATCCGGCGTTCTTCCCTTCAAAAACAGAACAACTTCCCGGACCATATCCTGATACCTGTCCGGATCCACCTTGAGGCAACATGGCCCCAGACATGATCCAATCTGATAATTCAGGCAGGGTCTTGTTCTGATTCTGAACATCCGATCTTTGCATTTACGAAGTTTGAACGTTTTGTTGATGATTTTAATGGTTTGATAGACTGCGGGCGGAGATGTGTATGGCCCGAAATACAAGGCGCCGTCCCTGCTGATTTTTCGAACCACCGTTAAATTGGGATAGGGACTGGTTGTATCCACCCGAAGTGACGGGTAGCGTTTATCGTCCTTTAGAATCACATTATACCGGGGCCGGTGCTTTTTGATCAGCGTGGACTCCAGAATCAATGCTTCGTTTTCCGTTGCCGTGATAATGGTTTCGATGGATGCAATTTTTTTAACCAGAACCGCGGTTTTGGGATCAGGATGTTCCGGTCTGTTGAAATAGGAATTCAGGCGTTTCTTCAAATTCCTTGCTTTACCCACATAAATCACCTTCCCTGATGCATCTTTCATCAAATAGACACCCGGATCGGCGGATATGCCGGCAAGCAAATAGGACTGTTCCTGGGATTGAGGCTCCAAAAAATTATCTTTCATAAAAAGGGGGTAATTGGTTCCGGTTTTCTGTTTTCTGTCATCTTTTTACACTTTAATCATAAATTCTATTGAAATTTTTTTCAATTATGGTTAGTCGTTTTCTGAAAGTTATTTTTTCAATACTGTTTTGTTTCATTCTTTCCACTGTTGCCGAAAAAGGAGGAAATCCGTTGGATTTTGATCTTACAAAAGAACAAGAAATGATCCGAAAGGAAGTTCGCAAGTTTTCTCTCAGCGAAATCGCCCCCATTGCCCCCGATCTGGATGAATCAGAGACTTTTTCTTCTGAACTCACCCGGAAAATGGGAGACATTGGTTTGTTTGGCATGTTTGTATCGGAAGACTTTGCAGGCCAGGGCATGGACTATTTGTCCTATATTATCGCTGTGGAGGAGGTTGCCAGAGTTGACGGTTCTCAGGCGGCAACCGTTGCTGCTGGAAATTCGCTGGGCATCGGACCCCTTTATTATTTTGGTTCCGAAGACCAGAAAAAGAAATATCTTCCCGGACTTTGCTCCGGAAAGGCGCTTTGGGGCTTTGGCCTTACAGAACCGACAGCCGGATCAGATGCCGGTGGCAGCAAGACCACTGCTGTTAAAGATGGAAATGATTGGGTCATCAACGGCTCGAAAATTTTTATCACCAATGCTGCGTGCGATATGACGATGGGTGTTACGGTTCAGGCCATCACCGGAACCCGCCCCAATGGCAGGCCGGAATATACCTGTTTTCTGGTTGAAAGCGGAACTCCGGGGTTTAAAGCTGTTCCCATGCACCGGAAAATGATGTGGCGTTCATCCAACACAGCCGAGTTGTACTTTGACAATCTGCGGGTGCCGGACAGCAGCATTCTGGGCAACCGCGGGGATGGATTTCACCAGATGCTGAAAACCCTTGACGGCGGAAGGCTTTCCATCGCCGCAATGGGACTTGGCGGTGCACAGGGGGCTTATGATGCGGCCTTGAAATACGCAAGGGAAAGGGTTCAGTTCGGTCAGCCGATCTGCAAATTCCAGGCAATCGCCTTTAAACTGGCAGACTGCGCAGTGGAAATAGAGTGCGCCCGGAATCTTCTGTACAAGGCATGTTGGTTAAGAAATCAACACCGGCCCTTCGAAAAAGAGGCTGCCATGGCCAAGCTTTACTGCTCTGAAGTCATGGGTCGGGTGGTGAATCATGCGGTTCAGATTCACGGCGGTTACGGGTTAATGAAGGATTACGGAGTCGAAAAGTTCTTCCGGGACCAGAAGCTTCTCGAAATCGGCGAAGGCACTTCAGAGGTCCAGAGAATCGTGATCTCACGGTATATCGGGTGCTGATCTCAGGGCAGACCGCCCCCATGAATGACCAAAATATATAAAACCTGTAGCCGACATGCGCAAAGTAGGGGCGACCGGCCGGTCGCCCCTACACGGTAAATTAATAAATCAAGAACAGGATGTATCATTCTTAAATTTCATCGAACAATCTAAAATACTAAAATCAAAAGGATTCCCCCCCTTTGAAAAAGGGGGGCCAGGGGGGATTTAGGAGCTATCCACCTGGAAAATCCCCCTCGATCCCCCTTTTTCAAAGGGGGAAGTATCATTTTCATATATGGAGTGATCGAATTTAAGAAAGATACAACATGATCGTTATCGGAGAAATATGGAAGAGAATATCTTACTGAAGGAAGAAAAGGACGGCGTTATCCTGCTGACGTTGAACCGTCCGGGCGTGATGAATTCGCTGAGTTTTGAACTGCTTCGGGCCTTACAGCAGGAGGTGGAGGCGATCCGGTTTATGCCGGATGTCCGTGTTGTTATTATTACCGGCGCAGGCGAAAAAGCGTTTTGCTCTGGCGCAGACCTGAAGGAACGGGTCACCATGAGCCCCGCCCAAGTCAAGGAATATATCCTGACCATTCGGAATCTGTTTACTGCTATTGAATATTTGAACAAACCGGTCATTGCCGCAGTCAACGGCATTGCCTTGGGAGGCGGCACCGAGCTTGCTCTGGCTTCTGATATTCGAATTGTATCCAAAACAGCCTTGATGGGGCTTACCGAAACCCGGCTTGCCATTATTCCTGGCGCTGGCGGAACCCAGCGGCTTCCACGGCTTGTGGGAAAGGGCAAGGCCAAGGAGCTTATCTTTACCGGCCGAAGGGTCGGTGCAGACGAGGCCCTGTCCATCGGGCTTGCCAACCAAATATGTGAACCGGATCAACTCCTTGCAGAAGCCGGTAAAATGGCTGCCATGATCTGCGAAACCGGACCCATCGCAATTGAGCAGGCCAAATACGCCATTAATTATGGCCTTGAAACCGATCTTTCCACCGGGCTGGCTATTGAATCCAATGCTTACTGGGCGTGCATACCGACCCAGGACCGGCTGGAGGGCCTTGCCGCTTTTCGCGAAAAACGAAAACCGGTGTACAAGGGAATGTAACACTGATATTGTCAAAACGTAAGACTCATCACTTGATTAAGGAGAACAGACCAACATGACCGAGTATGATTACTGGAAAATTTTTCCAAAAATGCCCCGAAAAGTCACCATTGGTGACATTACGATTCGAGATGGTTTCCAGCACGAAGAAAAATTTGTTTCTACGGCTGCAAAAATATTTTATCTTGAAGAATTGATTTTTGCCGGATGCCGCAATATTGAGGTCACCAACCTGGGCAACCCCATTGCAATGCCCCAGTTCAGGGATGCCGAGCAGTTACTGGCGCATTTAAGAAGCGACCGGTTTAAAAGCCGCTGCGCCAAAAAAGGAATCACCTACGAGGATATTTGCCTCACCGCCATTACCATTCGGGAAACCTCGGTTGACCGGGCTATCGCCCTCAAACAAAAGGGTGTGGGGCCGGATCGGATTCTCATGATGGTATCCACGGAAGAGGAGCACCATTTCGCCAATTCCGGCACGACCCTTCCGGATTACTGGAAAGAGTCAGAGCGGTGCATCAAGAAATGCAATGATGCCGGCATCAAAATGTGCGGCACAGTCAGCACGATATGGGGAAGTCCCATTGGCGGCGCCACGGAATTAAAGGATGCGGTCGAGTTTACCAAACGATGGCTTTCGATTGGCGCGCATGACGTAGAGCACGCGGATCACGATGGCAGCGCATCGGCTGCAAGCGTCTATCGGTATTTTTCCATGATTCTGGATGAAATTCCCAATCCGGCGCTTCACATTGCGCATTTTCACGAAACCAAACGGGTGGCGTCCGCATCGGTTCTGGCATCACTTCAGGCCGGAATCACCCATTTTGAAGCCACGCTGGGCGGCTTGGGCGGGCAGCCGGCCAATTTCCTTGATGATTGTCCCACCAAGGGAACCGGAGACTATTATTATGACCCCCGGTATGTGGGCCTGGTTACCCTGGAAGACACCCTGGTACAGATTGATGAAATGGGTATTGAACATGGCTATGATGTTGACAGGGTTCTGTGGTTGGGCAAGAATATGGAAAAAACCATCGGACGCAGGTTGCGCTCTGAAGCCATCATCAATGGCCGTACCCTGAAAGAGGGACACATGCAATATGCCAGGCCCGGGCTAAAAAAAGTAAAAGCCAAGTTCGGAGAAACCCCCGATCAGAAACTGCCTGCTGACTGGCAGAAAACAGCAGTTCTTCCACAAAGGTGTTTCATATAATCAAAGATGGATTGTTCTTCCAGAACGATTTGCAATCGCACCCTGGGCTGATGAAAATTGCCATATATTTTAGTGAAAAACTGATCCTATTTTT
>JBAXVB010000099.1:0-12231 GCA_037129415.1 Deltaproteobacteria bacterium
GTAATAAAAACAGGTTGACTCAAAAGGATGTCTTGTGTATTTATGAACCACAAACAGGGTATGAAGCTCTGGCGGTACGGCACTGAAAAAAACACATAGTTGGGTCATGAAGGCCAGGTAGCACCATAAAGGGGCTTACTTGGCTTTTTTTTTGGGCTGAGGAAAATCAAGAGATTACGTGGGAGTACCGGAGTTGTTATTATTTCCTTTTTTCATTTCGGGGAGGATTTTCCATGCACATGGCAGATGCACTGATTTCACCGGCCGTCGGCGGCGCGATGTGGGCCGCAACAGCCGGCCTTACCCTCTATAGCGCCAAAAAACTCAAAGAAAACCTTGATGACAGCCAGACGCCACTTATGGGTGTTCTGGGGGCTTTCATATTTGCGGCCCAGATGATCAACTTCACGATTCCGGCCACCGGATCCAGTGGCCACCTTGGGGGAGGGATGATTCTGACCATTTTGCTGGGGCCATATTCCGCCTTTATCACCATGGCGTCAGTACTCACGGTTCAAGCCCTGTTTTTTGCGGATGGCGGACTTCTGGCGCTGGGATGCAATATTTTTAACCTGGGTTTTTTTCCCTGTTTTATTGCCTATCCCATCATTTACAAACAAATCGCCGGCGAAAGTACTACCCAGCGCAGCATTATGACAGGCGCCATCATGGCTTCCATAGTTGGGCTGCAAATGGGAGCGTTAGGCGTCGTTTTTGAGACGCTGTTTTCAGGAATCTCGGAGCTGCCCTTTGGCGCATTCCTGCTCCTGATGCAGCCCATCCATCTGGCCATAGGCATTGTCGAGGGGCTGGTCACTGCGGCAGTGGTGTCCTTTATCTGGAAGGCGCGCCCCGAAATTCTGAACATGGCCCGCACAGCCCGGCCAGTTGGGCGCCTTGCCATTGGAAATGTACTTGTCGGACTTCTTATGGTCGCCGCTTTCACAGGAGGCATTCTGTCCTGGTTTGCTTCGGAACGCCCGGACGGTCTGGAGTGGTCCATGTTCCATACATCTGGAAAGGAAAAACTCGAACCTGCTGAAAAAGGGCTGCATTCGCTTTTTGCCAGGCTTCAGGAAAAGACCGCTTTTTTACCGGATTACGGATTCATGAAAGCGGGGCCGGATAAACCCGGCGAGCATGAATCCTTGGCAGCACCAGAAAAAAAAGAACCCTGGCCGGCTGTAAGTGCAGGAACTTCTGTGTCTGGCATGGTTGGGGGGACAATGGCCATGGGGCTGGCCGGCTTCATTGGCTTTGCATTGAAAAGACGGCATAGATAAAGATAATGGCGAAAATTGCATCATCTTTTCTGGATATCAGCTACTTAGACAGCCTTTCCTGCCAGCAAAGCCCCATCCATCGGCTGGATCCACGGGCAAAAGTAATTGCTACAGCGTTTTTCATAGTCAGCGTTGTATCCTTTCACAAATACGAAATTACGGGACTGATTCCGTTTTTTCTCTATCCCATCGTTCTGATTGCCATGGGAGATTTGCCGCTCGTGTATCTGCTAAAAAAAATCTTGATTGCTGCGCCTTTTGCTGTTTTCATCGGCATGTTTAATCCCATCATTGACCGCGCAATTTTGATAAACCTGGGGCCTGTCTGCATATCCGGAGGCTGGGTTTCTTTTGCATCCATCATGCTGCGCTTTGTTCTGACGGTCGGTGCAGTCCTTGCGCTGATTGCCAGCACCGGCTTTGCGTCAATCTGCATGTCCCTGGAAAAAATGGGCGCTCCAAACAGTTTTGCCGTGCAACTTCTTTTTTTGTACCGCTATATTTTTGTGCTGGTCGATGAGGCATCGCGCATTGTACGCGCCAGGGCGCTTCGCTCCTTTGAGGGAAGGGGGATGGGCTTTAATGTCTTCACTTCCATGATCGGACAGCTCCTGCTGCGCGCCATGGACAGGGCTCAGCGTATCCACCTGGCCATGCGCTGCCGGGGGTTTGATGGAGAAATCCGGATTTTTAGACAGTTAACCTTCAACAGACAGGACACTGCGTTTCTCTTGGGGTGGTCCACGCTGTTTGTCCTGATGCGGCTTGTTGATATTCCCCAGTGGATGGGCGACAGGGTTACGGAGTTGATCAGATGAGCCACCACATCGTTGAAATCAAAGATCTGCATTACACCTATCCCGATGGCAATTCCGCCCTGCGTGGGGTTTCATTTCGAATCACCCACGGGGAAACTGTTGCTATCGTTGGGGCGAATGGGGCCGGAAAATCCACAATTCTGCTGCACCTTAATGGCTGTCTTATTCCTGAAACCGGAACGGTCCGCATCGGCGATTTCCCCCTGACCCGAAAAACGCTGGAGCATGTGCGGCGCACTGTCGGCATGGTTTTTCAGGACCCGGACGATCAGCTCTTCATGCCGTCGGTACATGAAGACGTTGCATTTGGCCCCCTGAATCTGGGCCTTCCGCTTGAGGACGTAGAGGAAAGGGTCGTTCATGCGTTGTCCACGGTGGGCATGCTTCATCTAAGGGACCGTCCACCCTACAGGCTTTCGGGAGGAGAAAAGAGATCTGTGGCCATTGCAACAGTGCTATCCATGTCCCCGAGTATTCTGGTTATGGATGAGCCGACGTCCAATCTCGACCCCAAGGCCAGAAGACAGCTCATTCATCTTCTGAAAACCTTCGAACACACCATTATCCTGGCGACTCACGATCTGGATATGGTGCTTGATTTATGCTCTCGCACCATTGTTCTCAAGAAAGGCAGGGTTGAAGCTGACGGGTCCACCCGTGATATCCTGCAGAATCAGGAACTCCTGGATGCCTGCCGTCTGGAAAAGCCCCTGCAGCTTCAGTCGTGCCCGATTTGCAGCTCCGGATATACAATGCAATAAGGGGATAATTTATAGAAATATCAGGTGCCAAAGTCAGGGAAGAATTCCTGAATGGCGGCAACCAATTTTTCTTCCGTGATCGGCTTGACCAGATATGCATCGCAGAAGAATTTGAAGGACTTCACCACATTATGGGGGTCGTCAAGGGCTGTGGTCATGATAATTTTTACCCCCTTGGGATAGATGATTCCCCACTCCTCCTCTTCAATTCTTCTTACTTCTTCAAGTACTTCATGTCCGTCCATTTCTGGCATCATAACGTCGAGGAGGATGAGATCATAGGGATCTCCTTCCACGACCCCGATGGTAAAAGCTGTTAATGCTTCCATGCCGTTGATCGCCTCATCGCAGTCAGCGTATGGTTCAAGGAGCCGCCGAATGATCGTGCGGCATATAAAGTCGTCTTCGGCTATCAGAATTTTCATCGGTTGTCCTCTCTTGCGTATTTGTATTCAAACAATTAAAATGTTATCGAAGCTCACTTAAAAGAGAGCCAGTTTTCAGGATGTTCACCTTTTCCACTTTTAACGATATTTATCAACAGTTTTTTTCAAACCATCGGCAGGTTCTGGCAGTTGTTGAGGTGCTGACCACAGCAAACAGGATGGTAACGCTGATGCTCATTAACTGAATAATTATCTTCTTTCTTGATTATGTGAATCTGCAATGATACGGAAAACATTATTCATTGATGATAATCTTTATGAAGGAGCAGGGAATGCTTGAAGGATCTGGTGTCAAGAAACTGTTTGCAAACAACTGGGAAAAAATGGCCCTATGGACGATTCTCATCGGGCTCTTCTATCTGTTGAAGCCATTTTTTCTGCTGATTTTTGAAACATTTCTAATCACCTACAGCACGAAAATCGTCATTCAATGGGCGGTGAGTCGCCTGAAGATAAATTACCGGTTAACTGCGTTGATTGTTTTCGTGTTGTTTGTGACGATACTGGGGGCGGCCAGCGCCTGGATCGTGCCCAAACTCATTATCGAGTCCAATCGCATCGTGAAGGATTTTACCGGCAGCGGCGATCAGCAGACCAGGGAGAAGATCAACGGGTTTGTTGAAAGCATTGTCGTAAAAGTGGTGGGAGAGGAAAAGGCCCAGAACATCATTGACTCCGATGAATACACGGCGATGATTGAAGTCCTGAAGACCGAGTCCACAAAGGCGGTTAAAGCGGCCTTGCCGCGCGTTCTTGAAACCCTTCTTCACCTGGTCAAGTTCTGCTGGGAAATTCTGTTCACCCTGATCCTGGCAATCATATTTTCATTCATTCTGGTCATGGACTGGCAAAGAATAGCCAGAACAATGAAGGAGCTGGAAAAGAGCCGGATTCGATCCTTCTATATCGGCGCCGCACCGCATCTTCATGCCTTTGCCAACGTTTTGTGAAAAGCCTTTACCGCCCAGGCCATTATCGCAATCTGCAATATGCTGTTGACCGCAGCAGGCATCTGGTTCTTTCAGGTGCCAAATATCGCGCTAATCATGACCGTTGTCTTTCTTTGCGGATTTATTCCCATTGTTGGAACCTTTATAAGCTCCATTCCGATAATGATCTTTGGCATTCAGACCGGCGGGCTTTTATTGGTTTTTAAACTCATGATCCTGATAGCCATTGTTCACGCTTTTGAAGCATATCTGCTAAATCCCAAGATTACCGGAAACGTTTTGCATGTCCATCCGATCCTGGTGTTGATACTGCTGCTGGTAGGAGAACGGTTTTTCGGAATATGGGGAATGGTTGTGGGGGTTCCCATCGGGTACTATGTCATCAGCGTTCTGACGATGAAGGACGAAAATCTTGCGGCCACAGATCCTGTGTTGTTGTGACCAAGTGCAAAAATCTATGCGAGGGATAAGGTGTAAGGGATAAGATAAATGCATATAGCAAAGGCGCTGCCGATTATATTCCCATTTTTACGCTGGTTGCCACAGGTTACAGGACGATCCCTGCGGGCCGATCTCTTGGCCGGAATCACCGGAGCGATTATTGTGCTGCCCCAGGGCGTGGCTTTCGCCACCATCGCCGGTCTGCCGCCAGCTTATGGTCTCTACACGGCCATGGTTCCGGTCCTGGTGGCTGCCCTGTTTGGGTCGTCGTTTCACCTGGTTTCCGGGCCAACAACCGCCATTTCCCTGGTCGTATTCGCCAATATCAGCAAGCTGGCCGTCCCTTTTGGTCTGGACTACGTTCAGTTGGTGTTTACCCTGACCTTCCTGACCGGAATTTGTCAGTTAGTACTGGGTGTAGCCAGGCTCGGTGCTGTGGTGAATTTCGTCTCTCATTCTGTAGTGGTGGGATTTACCGCAGGAGCCGCCGTCCTCATTGCGTCCAGCCAGATCGGGCATTTTTTCGGGTTGGTACTGCCAAAAAGCGATTCATTTCTTTCAACATGGGTCAATTTGATGCATGCCCTGCCTGCAATAAATCCTTATGTAGCGGCAGTGGGCGTTACGACACTAATTGTTGCAGCCGGTATCAAGGCTTGGCGGCCTCACGCGCCGGCTCTGATGGCTGCGATGGTTGTCGGCAGCGTCATGAGTGTGCTTATTGATGGCGAAAGCCACGGTATGAAGCTGGTCGGAGCATTGCCGAGTTGTCTGCCGCCGCTGTCCTTGCCGAATATCTCGTTGAACGCCATACATGATCTGGTGCCAGGCGCCATGGCAGTGGCCATGTTGGGCCTTGCAGAGGCGGTCTCCATCGCAAGATCAGTGGCTGTTCGCTCCAATCAGTCCATCGACAATAGCCAGGAATTTATCGGCCAGGGCCTGGCCAATATCGCTGGCAGTTTTTTTTCTGCTTATGCTGCTTCGGGATCATTTACCAGAACCGGAGTCAACTATGAGGCCGGAGCCAAAACGCCTCTGGCCGCTGTATTTTCAGCTCTTTTTCTCGCCCTGATCCTGCTTCTTGTGGCCCAATTGACAGCCTATCTGCCGCTGGCCTCTATGGCAGGTGTCATCCTTCTGGTCGCATGGCATCTCATCGACTTCAGCAGCATCCGCCATATCATAAGTACGGATCGCAGTGAAGCCGCCGTTTTGTTCCTGACCTTTTTAGCCACACTTTTCGTTCAGCTTGAGTTCGCCATCTATGCAGGTGTCATCCTTTCGCTCCTGCTCTACCTCAAACGAACCTCCCATCCCCATTTCATTACCCTGGCCATTGACCCGACAGACAAGCACCGCCGTTTGGTCAACATCCGGAACGGGCCCCTTAATGAATGTCCACAGTTCAAGATACTTCGGCTCGACGGCTCCATTTTCTTCGGCGCGGTGAATCACATCAGCGAGGAACTCCACAACATCATTGACGCCAGTCCCGAGCAGTACCACATCCTGATTATCGGCAGTGGAATCAATTTTATGGATGCGACAGGCTGCAATATGCTCTTTCGCGAAAACCGGAGCCTCAGGCTAACCGGTCGTGAGATATCCCTGTGTTCACTGAAGCGAGAAGTACTTGATACGCTAAAACGTGGCGGCTGTTTCGCCAACATGGGTCCCGAACATGTTTTTTTCACCAAGGACGAGGCCATTCAGTCCATCGTGCCTCGCCTGGATCCCGAGCGATGTGCCGGTTGCACTGCCAGAGTCTTTGCCGAGTGCTGCAAACGGCCATGGGGCAATCAATAGTCTCGCCGACATCAGGCAATAGTAGGGGCGAATCTTGTATTCGCCCTATCGAAATCGGATGGTCTGCATCCCCTGAAACCGATTCTGTGAATCGGGAATTTATGGACAAAACATTTCATATATGCTACGGATTTACACGAAATTAAATTTTACACCATAGAATGCCGAAGCGAATAGACCTGCAAAAGATGCCAATTGTCAAGATACTGATTGTTGAGGATGAAATCATTCATGCCATGGCGCTGGAATCCAGCCTGGGCGCAGCAGGGCTAAATATAGTTCTGGCCTCGTCCGGAGAGCAAGCCATACAGTGTATCGAGAGCGAAAAACCCGATCTGGCGGTTATAGATGTAAACCTTTGCTCGGATATGGATGGAATTGAAACAGCTCGTAAGATCAAGGACAGTTTCGGTATCCCCGTGATTTTCATGACCGGATACATCGACCATGCGGTTCGGCAAAAAGCCGATGTTGTGGGATACCTTGGATATTTTGTCAAACCGGTCCAGATGGAAAGCATTCTGGCCATCATTGACTCATGCAACGCAAAGGAGGGGATATAGAAAAATTTCGGCAAGATCAAGGTCAAAGGCTTTCTGTAAAATTTCGCAGGATCGCCGCGTGGAGCATGACAATAATTCTATTTGTGATGGCTTTCGTCTTCTGCCACCAGTACAGCCAGTCCAGGTCAAAATTGCTGCAACAGATACAAAGCGCGTTAGCAGAACGTACCCTAAGTCTGAACGGAATCTTGGCGCGTCTTTCCAATCAGAATGAATTCATGCGGCTTTGGACCGAAAATTACCTTTCTACTGCTTCGGATGAATTGCCTGCATCACCTTTGATTTCCATGATGGAACACCGAGAGGAAGGTGATTTTTTTTATATTGATCACATCAGGCCGCCATATCAACGTGCTGAAGTTGGAACGATTATTGTCGGAGGCAATTCGCTGAGTGGAAGAGATGCCCTTTTTAATAAAAAACTTGGCGCCGCTCTTGAATTGTTCGCATTCCAGTACGTTGCTCACGAAATCAATCCTTTTCTTGCCTGGAGCTATTGCGTCTTTCTGGGAGGTGTCGGCAATATTTTCCCCTGGATATCGTCAGAAAAAATCGCCCTTTCATTTAAAGAGCCAAAAGATGCCTCCTACGAAATTGGGGGAGGTCAAACGCGTATATTGGTTTCTCCTGAAAAAAATCCCGAAAGAATCGGTGTATGGACAAAAGTGTATGTCGATAAAGCCGGCAAGGGGTTAATGATTACCCGGGCCTCGCCGGTGTATCACAAGGATCGCTTCGAAGGCTTTGTGTGCATGGACATCACGCTGGAGTTTCTCTCTCAGTTTGCTCTAAATGTTGACCCATTTGAACGCCCCCCGCTTCTTGTCAATAATGCCGGGCAGGTGATGGCCGGTGCAGGTCTGAAAACCGGATTGCCTCCCATCGCTGATGACATTTTGGGCGATGTACTCAAAACGGGTTTTGAAGAAGTGATACGGCGTTCAGAGAAAAGCTACGCGTTTATCAATGGCTGCAATGTACTTTCTCTTCCGGTTGAGAATGCAGACTGGCATGTCATTTACATGGTCGAGGAATGGCGCATCGCCTGCTTTCTTATTTCGGGTTTTGCCATTTACCCGGTACTTGCGTTCTGTATGGCCTTGTTTTTTGTTGTAATTCATCGAATCCTGAAAACGGATTATATCCTTCCGTCCATAGCACTGATAGACTATATCCAGACCGAAGCCGCCGGCGAAAATGTACCCGTCCCGACAGTTCCGAATGAATGGGCGGACATTTTTCATCGGCTTTACAAAATATTTGAGCTGAAGACGGTTACTGCCAACATGCCGGGTGGGATATTTACACTGATCCGGCATAGCGACAAACAAACTTCACTGAGTTTTGTCAGCCAATGGATTTCCAGATTGACGGGGATTTCTTCAAAAAACTTGACCCATCCGGATTACAATTGGCTGGACATCATTTATATGGACGACAGGCAACTGGTGGCTGTAAAAACCGATGATTCCGCTGATCAACTGTCGCTGCTGAAAATCGAATGCCGTTTGGCAGGCGATGAAAAAAATCCGGTGTGGATAAGCATTGCATCACAGCCCCGCCTGGTTGATGAGGATACCGTCTGGGATGGCCTGATGCTCGATGTTACAGATCGGAAACTGGCTCAGCTCCAACTGAGGCAATCTCTCGAAGAAAAAGAGGTGCTGCTTCGCGAAATTACCCACCGAACCAAAAACAACATGCAGGTGATCCACAGCCTGCTGGCTCTGCAGTCAGATGGCATCAGCGATCCAAAAATTCGGGCGATATTCAAGGAAACACAAAACCGGATTATATCCATGGCCAAAGCCCACCAAATGCTGTACCAGGCCAAAGACCTGACCCGCATTGATTTTAAAGCTTATCTTTATGACCTCAGTTCCGGTTTGATCGAAAGCTATAAATCCACCACTGAAAAAGTTCAACTGGATTTTCAGGCGGAACAAATCGCTGTTTCCCTGGATATCGCCGTTACCTGCGGACTGGTGGTCAATGAATTGATTTCCAATTCACTTAAATACGCGTTTCCCGCAAACCGCAGTGGTGTGATCCGGATGCGACTGCTTGAGGGAGAAGACCAGTTGATTTGTTTGTGCATTGGAGATGATGGGGTTGGTTTTCCGGAAAATTTCGACTTCAAACGGGTCTCATCTCTGGGGGTTAGGCTGATAACCAATCTGGTGGAACGCCAGTTGAAAGGGACTCTGGAATTGGACATCCACGGAAGTCCCGAATTCCGGATTCACTTCAAAAATATATGACGGAAAGAGGAGATGAAGTCATGGAGCGTGAAACAATTCTGATTGTAGAGGATGACTGGATTCTTTCCGCTCATTTGCAGAATGTGCTGACTGGATATGGTTACAATGTAATGGAACCCGTGACATCGGGTGAGGAGGCCATACTGTCTGTGGCTGCGAGACAGCCCGACCTGATTTTGATGGACATCGAACTGTCCGGGGAAATCAGCGGTATTACAGCATCCCGGCATATCGGGGCTATATCGGATATTCCCGTCATATTCCTGAGCAATCACTCGGAAGACGCATTCGTGCAAGAGGCCAAAACCGCATCGCCTTATGGCTATCTGGTTAAACCCGTGTTCGATCGGGAGTTGGCAGTGACCATTGAGATGGTCATGTACAGACATAAGCTCAATCAGCGTCTCAAAGAAAGCGAGGAGCGATTCCGTAATCTGTTTCAAAATGTGACATCTGTAGCGGTCCAGGGTTACAGTGCGGATGGCTCCACACTGTACTGGAACCAGGCATCCGAAAATCTCTACGGATACACCGCACAGGAGGCTATTGGACGTAACTTGTTAGATCTTATTATTCCACCCGAAATGCGGGTGGATGTAGAGCGGGCCATTCAGCAGATGGCCAATACCGGACAAGGCATTCCAGCATCGGAGCTGTCTTTTATGCGAAAGGATGGGTCCCGCGTGGCGGTCTTTTCAAGTCATACTGTGCTTCAGAGCTTGGGACATGCACCCGAGTTGTTCTGTCTTAACGTTGACTTGACTGAGCGCAAGCAGGTTGAAAAGGAGAAGGCGGAACTTGAAGCCCAAAACCGACAGCTTCAGAAAGCTGAAAGTCTGGGCCGCATGGCCGGCGCCATAGCCCACCACTTTAATAACATGCTCGCTGTGTCGATTGGTAACCTTGAGCTGGCCATTATGGACTTGCCCCCAGGATCAGATGTATTAAAAAACCTGATTCAGGCAATGGAGGCTTCCCGCAAAGCGGCCGAAGTAAGTAGCCTGATGTTGACTTACCTGGGACAAACGCCTGGCAAACATGAGCCGCTGGATATATCCGATATCTGTCACTTGGGCCTGTCCATGCTTCGGGCCGTTATTCCGAACAAAGTAATCGTGGAAACCGAATTACCATCACCCGGACCAACCATAAGAGCGAACACGAACCAGATGCATCAGGTTCTTACCAACCTGATCACAAATGTTTGGGAGTCAATTGGTGACAATGGGGGTACCATTAGACTGATCATCAAGACCGTTTCTTCGGCGGATATCCCCGCATCGCACTGCTTTCCTATCGACTATCAGCCACTGAGCATTCCCTACGCATGTATGGAAGTTACGGATACCGGATGTGGGATTTCGGATAACGATATCGAGAAGATTTTCGACCCGTTTTTCACCACCAAGTTCACTGGTCGGGGCATGGGACTGCCTGTGGTACTGGGAATTGTACGCGCACACAATGGTGCTGTCTCTGTGGAGAGCGAACCGGGCCGGGGCAGTGTCTTTCGGGTTTTTTTACCGGTGTCAACTGAAGAAATTTCATTACAGCAGGAGAAAATTGTCTCAGACCAGAAGTCTGCCGGAAGTTTGAAGGGGGGCGGCACGGTGCTTCTGATCGAAGATGAGGAACAGGTGCGCAAGATGGCCGGAATTATGCTCTCTCGCCTGGGATATACGGTACTTGAAGCAAAAGATGGCGTTGAGGCCGTGGAGATATTCCAACAGCACCAGGATGAGATCCGCTGTGTTCTCTCCGATTTGACTATGCCGCGCATGGACGGCTGGGAGACACTTACCGCTCTGCGCAAGCTTTCGCCCGATATTCCGATAATCCTGTCCAGCGGCTATGACGAAGCGCGTGTTATGGCAGGCGAACATCCCGAACGTCCCAATGCGTTTATAGGCAAGCCCTATCAGCTTAAGGGGCTTGGCGACATGATCCGCAGAGTTCTATCCGCATGAAATATCAAAGGTAATTCGGGCAACACACTATTCAGTTGTTGCCCGAACACTTCCGTCAGCTTTTGCTCTTACTTTTTTCGTTTTTTTCCTGTTTCTTTTCTTTAGGCGTTTTGGAAGGTTTTTTCTTGTCGCTCTTTCGAATATCCTTTGATTTTGACATACTGCCTCCTTTTTTGTTGTAATTGTTGTTATTCTTTCAGTTGGACACTGCTTTCAGCCAGCTACCTATGAGAATCACTTCTTTTGTTTTATCCCGTCCTTCACGACCACAGTAACTTCAAACACCTTGATTGGCGGTATTTCTTTTTCCCAGGGGCGGCGATAAACCAGCTTAAGGCGAACTGAGCCGACTCCGCTGGGAACAAACCGGAAGATTAATTGGCCGCCAGCACCCATACGATCGTTATCTGCAACAAAGACAATCTCCCCTTTCTGTTTCAGCACGGCTGGATCGTTAGCCGCAACTTCCCACAGATAACCGGTTGTCGGGTTGCCTTGCAATCTGATGGAAAACTCCTCACCCACGCAAATCGTGAAGTCATGTCCATGATCTCGCTCAAGAAGCTCAAGAGCTGAGCATGGAATAACGGCAGCGATGACAAGTGTAAAAAAAAGCAATATGTAACGGAAACCCCTTAATAACATGATAATATTTACCGTTTATTGAAACGTGGATTTTCTAACTTATTTTTAGAGTTCATGATAATTTTTGTCTTACATAAAATCGGATACAGTAAAAATTGAGTACATAGGAACCCCTGTGGCCTCAATATTCTGTCTACCGTTTTCTTCACATCGATCCACCAGCACAATAGCCGCCAGGATATTCAGGCCGTGTTCTCTCGCTATTCGAATGGCCTTTACGGTTGATGCCCCTGTGGTAACAACATCATCTATGATGATTACTGAATCCCCCTGTTGGACATTTCCCT